>NZ_JAAVJS010000014.1:0-107965 GCF_012037625.1 Tamlana crocina
CAAGGTCCAGGTCGCTGTCCAGGTAATCGTCAACTCCGTCGAAATCGATCGTCGCAGACGACGGCGGGTTCACATCGAAAAGGTCGCGGTAGTCCAAATCACCGCCAGTGAACAAATCGCCGTCGGCGTCGGGTAAGATTGCCAAATTAGATGGATTTTCAATATCTTCATTAACATCCAAACTAGAATCATTGACCCCGTTGGTTTCAAAAGCATTCGTTAAACCATCACCATCAACATCGGCAGCCGTTAGCGTATCTGCCATACCGTTTTCCTTGATGTCATCGAGCCCATCATTATCTGAATCAGAATCCACAAAATCCCAAATACCGTCAAAATCGGTATCTACCGGTACAATGCCTAATACATATGCCACATCTACCCCGGTAACGGCTACAGTTCCAGAGGGCGCAACATACCCTAAGGTAGTTTGTGCTTCAACGTTATCAGGAATCCCGTCGTTGTCACTATCAATATCCAAGAAATCGAAATCTTCTCTATTATCTGTATTTACGGGGGTGGTTCCCGAACCGGCAGAACTTGGTATTCCGTAAGTTGCCACTGTAGTACCAATTGAACCATCTGCCATTCCGTCTGCATTACCATCTACACCTCCCGACTCCAAAACATCTGGAATACCATCATTATCACTATCTAAATCCAAATGATTGGGAACACCGTCTGAATCGAAATCGAGATTTTCACAAATTCCATAAGCATTAAGTGTACAGAAATCGGCATCTTTGTAATTGGGAATACCGTCTGTATCATGGTCGGCGGAAGGATCAATTCCTCCAGATTCAGAAGTATCTTTTATACCGTCATTGTCATCGTCTAAATCATCGACATCACTCAGCCCATCCTCATCATTATCTGCCAAAGTAAAAATAAACATTTTACCATCGGCATGATCTCGTGTTGAAGCTGTTAATTGCGCTTTGGTAATGAGTGACCCGTTTGGTGCAATATCATCTAAATAAAACAATGCAATACCAATGGTACCGCCATTTTCTACCACTCTATCGCTCAACCAATAATCTGTACCTCCAGGAGGTGGATTAATTGCACCATTAGTCCCTAAATTACCACTAGTTCCTGTGCCTCCAAAACCCCATTTGGTGGATGTTTGGTTAACAAAAGTTTCACCCAGAGACTGTTCTGCCCCGCCACCGGCCGGAATACCAAAAAGTTCTATATGAAGACAGTTATTAGCATTACGTTCTGTAACCGCAATTACCCCACTTGAGGTTGCCAATATACCTGTTCCGTAAGACAATGTTTGGCGCTGTGCTGTTGTTGTGGATTCGGAGGAATAATTATCACAAATATTTTGTCCATTGTTGCTAGAGCCAAAATAATGATTGAGGTTTAAATCCTGAAAAGCGGTTAATGCAGAAGCATCCCATGATGCACTGGCACTGGTTGTTTCTACATTTGTTCCGTTTTTAAGGATTTTGTTCTGCCCATGGCCATCTGGCCCCAACTGCGTAAGTTCGTAGGCCGTTGGCAATCCAAAATTGAGATACACAATACCATTCACCGTAACACTCTCAATAGTTGCTGGCTGTTTTTTATTGGTTTGCACATCGCTCCACTGAAAAGTAACACCGGTTTGAATACTAGGCGCATTAGTTTGAGCGCTAATCTTACCCAACAGACATATTGAAAACAAGCACAAAAAGTATTTTAATTTCATAGTTAATCGATTTGGGGCATCAAAAAACAACTAGTATGTTATTTGTTTATATTATTTACTCACAAAAATTCCCTAAAAGGTTTTATTTTATGTGGGAACAAGTTATTTTTCATTAATTAATTACAATTTTTTTAGTTAACACTTCATTGTTTTCGGTTCTTAAACAGACCACATAAGCTCCCGTAGCCATGTTATTAAAGCGAATACCTCGTTCGAGCTGAGCCGTACTTACATTACTCATTTCGAGCACATTTTGCCCCCGCATATTTACCAGTGCAAAATGCCTAACTTTACTGTTCAATTTTTTAGCATAAAAGGTTTTACTACTGTTTTGATAGTAAATAAAACTCTCGAGCGACATAGCCACTTCTGCGCTTAAGGATTGTTGCTCGTCTTGGAAAACAATTTCAAATCGGCTATTAAAAACCCCTGGTTCTGAGCTAAACTGATAAGTTCCATCTTGCGAAAGATCGAAATACTCACCGGTTAAATTATCTTTTATGTAAATGGGCTGATCTTCTGATATATTTATTTTTTCGGATATCTTTATTTCAAAACTGTTTTTACCAGACGATTTAAAATTAAGCGGAATAACCTTGTCTTCGGTAATAGGGCTATAGGCCTGCATGATCATATTTTTTCCATCAAGCGCCAAATTAAGGTCGTTATTGTTTGATTCTGTACATTTGGCATCATATCCAAAATCAAAATCGTCTTTAGTGTAATTGCTAAACCCAAGTAAAAGTTCCCTTCTGGTTTTAGGGCCAGCCACTGAATTGAACTCCAAACGCACTTTCTGCATCGCGCTTTTAGCCGCTTTCTCTTTTGAGGATTTACTAGCTTTGGTTGATTTTGAGAACGTAGAACCCTGTTCGTAACTACCATCGGCATCAGATTCTTTTATAAATACACGTTGACTGTTGTTGAATTCTACTTGCCCATCAGCAATAATCTCAGCCATAAAACCTTGCCCCACGGGTAGGTAGCGTGTAGGTACTACCGTTCCATCTTGCGAGCCATTGTGGGCGCCATAAAATCCAACGAATTGATATGCACGGCACGCTCCCAGTTTATTCACTTGGGCATAGCCCCCATGATACTCGTTTAAGTTATGCGAATTACCCGCCCACTGTTGCCATAGCTGAAGCGTTCCGTCTATTATCCCCGCATTGTCGTCGATAAATTTATGGATATCGATAGCCGACGCATAAGGGTTGGCCAATAAATACTCGGTTTTAGTCTTGTTGGGCACGGAGCCTGGACCACCTTTATCGGTTACATCGATTAGAATGGTGCCGTTATTCGGCTTACCTTCAAAAATATACTGTTGCTCGGTACCTGCAGCCCCCGTTCCTTTTTGGGTATAGCCCACCCCCGGATTAATGGCTTTGTTGGGCGAAATATGCGCCCAATCCCAATACGTTAGTCCGTTTATAAATGTGTACAGCCATGTTGTACTAATGCTTCCATTGCCAGAGTAGCTTGAAGTAAACGGCACATTAAACCCAGACTCATCCTTTAATAAGTTAAGTTTAAACGTTGTGTTATTGGCGTTGTTGGTTGCTGCATTATTATCAGAGAGTGCTGTTGCTCCCTTTCGGCCTACTGGCGACCCCCAATAGTTGTACCAATAAGGGCTTGACACACCTTCTTGTCTTCGAAGTATTTTCCCTTGGGCAGAAGTTACCAAATCGCTATTTACCGATTGCACAAGCTGCGAATCGCCCATTAAATCTAAAGTACCGTTTAACTCTAAGCACCAGGAATTCTTCACTAAATAGTCTTCTCCATCAGTTCCAACAGTAACCGTTTTGCCCGAATCTATAATTAAAGCTAAGTTTTCTAAATTTTCATTTATTGAAATATCGTGCTTAATCTGAATGATGGTTGACTGTGACGACACAGTGCCATTATTGCTACCATCGCCATCATCATCATCATCATCATCATCATCATCATCATCATCATCATCGTCGTGATCGTTATTCACACCTCCACTAGTTTGAAAATAGGTGTTCCAAACCTCGCCATGCTCCCAGGTACTAGCATCCAATAAGTCTCCTGCTTGTTTAGTTACATAAGGCATGGGAGCTGTTTGCTCTTGTACAGTTGTAATATTATTTAAAAGCAAGGTGTTTCCGAAATCTGAATAATCTAAGGTTATCCCCGATAAAATATCGGTCATCGGGTAATAGGCTATCAAATTGCTCCAAGAGAGGGTATTTCCGGTGGAATCGTCATCAATGTTTTTGGGCACAATAGTTCCTTTAACATATCCTGAATTGTTTTCAATTTCTTGGTAAATCATTTTTTGCAATTGACTTTGGGTTAAAGCCACATTAAAAACCCTTACCTCATCAATATCGCCTTTAAAGTATTGTTTATCGGCGACATTGCTAGACAATCTGCCAATCTCAAAATCACCATTGGAATTACCGGTATTCTCAATGATTTTTCCAGCCCCAATATTAGCCGAATCGACTACCTCTCCATCTACATAAAGCACTACCTCTCCTGTGGTACCGTTATAACTCGCCGCTAAATGATGCCATTTACCGAGATTGATACTGCAGGAGCAACCAACGGTTTTTTCTGAAGCTCCCGCTACTTTTATGGTGAAATTGGGTTTCTTGCCATTTTTAAGCCATAATTTACTGCCTGTATCTTCACCGGCCACAACCATATCGGTTGAATTTCCTGTACCTGATTTTATCCAAGCCATTAGGGTAAGGTTGCCCAAACCATTAATAAAGGCGTCTCTCGATAAATAATCGTCCACACCGTCAAAATCGATGAGCGCTAACGATGGTGGGTTAACCTCAAACACATCTCTGTAATCCAAATCGCCCCCGAGCAATAAATCGCCATCGCCATCTGGTAAAATGGATAAATCTGTCGGATCTTCAATATCTTCATTCACGTCCCAAACGGAATCGTTTACCCCGTTGGTTTCAAAAGCATTGTTTAACCCATCATTATCTGCATCGGCCGCGGTTGATGTATTGGCCATACCGTTTTCTTGAATATCTGGGGTACCGTCGTTATCGGAATCGCTGTCTAAATAATCCGGAGTGCCATCACCATCGGTATCAACAGGAGTTAAACCTGTGCCATAATTGTCCCATAAACCAGGATAATCTCCCGAGGTATTTACAGTTCCGCTTGGTGGTATGTAGCCTCGAGTTAATTGCGCCTCAACATTATCTGGAATACCATCGTTATCACTATCAATATCGACTTTATTTTCAGACCCCTCGCCGTCTGCATCAGCACAGGAAGCCTCTTCTAAAATGATGATTTCTACATCGTCAATAAAGTTTCCAACTGAATTTGAACCCGAAGCGGTGCTAATTGCCTCAAATATGAAGAAGGTGGTATCTTGCCCCTCGGGAACATCATAAACGCCCGAATAGCTTCCCCAAGCACTGGTTCCGTCAGACATGGTTTCTACGGTGGTTGCCGATGCCAAATCCGCACCAATTTTTACGGCCGCCACATCAGTACCGCTTCTTCCTCTGTGTTTAACAGACCACTGTACCTTTGCCCCTCCAGAAACACACAACTCTTGATAAAGCGCTGCAGTTTGGTTGGCATTGAGTTCTGCAAACTGGTTGCCATCACTCGCTGGAACGCCATTAAAGCCATCGCTCCAAAGTTCTATTTGATTATCGGGTGCTGTAGTTTTCCAACCCGGAATATTATCTTCATGCGTAATACGATAGGTAGAACTTCCAATTACTATTTCTTCAAAACTTTCATTAATGATACTCTCGGCGCAGTAGGCAATACCACATTCTACAGCATCTAAAATGCCATCGTTATCGTCATCTACATCAATGGTGTCAACAATACCATCACCATCGGAATCTAAGGTTGATGCAGAACCTCCTGAAGATGAACCACCCCCCGACTGAGCACTTGAACTTGTTTTATAAACTAGCTTGTAATCTTCAACCTCACCAGCCTTGTAGTTAAAATTGCTTGAAGAAAAATTAGTATCCGTGCCTTCTCTAACTCCTATTCGAATTATAGAATTTCCAGCCACTACATTTTCTGGAATTAGAATACTTATTGGAACGTCTATTTTCTTTTTCTTTTTCTTGTCATCTTCGTCGTCATCTTCTTCTTCATCGTCATCGTCGTCATTATCGTCGTCGCTGGAAGCGTTAAATTGAAAAATAAATCGCTCGCCTTTATCCTCAAAATCATCATCGGTTTCTTCGTTGAAATTTAACCATACCACCACTGCATTGGTTGCAGTATTCCAATCGTCTAAAGTTACTTGAACAACCCCTTCTAAAGTTTCACCTGCTTCAATCTCTGTCTCTTTTGATAGAGAGTAATCATTATACTGCCCCGTTTTTCCGGAGGTTTTTTTATTCATGTCGCCAATAGATACCTTAGAAATATAGTAATGGTTCCAATCGCCTATATTGTTTGGCTCTGGGTACTCGGGGTCTTCAACAACCTCTTCTTCTGCAGCATCTGAAGTGAAATTAATATTATAATCCTCAACTTCTCCAGCCTTATACTTAAAATCACAGGAGGTAAAATTACTACTTTGCTTCTCCCTAAAAGCAATCCGCATCACCGAGCTACCAGATTTTGCTGTACTGGGCACCGCTATTGAAATAGGCACTTCAATAGTTTTTAAGCCACTAGGTTTTGATTTATCTTGAAAAGTAAATGTGAATTGCTCACCACTATCTTCAAAATCATCGTCAGAATTATTGAAGTTCATCCAGACAATTAAGGTGTGTTTCTTTTTATTCCAACCGTCTAGAGTTACGGTTACCGTGCCTTCAATCGTTTCACCTACGGCAATATCGGCAGCCGCAATTTCAGAATAATACGTATAACCCCCTGTTGGCCCCGAACTGGAATTATTGATACTTCCTAGGGCAACATTCGAAATATAAAAATTGTTGTAATCACCAATATTAGAAGGCGCACAATATTGAGCAGACACTTGTTTTACTGAAAAACAAATGGCAATAAACGCAAATACAATATAGCGTAATTGGTTACGAATAATCCTCATAGGTTAAGCATTAAGTTAGTTTGCGTTGGGGCGCAAAAAAATTAATTAATTTGGGACAACTCGAGGGAAAGCAATCGCCACATTAAACCAATATTTTAGTTTTCAATGCAATAATTGCTACAATATTACCAATAAAAGCGTGAATAATCTAGAAAAAAGACAACTTTTTTCCGATAAAGTGTATAATTAATTCGTTGAAATGCAAAATTATCAATCTAAAACAACCCAGAAACAAGAAGATAAAATACTGAAAAACAGATTTTTAAACCCAAACGTATTAAACAACAAAGTCTACCAAGTCTTCAATTTTTGAAATTAATTGAATTTTTATATTGGTATTTTTAAGAGACATTTTATTGTATTTGGACACAAAAATGGTTGAAAAACCCAGTTTTTCGGCTTCTAAAATGCGTTGCTCCACACGTTGAACGGGACGAATTTCTCCCGATAGCCCTACTTCGGCCGCAAAACAAAAGTCGCTTGGAAGGGATACATCTTCATTCGAGGAAAGTATGGAGGCCACTACCGCCAAATCGATGGCGGGGTCATCAACCGTAATCCCACCGGTAATGTTTAAAAATACGTCCTTGGCCCCTAATCGGAACCCGGCGCGCTTTTCCAAAACAGCCAAAAGCATGTTCAGTCGTTTGGCATTAAAACCTGTAGCACTACGCTGGGGCGTTCCATAGACCGCCGTGCTCACCAAAGCCTGAACTTCAATCATGAGTGGACGCATGCCTTCAAGTGTTGCAGCAATAGCGTTGCCCGAAAGCTCTTCTTCTTTTTTTGAAATTAATATTTCTGAAGGATTGCTAACCTCTCGCAATCCTGAACCCTGCATTTCGTAAATGCCCAATTCGTTGGTAGATCCAAATCGGTTTTTATGGGCCCTTAAAATTCGAAACACATGATTGCGGTCGCCTTCAAATTGCAATACGGTATCGACCATGTGCTCTAAAATTTTGGGTCCGGCAATGTGGCCATCTTTGGTGATGTGCCCAATTAGCAATACAGGCGTAGCGGTTTCTTTGGCAAATTTTATCAACTCTGTGGTGCATTCCTTAATTTGAGAGATACTTCCTGAGGACGACTCGATATAATCGCTATGCAGTGTTTGAATAGAATCGATGATGACAATTTCTGGCTCTAAAGCTTCAATTTGCTTAAATATGTTTTGCGTTTTCGTTTCGGTTAAAATGTAGCAATTGTTGTTATCGGGGTTGATGCGTTCGGCACGCATTTTAATTTGCTTTTGGCTTTCCTCACCCGAAACATAAAGGGTTTTATAAGGCAGTTTCAACGACACCTGAAGCAGCAGCGTACTTTTACCAATTCCGGGTTCACCGCCCAAAAGCGTTAACGAACCGGGCACAATACCACCACCAAGCACACGATTAAACTCAGCATCGAAGGTATTTAACCTAGGTTCGCTCGACACATCAATTTCATTGATTTTTAACGGCACAGCTTTCCGTTTTACTGCAGATGTTGGTGATTTCCAATCGGATTTGCTCGGTTTTTCTACCACTTCTTCCACAATGGTGTTCCATTCTTTACATGCGTTGCACTGCCCTTGCCATTTGGAATATTGTGTTCCGCAATTTTGACAAAAGAATGTTGTTTTTACCTTGGCCATAGTTTTTATTGAAATTGAATACAGATATTTTAAAAGCCGAAATCTTGTTTTATTAAATCGGCACGCTCCAAAACCTCATCTTTGGTAACACCACCTATTTCTTCTAAGGTGTAAGCCGATTGATAGGTGCGCATCGCCTTTTTGGGCTCTCCGCCTTCCTCATAAAAGCGCCCTAAATAATAACCGCCCAACAATGTTTCAGGGTAAGCTTTTCTGGCCATTTTGCCCAATTCTTCGTAATACTCGAAAAGCTCGTTCTTTTCAATGGCAGCAGCAATAGCCTTAAAATCGTTGATTAAAATAGGTTTTTCAATCCCGAACAGCTCTTTTATTGTTTCGTATTTGTTCTGAAGATAAAGCACCGGTGAATCGTCCAGCTCTAAAACAACTTCTTTGTATTCTTTTTTAGAAATGGGCTGAAACACCTTGAAGATGCCTTCAATGGCGCTGGGTATAGCATGCGTGGGCACCGAATAGTGCGATGGATTTTCAAAACTATCGAAATGATACACTAAATTTTCATTTTCCAAAGCTGAAATATCGGTATTTAAAGCCTGCGTCATTTGCAGAATGGATTCTGAATTGTTTTTGGTATTTGCCAAATAATAAAACGTTTTTGAATTTGTTTTGCCCAACACATCAGGGATATAATCCAACATGTTTGGTGCCAATTGTGGACTTATTACCACATAGGCTTGAAATAACGGAGTGGCTTTCAATAAATAATAATTAATAAAATTGGCCGTTTCGCCATGCCCCACGGCTATTTTAAAATGGCCCACCCTGAAATTCTTCTCTAAATACGGCATCAATTCCATGCCAATAAATTCAAAAAAGGCGGCACCGGTTTCTATGGGCAACGAATTTTGTTCGGAATACAACGTATCGTCGAAGCGCTTTCCGTATTGATTTACCCCAACCACAATGGCTTCGGGCATGTCTTCCCAATACGAAAAATAATCAACGTTTCCAGCCACGGCTTCAAACATATAATCGCCATCCAGCACTACAAATATGGGATAGGCTTTATCATGGTCGGAATTATAGCCACGGGGCAATTGTATTTTTAATTGGCGTTCTTCTCCTAATTTTGAAGACTGAAACGTTTCGTATTTCACTTGAGCATTGATGCTAAAAGAAGCGCACAGCAACAATATAAAAATGACCGATTTCTTCATTTTTTTGAACGGATTTGAGATTTATCGAGGCAAGGTAATAAAATAAAGCCTAGCTATCAACTTGCTTTTTTCGGTTGAAAATGGGTAAATATAGCAGTGACAGCCCACCGAAAACAATAATCATCAAGGTTTGTGAAGCCCACATAATCCATCCGAACGCAATGCTGGGTTGCTCAGGAATTGAAAACAACGAGAACGCCGCATAAATAGCCAACGGGTAGGAGCCAATTCCGCCGTTTGTGGCCGCAATGCTAAAACTGGCTGAAATAAAACCGATTAAAATCGCCCCAAGACTGATGCCTTGCAATTCTTTCATAGCGAAAGAGGTAACGTAAAACATGAGCACATACATGCCCCAAATAAATAACGTATGGAAAATAAAAGGCCATTTCTTTTTCATTTTGAAAATACTCAAAGACCCCTCTATCAAACCGTTTACAAAGTTTTTTATTTTTTCAGCCAATTTCGACTTGCTTTTTTTCAGAAGTTTAAAAAAGAACAGCATGAGCAAAACCCCAACAACCATCGCTACGGCTATTTTTACCGGATTGAATCGCTCTACCAAAAAGCTATAAATAAAATCGAACTGCAAAAATAAGGTAATGGTCATAATACCCAACATCACCAGCATATCGGCAATACGCTCGGCCACAATGGTGCCAAAGCCTTTTTCGAATGGCACCCCTTCATAATTTGTAATAATGGAAGCTCGGGCTACTTCGCCTGCCCGCGGAATGGTGTAGTTTATTAAATAAGTGGCAAAAACGGCCATAACGCTATTGCCAAACTTAATGTTATAGCCCATAGGCTCTAACTGAAAACGCCAACGGTAAGCTCTGGATAAATGGCTTAAAAACCCCAAAAACATACCCATAATTATATAGGTGTAATCGGCATTTTTGGCATACACCAAAAGCTCGTTTAACGATACTTTTGACAGTGAATACCAGACCAAAAAAACTCCCAACAAAAGTGGGAGTAAAATTTTTAATGATCTTTTTATTTTGGCAGCCAAAAGCTTACTTTAACAAATTAGTGGCTTCATCTGGAAATACCAGCGAAGGCTTAAAGGTTTTAGCCTCCTCGATATCCATTACGGCATAAGTGATTAAGATAAGGGTGTCGCCCACCGAAACCTTTCGGGCAGCAGCACCATTTAAGGTAATCTCACCACTGTTTCTAGGCCCAGGAATACAATAGGTTTCCAAACGTTCGCCATTATCGTTGTTTACAATTTGAACTTTTTCGCCCTGTATAATATTGGCGGCATCCATTAAGTCTTCGTCAATGGTAATACTTCCTATGTAATTGAGCTCTGCGCCAGTGCACTTAACTCTGTGAATCTTAGATTTTACTACGTGAATTTGCATGCGGCAAAGATAATTAATTTAATGCGATATTGTCAATTAATCGAATATCGTCAGCATATACGGCAATAAATGCTCTATAGTCTTTATTATCCATCTTTCGTTTAACCGGTTTTAGGGTTTCTGTTTCCGAAACAATGAAATATTCCAATTCCAACAAATCATGGCCGGAAAACTGATTCTCAACCCATTCCGTTACTTCATTAGCACTTTTTGTGCCAAAGTGCATTTTGGCTGTTTTTAAGGTTTCATAAATAAACGGTGCCGCCTTTCTGAACTCTGGCTTTAGTCTGGTGTTTCGTGAGCTCATAGCCAATCCGTCTGATTCACGCTGTATTTTACACCCCACAATATTTACAGGAATATTATGTTTTTCAACCATTTTTTTTATGATTTGAAGCTGCTGAAAATCCTTTTCACCAAAATAGGCGTTGTGCGGTTTTACAATTTCGAAAAAACGTTTAACAATAGTCCCCACACCATCAAAATGCCCTTGGCGGAACTTACCTTCCATTTCATGCTCCAGTCCGTCAAAATCAAACTGTTCAGAAACGGGGTTATCGCCATACATGTCTTCAACCGTTGGTGCATAAACAAAGATTCGGGTATCACTCAAACCTTTCAACAACATTACGTCGTTGTCAAGCGTTCGCGGATATTTCTCCAAATCGGTGGGGTTATTAAACTGTGTGGGGTTTACAAAAATACTTACCACCACGGTGTCGTTATCATTCAGGGCCTTTTTAACTAATTGTAAATGCCCTTCGTGCAAAGCGCCCATAGTGGGTACCAAACCAACAGATTGCTTTTTGGCTTTTAGTCCTTCAATAGCCTCTGCTATTTGTTGTCTTTTTGAATAAATCTCCACGGTTTAATAAAAAATTAACGCGTGCAAACTTAAGATTTTACAGGCAATTTGCATAAATTTTTGTACTTTTGCGTGTTTTTTATTTTGAAATACATGAGGCGGCGCTTCATTTTAGCGGAACCTTACTTGAAAAATTTCAACCAAAAACTTATTAGCGGCTTTTTATTGAGGCTAAATTAAAGTATACAAAACAAAGCATATGAAAGATAAGAGGATATTGTATGTATCATCTGAAGTAGTACCCTATTTACCTGAAACCGAAATTTCATCCATGTCATTTGAAGCTCCCCGAATGGTAAACCAACAGGGTGGACAAATACGAATTTTTATGCCGCGTTACGGCAACATTAACGAGCGCAGACACCAGTTGCATGAGGTGATTAGGTTATCCGGAATCAATTTAGTGGTAAACGATTTGGATATGCCACTTATTATCAAGGTAGCTTCGATCCCGAAAGAGCGCATTCAAGTATATTTTATCGATAACGACGAGTACTTTAAGCGTAAGGCCACTTTGACCGACGAAGACGGCAATTTGTTCCCCGATAACGACGAGCGTGCTATTTTCTTCGCAAAGGGCGTTATTGAAACGGTTAAAAAATTAAACTGGTCGCCCGATATTATTCACGTTCACGGGTGGTTGGCTTCGTTGCTTCCGCTATACCTTAAAGAATATTACAAAGACGAGCCTTTGTTCAGCGAAAGTAAAATTGTTACTTCGGTGTACAATCAAAGCTTTGACAATACGTTGAATAAAGATATGGCCAACAAAATTAAGTTCGATAATATTGATGAAGGAGCCATTAAAACTTTGGAAGAACCATCATACAACAATTTAATGAAAGTTGCCGTTGATTATTCGGATGCGTTGATTGTTGGGTCTGAAAATATCCCGGACGACTTGGAAGAATACATCAAAGCTTCCGAAAAACCTATTTTAGAATACAAAAGCAAAGATGAATTTGGCGATGCCTACACCAGCTTTTTCAACGAAGCCGTTTTAAGCTAGTTAATTCATTTACTACCTATATGAAAAAACCTATTAAAGCCCTCAAACTTTCCTTTTTCATCATTCTTGCCGTGACCTCTTTTATTGCTTGCGATAAAGATTTTAGCACTTTAGAGAGTGATGTGTTGGGTGAAGGAAATTCAAATTTCAATACAAAAGTGGATTCCCTGCCCATTGCAGCTTATAACAAAAAACTGGAAGGGCTACGCATTAACAGACTGGCATCAAACTTGCTCGGTTTTTTTTACGACCCTGCTTACGGCACAACCACAGCAAGCATTGTTGCACAGGTAACACCGTCGAGTTACAGCCCTAATTTTGGAGAAACCCCGGTGATAGATTCTGTTGCTATAAATATTCCGTATTATAGTACAGTTGTTGATGCCGATACAGATGGCAACTCTATTTACCGATTGGATTCTGTTTTTGGAAATACCGAAGCCAAAATAAAACTGTCTATTTACCAAAACAATTATTTTTTATTGGAATATGACCCCAGTGGTTCAACTTCAACCCAGGATTACTACTCTAATGCCAGTAGCAGCACAGAAAATTCTATACTAACACCCCAAGGTAACACCATCAATTTTGATGAGCATGTTGTCGATACCATCTACCAAACAAACAACTTTTTACCAAGTGCAAAGCCCAATTTTATTGGCACAGCTACCGATACGACACGCTCTGCACCTGCTTTCCATGTTAAATTGGAATCAGATGAAGCTAAATTATTCTGGAAAAACACCATTCTTGATAAAGAAGGTGATGTTGTTTTAGATAATCCTGGCGACTTTAAAAACTATTTTAGAGGCCTTTACCTAAAAGCAGAAGCCATTAATAACGATGGGCAAATGGTATTACTCAATTTAGCCAATGCCAATATCACCATACATTATACTTATGGTGCGGCAGATTCACGATTACAATCTACTTACACCCTTAATTTTTCGGGCAATATTTTAAATACGTTTATCAACGACTTCAACTATCCCATTGAACCACCCAACACCACCGAGGGCGACGCTACACTTTATCTTAAGGGCACCGAAGGTTCTATGGCTGTTGTTGATTTATTCAGCGGAATGGTTGAATGCGAAGATGAAGATGGCACCATTACCATGAGAACGGCATTCGATTGCTTTAAAAGAACTTATAGAGAGCTTGATGAAAATGGAGAATATGTCGAAAAAATAAACGGCAATTATCCACTTAAAAAATTAGTTAACGATGCCTTTTTAGAAGTTTATGAAGACTCCATTAAAGCGGTAACAGGGCCTTATGGCACTGAATACCACAAATACGACCGCCTTTACGCTTACGATATTAAAAACAGTTTGCCCACAGTGGATTATAATCTTGACCCTGTAGAATCTTCAGCAAGTGCATTCAATTCAAAAATTATAAGTTTAAGCCAAAGAGATACCATAACCGGGAAATTCAAAATAAGACTTACCGAGCATTTAAAGAATATTTTGATACGCGATTCCACCAGTACAAAAATAGGTTTGGTGCTGTCAAACAACGTCAACTACATCAACAATGCTAAAATTTTAAACCCGACAGATGAGGTTAGCAACGTGCCAGCGGCAGCAATAATAAGTCCAAGAGGCACCGTATTACACGGCAACCAATCAGCTACCGAAAAGAAGCGTTTAAAGTTGAAAATATTTTACACAGAGCCTAAATAACCTCCACCGTTTATCTAAGCTTTTAGTGCAAAAGTCTTTCTTCGGAATGCAAAAGTGAATTTTGTCGTATAAAACGGCAAATTCACATAATAAATAACTGTTATAAGTTTTTATTTAACATATTTGTTTTGAATTTATTAACCCCAAAACTAAAACAAAAAAACTATGTGTGGAATTGTAGGATACTTAGGCACAAGGGACGCTTACCCTATCATTATTGAAGGCCTTAAAAGACTGGAATATAGAGGGTACGATAGTGCTGGAATTGCAATTTTTGACGGTACAGACCTGAAAGTTTCAAAAACTAAAGGTAAAGTTGCCGATTTAGAAAAAAAATCTGAAGCAGAAATAACTACCCACGGCTGTGTGGGCATTGGCCATACCCGTTGGGCTACACATGGTGTACCTAACGATGTGAATTCACACCCCCACGTTTCAAACTCTGGAGAATTGGTAATTATCCACAACGGTATTATTGAAAATTACGATTCCCTAAAACAAGAGTTAAGTTCTCGTGGCTATACCTTTAAATCGGATACCGACACCGAAGTTTTAATCAACCTCATTGAGTACATAAAAAAAACAGAAGGGGTTAAGCTTGGTAAAGCTGTTCAAATTGCATTAAACCAAGTAATTGGTGCTTATGCTATTGCGGTTTTTGACAAAAACAAACCCGAAGAAGTAGTAGTTGCCAAGCTCGGTAGCCCATTAGCTATTGGTATTGGCAAAGACGAAGACGAATTTTTCATTGCCAGTGATGCCTCGCCCTTTATTGAATACACCAAAAACGCGGTGTATTTGGAAGATGAAGAAATGGCTGTTATTCGTTTCCACAAAGGTATAAAAGTTAGAAAAATAAAGGATGATTCTTTAGTTGACACCTATGTTCAAGAACTTCAAATCAATTTAGAGCAAATTGAAAAAGGCGGTTACGAACATTTTATGCTTAAAGAAATCCATGAACAGCCCAAAGCTATTCAGGATACTTACCGTGGACGATTGTTGCGAAATGAGGCTATTATTAAAATGGCAGGCATCGAGGACAACATGAAAAAATTCCTTAATGCCAACCGTATTATTGTTGTGGCTTGTGGAACCTCATGGCACGCCGGTTTGGTAGCCGAATATATTTTTGAAGATTTAGCCAGAATACCGGTTGAAGTAGAATATGCTTCAGAATTTAGATACAGAAACCCTGTTATAACAGAGAACGATGTGCTTATAGCCATTTCCCAATCGGGAGAAACAGCCGACACCTTGGCTGCGATCAAATTGGCCAAATCTAAAGGGGCGTTTGTATTTGGCGTTTGTAACGTTGTGGGATCATCTATCGCTCGTGAGTCGCATGCAGGTGCATACACCCATGCCGGACCAGAAATTGGGGTGGCTTCAACCAAAGCATTTACCACACAGATTACGGTTTTAACCTTAATCGCCTTAAGACTTGCCAGAGCTAAAGGTACTATTAGCAGTTCCGATTTCCGTCAGCATTTATTGGAATTGGAAATGATTCCTGGAAAAGTAGAACAAGCTTTGAAGTCGGACGACTTAATAAAAAACATAGCCAACATTTATAAAGATGCCAAAAACATGCTTTATTTAGGTCGTGGATTTAACTTCCCGGTAGCTTTGGAAGGTGCTTTAAAACTAAAAGAAATTTCATATATACACGCTGAAGGGTATCCCGCAGCAGAAATGAAACACGGGCCTATCGCCTTAATTGACGAAAACATGCCTGTTATTGTAATCGCTACCAAAAAAGGGCATTACGAAAAAGTAGTGAGCAATATCCAAGAAATAAAATCCAGAAAAGGTAAAATTATTGGCATCGTTACTGAAGGTGATGTACAGGTAAGACAATTGGCAGACCACGTTATTGAAGTGCCAGAAAGTCTTGAAGCGCTTTCTCCACTATTAACAACTATACCGTTACAATTACTATCATACCATATTGCTGTGATGCTGGGCAAAAATGTTGACCAACCCCGAAATTTAGCAAAATCGGTAACTGTAGAATAATTTTCCAAATACAAAAAAGTAGCTAAGGCGCAGTTTAATTAAACTGCGCCTTTTTCATTTTAAGTACTTCTATTTAATCAAATTAATAAAAATTATAGCTGATTTTTGTTAAAAATATATTATGCATGCATAATTTTTTATATTTTTAAAAGCACAAAAATATTATTATCTTTATTTTTATACGAAAATCCTTAACCTAAATTACACTAAATGAAAACAATTCTCCCCTTTTTATTGTTCCTTTTTGGCGGCTTTCTATACTCACAAACAACCTTTTCGGGTTCTGTGGTAGACGATAGCGGCCAGCCTATTCCCGGTGCCAATGTTATTGTTGTTGGAACTACCACCGGAACGGTTACCGATTTTGATGGCAACTTTACTTTAACCTATAGCCAGGCCCCACCCTTCAAAGTACAGGCCAGTAGCGTAGGTTTTGAAACAGATACTAAAGAAGTTACTGCCAACAATCAAAACTTAACCTTTACCCTTAAAGAAGGTACCTCCCTAGATGAAGTGGTTATTTCGGCTTCACGAACACCTGAACGTATTTTTGAATCGCCCGTTACGGTTGAAAGATTCGGACTAAAAGCATTAAAAACTACGGCTTCTCCAGACTTTTATGGCGGGCTAGAAAATTTAAAAGGGGTTGACATCAACACCAACAGTTTAACCTTTAAATCAATTAACACCCGCGGCTTTGCCGCCTTCGGCAACAACCGTTTTATGCAATTGGTTGATGGTATGGATAACTCGGCACCAGCCCTGAACTTTCCGTTAGGAAACTTAGTGGGGATGATTGACACCGACGTACAAAACATAGAACTGCTTCCGGGTGCAGCTTCGGCATTATACGGGGCAAATGCCTTTAACGGTATTTTATTCATGCAAAGTAAAAACCCTTTCGATTTTCCGGGAATAAGCGTTTCCATAAAGCGAGGTGTTACCTCCCAAGAGGCAGCAGGCACCAATCCGTACACCGATGTAGGCATGCGTGCCGCATATAAATTCAGTGACAAGTTTGCTGCTAAAGTGAATTTCGGTTATTTAAGAGGGACCGATTGGATGGCCAATGATTTGGACGATAAAAATTTAGCGGGAGGCACCAGAGAGACAAACATAAACTACAACGGTGTAAATGTTTATGGTGATGAAGTTTCCACCAACATACACGATGTGGCTTTGCGACTGGTTGAACTTGGAAGAGCGCCCGCTGGGTCAGAAAGTTTGGTGCCCTCGGTTAACGTGAGCAGAAAAGGTTACGATGAAATGGACATGACTGATTATGTAGCCGAAAGCGTGAAGGCCGACTGGGGTCTTTATTATCGTCCGTGGGCAAACGATTTCGAAATTCAATATGTGGGGAAAGTTGGCCGAGGATCTACCATTTACCAAGGTGCTCAACGTTATATGATTGACAACTTTACCATGCAGCAGCACAAATTGGAAGTTAGAAATGATAATTTCTTCCTACGTGGTTACATCACTTCTGATAAAGCTGGAGACTCTTATGTACTGGACGTAGCAGGCCCTAATTTATTAGCCAAATGGAAACCCCACGATGTTTGGTTTGGTGAATACACAGGCGCTTACATTCAATCGACTTTGGGCGGAGCCACTAACGAAGAGGCTCATGCCATTGCCCGCCAAACCGCCGAAACGGGACGCTTTATTCCAGGTACCCCCGAATATCAAAATGCGTTTGATGCCGTTATAAGCGATACCAACTTTTTAACGGGTTCAAAATTTCAGGATAATTCCAAAATTTACCATTCGGATGCCAATTATAACTTCAGCCACTTAATCGATTGGGCCGAAATACAGGTAGGCGGTTCGTACAGAAGATACAAGTTAAACTCCTTCGGAACCATATATACCGACGCTCAAGGTCCCATTAACTATTCGGAAGTTGGCGTTTATACACAAATTCAAAAAACAGTTATGGAACGCTTAAAGTTAACAGGCTCGATTCGCTACGATAAATCGGAACTGTTCGACGGATTCTTTTCGCCGCGTTTATCGGCAGGCTATACTTTAGGCGAAGACGAAAACCATAACGTTAGGGCTTCGGTTCAAACTGGTTTTAGAAATCCAAACACCCAAGATTTGTACATCGGGTTAGTTACCGGATTGGGCGTATTGATTGGTGGCGCCAATGATAATGGCGACCGTTTTGTACGGCCATATGAGGTGAGTCAATTTGCCCAAAACAATTTGGGGCAACCATCTTCCATTTCTCAATCGGGTACTGCGGCCTACAATAACTCTCTGTCCTCGACCGTGGCAGCAGGCTTGGCAACACACAACCCGTCCAACAACGGAAGTCAATATATTGGAAACTCAAGCTATGTAAAACCGGAGCAAGTAACCTCTTTCGAAGTGGGTTACCGCGGAAAATTAAAAAATGTGACCATCGATTTAAGTGCGTATTATAACACGTATCAAGATTTTATAGCGAATGAAACCGTGGCCGCTCCATACTATGGTAATGTTGCAAACTTCGATTTAACAGGTTACGACCCTGCCAACCCAGCTTCGGTGGCAGGCTTAAACCAAGATACCCAGTTCATTCTTGCCGCCCTTCAAAACGATGATTTTGTAAGATACCAAACCTACACCAATTCAAGTACCGAAGTAAACTCATACGGTGGTGCCGTTGCAGTAAACACAAAAGTATTTGGCAATTTCGATCTTGGTGCTAACTATACCTACGCTAATTTCGATTTCGATAAAAAGGCCAACCCTAATTTCCGCCCCAGCTTCAACACACCTGAACACAAGGTGAAAGCTTCCTTTGGAAATACAGAACTATTTAAAAACTTCGGATTTAACCTAGCTTGGAGATGGAGCGATAATTACTTGTGGCAATCGCCTTTTGGGGACGGCGAGATTGACTCCTATCACGTAGTTGATGCCCAATTGAATTATACAGTGCCCAGCATCAAGTCTTCTTTTAAAATTGGTGCTTCAAACTTGTTGAACAATGAATACGCCACGGCTTTCGGTACCGGAAACATCGGATCGATTTACTACTTGTCTTGGACCATCAACAACCTGTAAAAATTAAAACATTGCAAAACATGAAAACGTTTAAATATATACTCCTTTCTACTTTATTTATTGCTTTTTATTCCTGTGAGGACGATGACAGCAATACCGTTATAGAAGAACCGCTTCCGGAACTCACCGCCGGATCGGCAGATTTCTCAACTTACGTAGCCGTAGGAAACTCGTTAACTGCAGGGTTTACAGACAACGCCCTTTTTAAGGCTGCGCAAGAAAACGCTACTCCTAATATACTGTCACAAAAATTTGCTTTAGCAGGTGGAGGTGATTTTTCATTACCGCTAATGGAAGATAATTTTGGTGGCATTGCCTTTGGCGGTAACAGATTACCCGGTTTTAACCCGAGACTGGTTTTTGGTGGTGCCGGCCCCGTTCCGTTAGAAAGTGTAGTTGGACCAGTAACGGTGACCACCGATCTCACTTCAAACCCAACTGGCCCTTTCAATAATATGGGCGTGCCAGGCGCAAAAAGTTTCCATTTGTTATTTGATGGCTACGGAAATCCTGCTGGCTTACAAACTACACCAACCACTGCAAACCCTTATTTTGTAAGAATGGCTTCGGCTCCCAATGCCACTATTCTGGGAGATGCCATGGCCCAATCGCCAACCTTCTTTTCCCTTTGGATTGGCAATAACGATGTATTGGGTTATGCCACTTCTGGCGGAGATGGCTCTAACCCCATCACTCCTGTTGATGGACCTCCAGGCGTTGGCTTCAATCAAACCTATGGTGCATTAGTAACCACATTGACCTCGCAAGGCGCGCAAGGTGTTGTGGCAAACATTCCTTATGTAACCGATATTCCGCATTTTACAACCGTCCCACACAACCCCATTCCGCTAGATGCAGCAACGGCCACCGCCGTGAATCAAGCTTACGCCGAATATAACGGTGGTATCCAAGCGGCACTAGCTGCTCTTGCAGGCACCGGTTTATTTACCGAAGAAGAAGCCAATTTAAGAATGATTAATTTTTCAGCGGGTGCGGGCAACGCTGTTGTTATTGAAGATGAAAGCTTAACCGATCTTGGTGCTATTAACCCTGCCTTTGCGGCGCTTCCAAAAATCCGTCAAGCTACGGCCGATGATTTATTGGTGCTTACCGCATCATCGTTTATTGGTACGGAAGCCGTTCCCGGAAACCCTTTAACCGTTAATGGTGTTGCTGTTCCTTTGGCCGACAGATGGGTATTGATTCCTAGCGAGCAAGCTGAAATCAAAACAGCCATCGATGCTTTTAATGCCACCATTAAAGCCACAGCAACACAAGCAGGTTTGGCCTTTGTTGATGCCAATGCCTTGCTTAACCAATTAGCAAACGGAGGCATTTCCAGTAATAGTTTCACTTTAAATTCCAGTTTGGTGTTTGGCGGCGCGTTTTCTTTAGATGGTATTCACCCCACTGCGAGAGGCAATGCTTTAATAGCCAACGAATTTATGAAAGCTATTGATGCCACTTACTCCTCTAACTTTGAGGCTTCGGGCAACTTGGTAGACATTGGTAACTACCCTACCAACTACTCGCCAACATTGCAATAAATAAAAGCAGATAAACATTTATATAACACCCTCGAAATGAGGGTGTTTTTTTATTCCAAAAAACCTAGAAAAACAACTTTTATTTTAAATTAAAAGGTATATCTTTGCAGCCGAAAACCAAAACAGTTTTCACACAATTAAATCGCATAATATTAAACAAATAAGTAATGTCTAAAGTTACAGGTAAAGTTGCACAAATAGTAGGTCCGGTTATCGATGTTGAATTCGGTGCGG
Source organism: Tamlana crocina (assembly GCF_012037625.1). Lineage (NCBI taxonomy): Bacteria > Pseudomonadati > Bacteroidota > Flavobacteriia > Flavobacteriales > Flavobacteriaceae > Tamlana > Tamlana crocina. The sequence continues at coordinate 21,341 of NZ_JAAVJS010000014.1, forward strand.
GTTCTGAACTTCCAAAAATTTACGATTCATTAGAAATTAAAAGACCTGATGGCTCTATTTTAGTATTAGAAGTACAATCCCATATTGGAGAAGATACCGTTCGAACTATCGCAATGGATTCGTCTGATGGTTTAAGCAGAGGCGCAGAAGTTACTGCTACTGGAGCCCCAATACAAATGCCTATTGGCGATGCCGTTTACGGACGTTTATTTAATGTGATTGGTGATGCTATTGACGGGTTGGGCGATTTGCCTAAAGCAGGCGAAGCTGGTTTGCCTATTCACCGTCAAGCCCCAGCGTTTGATGAATTATCAACTTCTACCGAAGTTTTATTTACAGGTATTAAAGTAATCGACTTGATTGAGCCTTATGCAAAAGGTGGTAAAATTGGATTATTTGGTGGTGCTGGTGTAGGTAAAACAGTATTGATCCAGGAGTTGATTAACAATATTGCAAAAGGTCACGGTGGTTTATCGGTTTTTGCCGGTGTAGGTGAAAGAACTCGTGAAGGAAATGACCTTTTAAGAGAGATGTTAGAATCTGGAATTATCCGTTACGGAGAAGATTTCATGCACTCTATGGAAGAAGGGGGATGGGATTTATCGAAAGTTGATAAGTCTAAAATGAAAGAATCGAAAGCGACTTTCGTATTCGGACAGATGAACGAACCACCAGGAGCACGTGCTCGTGTGGCGCTTTCTGGATTAACTATTGCTGAGTATTTCCGTGATGGTGCTGGCGACGGACAAGGAAAAGACGTACTTTTCTTCGTTGATAACATTTTCCGTTTTACGCAAGCTGGTTCTGAGGTATCTGCACTTTTAGGTCGTATGCCTTCTGCGGTAGGTTACCAACCAACATTGGCAACAGAGATGGGTGCGATGCAAGAGCGTATTACTTCAACTAAAAAAGGATCGATTACATCTGTACAAGCGGTTTACGTACCTGCGGATGATTTAACGGATCCAGCGCCTGCAACAACCTTTGCCCACTTAGATGCCACAACAGTATTATCTCGTAAAATTGCCGAGCTTGGTATTTACCCTGCAGTAGACCCATTGGATTCTACTTCTCGTATCTTGACTAAAGAAATTTTAGGAAAAGAGCACTACGATTGCGCACAACGTGTAAAAGAGTTATTGCAACGTTATAAAGAACTACAAGATATTATCGCCATCCTTGGTATGGAAGAATTATCAGAAGAAGATAAATTGGCCGTAGGTCGTGCACGTCGTGTACAACGTTTCTTATCTCAACCATTCCACGTAGCTGAGCAGTTTACAGGTATTCCAGGAGTATTGGTTGATATTAAAGAAACCATTAAAGGCTTTAACATGATTATGGACGGTGAATTAGATCACCTTCCAGAAGCAGCTTTCAACCTTAAAGGTACTATCGAGGAAGCTATTGAAGCTGGAGAAAAAATGTTAGCTGAGGCATAGCCGAAGCTAATGCTGAACTTGTTTCAGCATCTCAAACTTAATAACAATATTAAAAAAGACCCTGAACTAAATTCAGGGTAGTTAAACAAGTTTAACTATGTATTTAGAAATCGTATCACCAGAAGCTACATTATTTAGCGGCGAAGTAGAGGCCGTAACCGTTCCAGGCCTAAATGGTGATTTTCAAATGTTGAACAACCACGCAGCTATTGTTTCTTCTTTAAAGGAAGGCTTTATTAAAATTTCTGGAGCAGTAACCTTAAACGCTGATGTTGAAGAGCATTTTTCAAAAGGGGAAAACAATACAACCCTTTTAAAAATAAACTCCGGAACTGTTGAAATGAAAGACAACAAAGTGATTGTTTTAGCAGACTAAATTTCATTACAAACCATAATAAAAAAACGCGAAACTTAGGTTTCGCGTTTTTTTATGCCGTTAAGCCGTATTTTCAAACCTTTTTTATCACATTGGTTACAATGCCCCAAATTAAAAAATTATTGTCTTCCGTAATTTTAATGATAGGATAATCAGGATTTTCGGGCTGCAACCACACCTCGCCTCCCGAAACACGCAAACGCTTTACTGTAAATTCGCCATCCAAAAAACAAACGGCTATTTTATTGTTTGAAGGCTCCAAACTTCTATCAATTACCAAAAGGTCGTTATCCTCTAGCCCTGCCCCAATCATCGATTGGCCACTTACACGGGCATAAAAGGTCGCTTCTTTATTTTTAACCAACTCTTCGTCCAAAGACAAACGCTGCTCTTTAAAATCTTCAGCTGGCGAAGGAAACCCTGCCGAAATTCCAGCATCAAAAAAATGTGCCGCAGCACCATCAATGGTTTGCGGGGTAAAAAACGTTAAACTTCCTGATCTGTGTGCTATCATCTTACTACAATAATATCGTTAATGTTTGTGGTGTACCTTGGCGACAAGCGTTCTTGCCGCATTTTCCACGTACGTTTTAAGTCTTGGTTGCCCAATTTTATTTTATGGCTTTTGTATTTTGAATTTAAAAAATCAATAGACTGCATTAAGGGTTGGTGCTTGGGGTTTTCCTTATCGAATAAATGTAACTGATGGTTATTGGTCGGCACCAAACCCGTAACAATTACACCCGCCCGTTTGTACTTAATACCTTCCTTAAAAATAACTGTTACGGCATCAACCGCACACTGGCTTATAATCAAAGAAGAACTGGTTGGGTAAGATAAGCTAATACTTTTACTTGTTCGGTGTTGTGGCAAATCTTTTTTATGCCTATCACTGCTCAACATCACAATAACCATGTGGCAACTGGAATCTTGCTTCCGCAATTTTTCGGCACAAGCGGTGGCAAAGGTAGATATGCGTTCTTTTATGTTATCGATATCCGAATACGTATATTCAAAACTTCTGGTAGTCGCTATGGCCCGTTTGTTTTGGGGCTCGTCCAAAATTATTTTCGAATTGCCTTCTAAATCTTTTTTAAGTTTCCACTCGGTTATTGAAAAGGTTTTCCGAACCCATTGATCTGGTAATTGCGTAAAATCGTAAGCCGTTTTACAACCTTTAGCCTGAAGTCTTTTGCTCAATCTTCGGCCAATGCCCCAAACATCTTCAATTTTAATCCATTTTAAGGCTTTAATACGTTTTTCTTCAGAATCTATCACATAAACGCCTTTGGTTTCCTTCGGAAATTTGCGCGCTATTCTATTCGCTACTTTGCTCAAGGCTTTGGTTGGCGCAATGCCCACACAGGTTGGAATACCCGTCCATTTTAAAATGCGACTCCTAATTTGGGTGGCATAATCGTTAAAATTGTAATTATGGAATCCTTTAAATTGAAGAAAAGCCTCATCGATGCTATAGATTTCAACATCGGGCGTAAATTGCTCTAAAATTTTCATTACCCTGCTACTCATATCGCCGTACAACGGATAATTGGAAGAAAACACCTGAATGTTGTTGGTCTTGCAAAAGCCTTCCCATTTAAAAATAGGCGCCCCCATGGGCAACCCCAATGCTTTGGCTTCATCGCTTCGCGAAATAACACAGCCATCGTTATTGCTTAAAATAGCAACGGGCTTCCCCTGCAAATTCGGGTTGAACACCCGCTCGCATGAGGCATAAAAGTTATTACAATCTACTAAAGCAAACATATGTAAATTTACGTCTTTTCGATTAGTTTAACGTTAAAAAAAATGGGGTATGTGTTAAAAATCAATCCTTCTTTTTAAAAGGATTGATTTTCAATTTACTTAACAAAACCAGACAAGGATTCTGCAGCAAATTACAGAACTGTGCTTTTTACTTCTTTCCAGACTTTAATCAATAATACCGCAGAAATTAGAGCTGTACCGGTAAATATTACAGCAAGATTAAACTCACCATAAATCCAATATCCTGTAGCGAACAAGCAACTATAAATAAGCGCACACCCAAAGAGCATAGCTAGAATGCCCGAAGGCACACTCCAGCCTTCTTTAGTTGTTACTATGGTAATGTTTTCAGTTGCAGCTTCATCAACCACTTTTTTCCATCCTGGCCCACCAGGCTGTATTTTATTATAAAACAACTGTAGCACGTCCTTACTTTCCGGTTGGGTTAAAAAGGTAACGACCAACCACAAAATGGTTGTTACCAATACTATTGATGGAAATTTGGCCCAAGTTGGAAACACACTACTCTCTTCTCCAAAAAAGTATGTCCCCAAGGTTGTAAAATTCAATAAGATTGAAATAATACCCGATGAAAACATAGCTGCTATTTCGCTCCACGCATTGATGCGCCACCAAAACCAGCGTAATATAAAAATGAGTCCTGTTCCAGCTCCAAACATCAAAATAATATCGAACAACTGTAATGCATTCTGAAGTACCAACGCCAGCAATGCACTGCAAACCATTAAAATTACTGTTGAAATTTTACCTACAGCAACCTTCTGTTTTTCGGTAGCATTTTTATTAATCTGCTGAATATAAAAATCGTTAACAATATATGAAGACCCCCAATTTAAATGTGTAGAAATGGTTGACATGTAAGCTGCTGCCAACGATGCCAAAACCACCCCCAATAAACCTGCTGGTAATTTGGTAAGCATAGCAGAATAGGCCAAATCATGCCCCAATTTACTTTCAGTAACATTTGGAAATGCTTGTTGGATACTGGCCACATCGGGATACACCACTAATGAAGCCAAAGCCACAATAATCCATGGCCAAGGACGTAAGGCGTAGTGCATAATATTAAAAAAGAAAGTAGCCCCAATAGCATGATTTTCGTCTTTTGCGGCAAGCATTCGCTGGGCAATATACCCCCCACCGCCGGGCTCTGCTCCAGGATACCATGCACTCCACCATTGCACTGCCAAAGGGATAATCAATAAAACAATAAGCGAATTTGTATCGTTAAAATCTGGGAGCAACGAGAGTTTATCAGTTACTTGATTATTTTCAATTAAGGCAGCCATACCACCCACCTCCGGAAGATTAACCAAATAATATGCCGCACCAACTGAGCCTGTCATCGCCACAAAAAAGAGTAAAAAATCGGTATACACCACACCTTTAAAACCTCCTATGGCACTAAAAACAACCGTTACCAAACCAGCTATAATAACAGTTTGCCAAGGTTCCAACCCCAACATAATACCTCCTATTTTAATAGCTGCTAGAGTTACGGCCGACATCGCCAAAACATTGAACACCACTCCCAAATACACTGCACGGAAACCGCGCAAAAAACGGGCTGGTTTTCCGCCATAGCGCAACTCATAAAACTCGATATCGGTACTCACTTCCGATTTACGCCATAACTTGGCATAAACAAAAACCGTAAGCAAACCGGTAAGCAAAAAAGCCCACCATACCCAGTTTCCGGAAACTCCGTTGGTTCTTACTATATCAGTAACAAGGTTTGGCGTATCGGTAGAAAATGTGGTGGCCACCATAGAGAGCCCCAAAAGCCACCATGGCATGGAGCGTCCTGACAGAAAATATTCGGAGGAATTTTCTCCCGATTTTTTTGACACCCAAAATCCAATAAATAATGTAATTGAAAAAAACAGAACTATTAGTACATAGTCTATGGTATGCAGCTGCACCATAACGTTATTTGTTTGCTTTTGTGAATTGTAAATCTATTAGAATCATTCTGAAAATGGTTTCTAACTTTAAAATAGCTTCCCGTTTTCAATAATAACAAAGCCATTGCGCTTGTAAGTTACTTTGGTACCGTTGGCGCAAAACGTATATTTTCCGTTCGATTTACGTTCGGATGCCCATAGCAAAACCACCTCATCAACCGTACAATTGTAATCTTTGGCCACTTTCTTTTTAACATCATCAATCGTGGCTCGGCCTCTTTTAAGTTGATTTTGCACTTTATTGTTCAGTTTCGGCTCCTCAAAATCTGCTGGTAAATTACAGCCATTATCTTCGTTAACGGTTTCAACCGCTGCATCATCACTTTCTTTTGGAGCTTCCAAATCTATATATTCCCAAGTATAATCGGCTTTTAACAACACACGCCTACCGTCTTCGGTTTTTACAATGTAATTGTTTTGGGCGAAGCTCGCATACGATAGTACGGAAAGCAAAAGAACGAAAAACATTTTCATAGCACTACTGTTTTGAATTACCCCAAAAGTACAATATTAATTTTCAATTTGTTTTAGATTCATTTGAGGGATGCGTTAATCAATATTAATACCTATATTTATTAAACATTTCAGTAGTATGTCTCCAACATTCAAAACCATAGCCAAGTTTCAGTATTCCAGCGAAGCGCAAATAATTAAAGGCCGTTTAGAAGCCGAAGGCATACAGGTATTTATGCAAGATAATTTCACCATAGATACCGACCCTTTGGTAAGCCAAGCCATTGGTGGTGTAAAACTTAAAGTGTTGGCGCAAGATGCTTTAAAAGCACAACACATCTTAAACGGCATTGCAAAATATTCGTTGGATGACGATGGCACCCCCATTACATGCCAAAACTGTGGCAGTACAAAAGTTCAACTGTACTCAACCATAAACGATTTTAAATCATTCTTTTCTTTTTTAATTGGTTTCTTATCGGGCACCCTACCTTTTTATGCCAAAGACAAATACCGTTGCGAAAACTGCCACTACGAGTTCAATACCAGGTTATAAGCTTTTTTTAATGCTTTAACCACAATGGCCAACTCTTCTTCGTTAAAATGACCAAACCCAAAACGGATAGCGCAGGTATTTTTATCTTGATACAATATGGTTTTAGGAAGAAACACATCATATTTCTCGGCCGCTTCGGCGAGTTTCATCAAGGGGATTTGCGGTTGAAACTCTAGCCATACCGCTAATCCACCAAAAGGCACGTTCCATTCGGCAATACTTTTAAACTCGGTTTCAAAATGCTTTAGCAAACTATCGCGCCGCTGTTTATAAACCACAATATTTTTCTTGACCAAGCGATTGAGCTCACCTTCGGCAATCAACTCAGAAAGCATTTGCTCTTGTATTAAATCGCCCTGTTTATCGAGCAATTGCATATAGTTTTTGCATTCCGAAATGAGATTTTCGGGCGCCACGACAAAACCTGTTTGAAAACTTGGAAACAAGGACTGCCCCAATTTCCCCAAATAAATCACCATACCATGCGCATCGGCACTGGCCATGGGCAACATGGCAGAACCTTCAAACTGAAAATCGTAATCGTAGTCATCTTCAATAATGGCAAATCCGTATGCCTTGGCTAGCTGCAAGAGTTTCAATCGGCGGTTGGCACTTAAAGTTTTAGTGGTGGGGTAATCCCGATGGGCACATACATACACACACCTAATATTTCCTTTCGCAAAGTGCGTTTTTATATACTCCACATCCAAACCCTCGGCATCTACAGGAATGGTTTTAATGCTAGCACCCGCCTGTTGAAAAATCATATTCGATTCAAAATTACTCAAGGCTCCCACCAAAACCACATCGCCGGTATTAATTAGCAACCGCGATACCACATACAGGCTCATCTCGGTACTGCGGGTGTTTAAAACATTTTGGGGTTTAATATGAAACCCTCGCGTAGCATTCAAATAATTGCAGAGGTGCATTTCAAAAACCGAATGGGCCCCACTGCGGTTCCACTTTGCAATTAAGGTTTTCCGCTTCATGGCTGCGCTGTACCATCTCGAAAATTGATGCGTGGGATGCAGTCGCAAATCGGGCTTACCATCGTTTACCATATATTTCGCAGTGGTTTCCGATGTGTTTGGAGACAGGTTAAAGGATTTCTGAAACGGAAACCCCGTGGCATGGGCATAAGTATTCACCTGGTTAATATGCCCTATAGGTGCCGTTATTTTCGCGGTACGTTGCTCGGGAAACAATACAAAAGTACCTTTGTTGGGCACAATATCTACCCAACCTTGAGCGGCCAACTCGTCGTACACCGCCACTGCCGTATTACGATGCACTTTCAACAGCTGACTTAAACCACGAGTACCCGGCAAAATCGCTCCTTTTGATACGTACCCCCGCTGAATAAGATTTACGATTTGCTCAGCCACTTGCAGATAAACTGGTTTGGAACTCGATTTATCTACATCAATCAATTGCTCAAAAAGAGGCACAACCGGACTATTCATTGTTTTAAAACTGGACTAGTTGGATAGTCCGCAAAGTTACGACTTTTGCAGCGTTAAAAAACGCATTGTAAAATACTATGAAAAACAAACTAAATTTAATCGCCCTTTTAGTGCTTGTAACCTTACAGGCTAAGGCACAGCAAAACGCTGTTAAAATGGATTCTCTCCAAGAAGTTACCATTACCTCCACCCGAATTGATTTACCTTTTAAGGAAAATTCGAGAACCATCGACATCATTTCGTCAACCGACATAAAAAATAGCGCTGCTACCAATGTGGCCGATTTACTGCAACAAGTCGCCGGTATTGATATTAGAAGACGTGGAACGGCCGGTAGCCAAGCCGATTTGTACATTCGTGGCGGTAGCTTCGACCAAACCTTATTGCTTATAGATGGCGTAAAAATGGACGACGCCCAAACCGGACACCACACCATGAACGCCGCACTGCCCATTGAAGTGATTGAGCGCATTGAAATTATTAAAGGCCCTGCTGCCCGTGCTTTTGGGCAAAATGCCTTTGCCGGAGCCATTAACATTGTTACCAAAAACAGCCTCGACAATAGCGTATCTGCCAATATTGAAGTAGGCTCGTTTAATCAATTAAACGGATCGGTAACTGTAGGGTCAGAGCTAGAAAACTCATCGCACATCGTGCATATGGGCAAACTCACTTCTGGTGGTTACAGACCTAACTCAGACTACAACAACTCCAACTATTTCCTAAAAAGTATTTTCAATAAAAACGAGCAGCCTATCGAAATGATTGCTACATTTTTCGACCGAAAGTTTGGTGCCGAAAACTTTTATACCACAAACCCAACCTTCAACGAATACGAAGAAACCCAAAATAGTTTATTAGCTTTTTCGACGGCATTCCGTTCTGGAGCTCTTAAAATTAAGCCTCGCGTGTATTGGAAACGCAACCAAGACATGTTTTTGCTTCGCCGTAACGACCCTAGTTTTTACAGAAACCTCCACATTACCAACAAGGCTGGTGCCGAAGTAAACGCCTCTTACGCTTCAAGCCTTGGTATTACCGGTTTTGGTGTGGATGTATCGCAAATTTACATTAGTAGTAACAACCTGGGCGACCGAAATCGCTTTATGACCACCGCTTTTTTAGAGCACCGTTTTAAATTATTGAACGAGAAAATGGATATCACTCCCGGTGTGGCGGTAACGTATTTTTCGGATTTTAAATTTCATGCTTTCCCAGGCATAGATTTAGGATACCAAGTATCGGATAAATTCAGACTTTACGGAAACGTGGGATACACCTACCGCATTCCTACCTACACCGATTTATATTACAGCGACCCCGTTACCGTAGGTAACGAAAACCTAAATCCTGAAGAAGCCCTTTCCAGTGAATTGGGGGGTAAATTCTTTTCATCGCGATTCAACGCTTCGTTTGCCTTGTTTTATAAAGATGCCAACAACCTCATCGACTATATAAAAGCTAATGAAGACGACCCCTTTGAGGCTCAAAACATTAGAGATTTGTACACCAAAGGTTTTGAAGTGAACACCAATTATAATTTTACCGTTGGCAACCTCAAACAAAATCTTTCGGTAGCTTACACCTTTATGGAAGATGAAGTGGGCGACTTAAACCTTAATTTTTCGCGCTATTCCATAAACTCGCTTAAACACCAATTTATTTCGCGCTTGAACACCCAACCCGTTAAGAATTTCAACCTAAACCTTATTTACAAATACGCCGAACGTACCGCCGGATTAAGCTATAACGTATGGGATGCCTCGGCCATTATCCATTGCAACACTTTTGAATTTAGCGTTACGGCCAACAATATTTTTGATGCCGATTACATTGAAAGCGGCGTAATACCTATGCCACCAAGCAATGTATTATTTGGTTTGCGTTACAAATTCAATTAAAAAAACCTTTGTATATGCCTGAACTAAAACATAATTGGTCCAAAGAAGAGATTCTTAACATATACAACAAACCGTTGATGGAGCTACTCTATGAAGCAGCTACCGTACACCGTTTGCACCACGACCCCAACACCGTTCAGGTAAGTACATTATTATCCATTAAAACCGGGGGCTGCCCAGAAGACTGTGGGTATTGTCCGCAAGCCGCGCGTTACCACACCGATATTGAGGGTAACGATTTAATGAGCGTTACACAAGTAAAAGCTCAGGCTTTGCGGGCAAAAGCCAGCGGCAGCTCCCGGGTTTGCATGGGCGCGGCATGGCGAAACGTAAAGGACGGCGAAGAATTCGACCAAGTTTTAGAAATGGTACGCACCATTAATAAACTGGATATGGAAGTTTGCTGTACCTTGGGAATGATTACCGAAAACCAAGCCAAACGCTTGGCCGAAGCCGGACTGTATGCCTATAACCACAACTTAGATTCTTCGGAAGAATATTATAAAGAAGTCATTTCTACCCGCGGTTTTGAAGACCGTTTGAAAACCATTGGCAACGTGCGCAAAACCAATGTTACCGTTTGTAGCGGGGGCATTATTGGTATGGGCGAAAACATTGAAGACCGCGCTGGTATGCTCGTAGCGCTTTCTACATTAAATCCGCAACCAGAGTCTGTGCCTATAAATGCATTGGTAGCTGTTGACGGCACCCCGTTGGAAGACCAACAACCCATTTCCATTTGGAACATGGTACGCATGGTAGCCACTACCCGAATTGTAATGCCCGAAACCCAAGTACGTTTAAGTGCTGGGCGCACGCAAATGACGCAAGAAGGCCAAGCCATGTGTTTCTTTGCCGGAGCAAACTCTATTTTTGCTGGCGATAAATTACTCACCACGCCAAACCCCGATGTAAATGAAGACATGGAGCTGTTCAAGCTATTGGGGTTAAATCCGCAAAAACCATTTACAAAAAAAGTACAACCGCAAACCGTTGAGGCCAAAGATTCGCAATACCAAGCCTTGGGCGAAAAACCAAAATGGACACGCCCCGAACACACCATAGAGCGCAATGAAGCGGCCAAGGCCAAAGCAAAGCAGTAATAACTACCAATAAGACAAGTCAAGACAAGGGAGGCACGACCAAAGTCATCTTTCGGTTTGAACTAAAGAGAGAAAGATTCCCGCGCTACGCTCGGAATAACTCTACATCAGTAACGCTCGTTTAAAAATACACGTCATGACGAGGGAGAAACGACCGAAGTCATCTTTTAATTTTGAGCTAAGAAGTAAAAGGTTCCCAAGTCACTCGCTCCGAATAATCACCATTAAAAAACGTCATACACTATACTATTTCAAATCACATAACGTTTTCTTAACTTTGGCCCACTAAATTTTTAAGCATTGGCATTAAACTTACAGGACATTCCGAGGGTAAAAACCATTACCAAATCGGATTTTTTAGAGCAGTACTTTAAACCTCAAAAACCTGTGGTGATTGAGCGTTTTATTGAAGACTGGCCAGCTTACCAAAAATGGAATTTAGATTACATTAAACAAATAGGCGGCGATATTACCATTCCGCTTTACGACGATAGGCCTGTAGATTACCGCGATGGCTTTAACGAACCGCACGCCAAAATGAAACTGGCCGATTACATCGATTTGCTGAAACGCGAGCCCACCAAATACCGCATCTTTTTGTGGAATGCCCTAAAGGAAATTCCGCAGTTACAAAACGATTTTTCGTTTCCAGACTTTGGACTGCGACTTATGAAAGGCATCCCCATGCTCTTTTTCGGCGGACAGGATTCATACACTTTTATGCACTATGATATCGATTTGGCCAATATTTTCCATTTTCATTTTGAAGGCAAAAAGCAAATCATTCTGTTCGACCAAAAGCAGAATAAGTACCTGTATAAAATTCCGCATTCGCTCATTACCCGGGAGGATATCGATTTCAACAATCCCGATTTTGAAAAGTGGCCCATGCTCAAAAAAGCCAAAGGCTACCAAACCGAATTGAACCATGGCGAGATTTTGTACATGCCCGAAGGCTATTGGCATTACATGCGCTACATCACCCCCGGTTTTTCCATGAGCCTGCGCGCCATGGCCCGAAACCCAAAAAACTTCGGTCAGGCCATTTACAACATATTAATTATGCGCAACTACGACAACCTAATGCGACGCATTAAAAAGCAAAAATGGATAGACTGGAAAAACGAACAGGCCATAAAAAACACCCATAAGCATTTGTAGTTTTTGTACGTCGTTTATATAAAACTTGCATATATTTGCCCTCTCAAATTTAAAATTAGATACATGAAAAGATTTGTTTTTTTAATTGCTGTATTAAGCGTTTCATTAGTTAACTCGCAAGCCTTTACCGGTGCAAACGACAATAAATTTCAAGTGGGCGCCAACTTTCAAAACAATGGCACAGGCCTTAACATAAGTTACGATTTTGGTATTGGCGAAAATATTTCTGTCGGTATATCGTCCACCTACCTTTTGGGCATCCATGAAAACCTAAAAAACAATGCAGATGACGATTTAAACGCCGATTTCGATAACCGTTTTGATGTACGTGCCCGTTTTAACGCCAATTTGGGCAATGTGATAAACGTAGATGAAAACTTTGATGTGTACCCCGGTTTAAGCCTCGGCCTTAAAAACTTTGGCGGACACCTTGGTGCGCGTTACTTTTTTACAGATGGTTTTGGTATTTATACCGAACTTAACGTGCCATTGGCCAAATATAAAACCGAAAACCTAACAGCTCCTGAAAAATTGCACAACCAGTTTAGCATTAATTTGGGCACGGTTTTTAACCTATAAGAAATTACATTCAAAATTATTGAAAGCGGATAGCCCATTGGTTTTATCCGCTTTTTTTATGGGCATAAAACACTACCGAATCAATTCAGAAGCTTTTTCATACACCAAATGCGATTCCCAGCCTCTATACAACAGATAATCGATTAATTTTTTACGTTTCTTAAAAACGTTGCTCTCTTTTATCGAGTTGGCTTTTTTTTCGGCTAAACCATGGAAAACCTCGATATACTCCGCATCCGAAATTTCTGCAAGTGCCTCATTTATATTAATTTTGCTTAGGCCCTTTTGCTTAAGCACATAAGCCATTCGGCCGCGCCCCCATTTCTTAATTCTAAACTTGCCGCTTACAAATGTTTTGGCGTAACGCGACTCGTTAAGGTAGTTATGCTCTAACAAATGGACCACAATCACATCGATGGCTTCGGGTATCATGTGCATGGCCTCCAGTTTTTGCCGTACTTCTTGATGGCAGCGTTCTTGGTACGCGCAGTAGTGCTCCATTTTTTGGGTAGCCTCCTGTACCGTATATGTTTTTTTGGTTTGCATAACAAGCCAAAAATAACAATTGTATTGAACAAAAAACAACATATATAAAACCAAATCTATCGTATAAGGCTTTGCCTAAATAAAGATTTTAAACTTAACGGTTATGAAACACATTACTCTTATTCTTGTTGCCCTATTTACTTTTAATTTTGTGGGGGGACAAACTAACCTTGCAAAAGAAGATATTGCCATTATTGGAGTTAATACAGATAATGAAGATTTCACGGTGTTATTAAGGACTGACATTACCGCTGGAACAACAATCTATTTTTCGGATAATGAAGTAAATGCTAGTGGCACAGGTTTAAATAATTCCAACGAAGGAATTGTATTATTCACCGCTTCGGTAGACTACAGCTGTGGAACAGTGTTAAGTTTTATTACAAATAGTTCTGAATTCACGATAGTTGACAATACTTTTCAACTGGCAAATAATACTGGAGAAGTTGTATTAGCTTTTCAAGGGTATAACTCATCAACTTTGGAATGGACAACATTTCTTCATGCAAACACTCAACCAGGAATCACTTTACCGACAGGGTTTACAACTGCCGATATCGTTGACGGGAGTGCCGACAATAGAGAATATATAGGTAGTAAGTCTATACCAAGCTGGGCTGACCTGAATAATATTTCCAATTACCACGAAAGCAATAATTACAGTGCTGTTACTTTAAATACCACAAATTTCACCTGCTCCCCTTGCTCGTCAACAGTTACTTGGAGTGCAGGTGCTTGGAGCAACGGGACAGGTCCCGACTTAACAACAGCCGCTATTATTTCAGATGATTTTGACACCGGAAATGGCGGTAACGAAACCAGTTTTAGTGCATGCTCTTTAACCGTAAATTCTGGAGCAATCCTTACCGTTAACAACAACACTTTTATTGAAGTTGAAAACGATGTAACAGTAGATGGTGAAATTTTTGTGGCAAGTAGCGGCAATTTTGTTCAAAATGACGATACTGGTTCTTTTAGTTTAGGAGCAAGCGGTGTTGCACGAGTAAATAAAGTAACGCCTTTTAAAAGTAAATGGTATTATTATACCTATTGGAGCTCACCCGTAGTCGACGAAACCATAGAAGATGCTTTTCCTCTTGTTGATGGCGACCGCCGTTTTTGGTTTAATGCCGCTAATTTTAAAGACACTGACGGTGATGATGTAGACGAAGAAGGTGACGATTGGCAATATGCATACAGAAACGACACTATGATACCTGGTGTAGGCTATGCTTCAACAGAAGCAAGATCATTTGGAGGTCCTTTTGGAGGAGGCTCAACAGGAACAGCCACTTTTGAAGGCGAATTCAATACAGGTGATGTATCTGTTTTAATTGATTTTGACCCTACAAACCCAGGCATGAAATGGAACTTTATAGGCAACCCTTACCCATCCGCCATAGATTTCGATTTGTTTTTTGCTGAAAATTCTGGAATTGTTGAGGGTGCGGCCTATTTTTGGTCACAAGCCAGCCCCCCAAGCAGTTCAAACGCCGGTAATCAACAATTAAATTTTAGCACTAATGATTATGCCATGTACGCTAGTGGTTCTGGTTTAGGCACGGCTGGAGCAAGTGGTTCTATCCCAAATAATTTTGTTCCATCGGCTCAAGGTTTTTTCATAGAAGGAAATACCATTGGTACTGCTAAGTTCACTAACGCCATGCGTGTAGCAAGCACAACTAGTAACAACCTGTTTTTTAAAGGCTCAACCAAATCGCAAAAAACAAGTACCAGAGACCCTCTTGAAAATAGAATTTGGATTAACCTGACTTCAGACAATGGTGTTTTCAACCAAATAGCTGTTGCCTACGTGGAAAATGCAACGCATAATGATGATGGTTCTGCTTTTGATGCCGTAAGAATAGTTACAAAAGAAACACCCGCTGCGCTGTATTCTATTATTGAAAACTGCGACAAAAAATTCGCTATCCAAGGAAAAAACATCAATAGCATTAACGAAGATGAAACCATTACATTAGGGTTTAAAACCAAAATTAAAGTAGCCACGCTTTATTCATTATCCATCGCAAAAATGGAAGGCGACTTTTTAAATAGCCATTCGGTTTTTGTAAAAGACAAGCTATTGAATAAAGTACACGATTTAACGGTTTGCGATTATACATTTACCTCTGAAACCGGAGAATTCAATAACCGTTTTGAAATTGTATTTAAAGCCGACGCACTTTCAACCACTGATATCTCGGCAGACCCAAGCTTATTAAAAATTGTGGAACTGGATAACGACAACGTACAGTTTACCGCTCCAAACGGATTAGGTATTAAAACCGTATCGGTGTTCGATTTGTTTGGTCGCCAGCTTTACCAATTTAACGGTCAAAACGATACTGAAGTGTTTAACCTGTCTAACTTAAGCAGTGCGGTGTTTGTGGCAAAGGTTGAGCTCTCCAATGGCACGGTTATTAGCAAAAAGGCGATAAAAAAGTAAACTTTTCAAGACCTGATAGGTTTTAAAAATCTATTAGGTCTTGTTTAATGGGCAATTGCTGCGTGTTCTAACTACACCTTGCTTTTAAAATAAGGATTCCTATGGTTTCGTATCTGACGCTTTTAGGTTATGAGTGGTGTTACCTAGAGGGGACATTTTAGCTTGTTTGCGAATATTTTTTCTGTAAATATTTCAAACAATAGAATTTTTAAGTCTGAGTAGTGTCCACTCAAGGGACCATAGGGGTGTAAATCCTAATGTGCCTCCAACCAATCATCACCAGTCCCTAAATCAACATCCAACGGAACGGCGAGTTTATAGGCGTTTTCCATTTCGGTCTTTACTAGGTTTTTAATAGTGTCGAGTTCGGGTGTGTAAACATCAAAAACCAATTCGTCATGCACCTGAAGCAACATTTTGGTTTTAAAATCGCCTGCATTTAATTTTTGGTGAATGGCAATCATAGCCAGTTTAATAATATCGGCAGCACTCCCTTGAATGGGGGCGTTAACCGCATTGCGTTCGGCGGCACCGCGCACAACGGCGTTTCTGGAATTGATGTCCTTTAAATACCTCCGACGACCCAAAACCGTTTGCACATAACCATTGTCGCGGGCAAAATCCACTTGGGTGCTGATGTATTTTTTAAGTTTCGGATAGGTTTCGTAATAAGTGTCGATTAATTCTTTGGCCTCACTTCGCGATAAATCCGTTTGATTGCTCAGTCCGAAAGCAGAAACTCCATAAATAATTCCGAAGTTTACCGTTTTGGCATTGCTACGTTGCTCTCGGGTCACTTCGGCAATCGGTACATTAAACACTTTTGAAGCGGTAGAGGCGTGAATGTCTTCACCATTTTTGAAAGCCTCAATCATGGTTTCTTCTTCGCTTAAAGCAGCTATGATACGAAGTTCAATCTGGCTGTAATCGGCAGCCAACAAAATATAATCTTCATTTCTTGGCACAAAGGCTTTCCGCACTTGTCGGCCACGCTCGGTACGGATGGGTATGTTCTGCAAGTTGGGGTTGTTACTACTTAAACGCCCTGTTGCGGCAACGGTTTGCATATAATCGGTGTGTACGCGTTCCGTTGATGGATCTACTTGCAAAGGCAGCGCATCCACGTAAGTACTCTTTAATTTTGAAAGCCCTCTGAAATCCAAAATTTGCTGAATGATGTCGTGGTCTTTGGCCAAGTAGCTTAAAATATCTTCAGAAGTGGCGTATTGTCCGGTTTTGGTCTTTTTAGGTTTATCCACCAGTTTCATTTTTTCAAATAAAATGATGCCCAATTGCTTTGGGGAAGCAATGTTGAATTCTTCACCAGCAGCTTCATAAATGCTCTTTTCGAGGCCGGCAATATCGTTGTTTAATTGTTCTGAAAGCGAACTTAAAAAGTCTTTGTCTAAATTAATGCCTTCCAATTCCATAGCGGCTAAAACGCGCAGCAACGGAATTTCAATATCATCAAACAAGGTTTGTGTATTGGCCTCGCCCAATTCATTCTGAAAATGTTCTTTTAGCTGAAGGGTGATATCGGCATCTTCAACTGCATATTCGGTTTGTTGTTCCAAAGGCACCTCACGCATCGATAGCTGATTTTTGCCTTTTTTCCCAATCAAGGTTTCAATGGAAATGGGGGTGTAATTCAAATAGGTTTCGGCCAAAACGTCCATATTGTGGCGCATATCGGGATTGATGAGGTAATGCGCCAACATGGTGTCGAACAGTTTGCCTTTCACTTCGATGTTATATTTTGCCAAAACCTTGATGTCGTATTTTAAATTCTGACCGATTTTTTCGATGGATTCATTCTCAAAAAACGGACGCAATTGTTCAATCAATTCTTGGGCTTCATCCCTGTTTTCCGGAAATGGCAGGTAAAATCCTTTGCCAGCTTCCCACGAAAAGGCAATGCCCACCAATTCGGCCTGCAGCGGGTCAATGCTCGTGGTTTCGGTATCAAAACAAACCGAGGTTTGGTTCATTAAGTTTTTAATGAACAGTTTTATAGCCATGCCTGATGCCACACTTTGGTAGAAATGCGAGGTGGTTTCGGCGGTCTTGCGAGTGTATTCGGAAGTAGCTTCCGAAGTTTTGGCCTCACCCTCATTCCCAAAAAGCGAAAACTGACCAGCCCCCGCAGTCCCCTTTTGTCCTGCGGACATTTTCCCCGAAGGTGAAACTTGTTTTGAAGATGAAGGAGACTTCTCGACTCCGCTCGAAGTGACATCAGTTACATTAGAAGCTAAATCTTCTTCGGGAGCAAAGGTTTTTAGAAAATTTTCGGTGAGTCTTCTAAATTCCAACTCTTGAAAAATGTTTTTTACGGCCTCAACATCGGGGTCGCACATTTCAAAATCTTTTTCGTCAAATTCCACAGGAACATCGAGCATGATGCGAGCCAATTTTTTAGAAAGCAGCCCTAATTCTTGGTTGGCCTCCACTTTTTCCTTCATTTTACCCTTTAGCTCATGGATGTTTTCAAACAAACCTTCCATGCTTCCGTAGGCCTTAATGAATTTTTTGGCTGTTTTTTCGCCAACGCCAGGCAACCCTGGAATGTTGTCACTAGAGTCGCCCATCATACCTAAAAAGTCAATGACCTGTTCGGGGCGTTCCACTTCAAATTTTTTCTGTACTTCGGCAATGCCCCAAGTTTCGTAACCGCCACCGAAGGATTTGGGGCGGTACATAAAAATATTTTCAGAAACCAATTGGGCAAAATCCTTATCGGGCGTTACCATAAAGGTTTGGTAGCCTTGCTTTTCGGCTTGTTTGGAGAGGGTGCCGATAACGTCGTCGGCCTCAAAACCTTCTTTCACCATAATGGGGATGTGCATGGCCTTCAAAATCTCCTGAATGTAGGGTACGGCCACTTTAATGGCTTCGGGGGTTTCGTCTCGGTTGGCCTTGTATTCTTCAAACATTTCCACACGGTCGGCACTACCGCCTTTATCAAAACATACCGCCAAATGGTCGGGGCGCTCGCGCTTAATTACGTCCAAAAGCGAATTCATAAAACCCATAATGGCCGAGGTATCGATACCTTTCGAGTTGATTCGTGGATTTTTTATAAAAGCATAATAGCCACGGAAAATTAATGCATAGGCATCGACCAAAAAAAGACGTTTTTGTGCTGACATGGATTGTGTTTTGATAGAAAACCAAAACTACGAAAAGTTATGCTTAAAACGGCATTTATAATTTAGTGTATTTATAAAGGGCTAAGCTTGAAAATCTTAACAATTAGTTAAATAAAATCAAGGATTCCCTATTCATGGCTAATACCCTTATCTTTGATTAAAAAAGCACCCATGCTACGTTGGATATTATTCATTCTCTTTTACGCCTTTATCGTATTTTACGGGTTTCAGGCCATCAAAACCATCACCAAAAGTGTTTGGTTGCAGTACCTGTTTATCGCCATGGCGGTGATTATTGCGGGTAATTTTATTGTTCAATTCACGGTGTATTCTGAAGGTAGGGTGCTCAACCCGGCCAAAAGTTATGCCTTTGGGTTTTTATTGGCGTTTATATCGCTGGGATTGGTGCTGATTCCTTTGCTTTTGGGAGAAGATATTGTTAGGGTTATTTACGGACTTTACGAGAAATTAGTAACCAAAAAAGAGGGTTTTTATATGCCTTCACGAAGAAAATTTATCAGCCAAATTGCATTAGGCGCGGCGGCCATTCCGTTTGCTTCGTTGTTATACGGCATGTACAAAGGGAAATACCGATTTCGGGTGTTGAACTACACCTTGAATTTTGAAGATTTGCCAGATGCTTTTGACGGCTACCGAATTGCCCAAATAAGCGATATACATTCCGGGAGTTTCGACAATCGAAAAAAAATAGAATACGGTATCAATTTGATTAACGAACAAAATGTAGATGCCTTATTTTTTACGGGCGATATGGTGAACAATAAATCTTCTGAAATGTTGCCTTGGAAGGATTTGTTCGGAACACTGAAAGCTAAAGATGGTGTGTTTTCGGTTTTGGGCAACCATGATTATGGCGATTATGTAAATTGGCCATCAAAGGAAGCTAAGGCACAAAATTTAGACGATTTAAAGCAGTTGCAAAAAGATATGGGTTTCAATCTTTTGTTGAATGAAAGCCGATATGTTGAACGAAATGGACAAAAAATAGCTATTGTGGGTGTTGAAAATTGGGGTCGCGGTGGATTTAAAAAAGCGGGCGATTTAAAAAAAGCCTCTCAAAATATTGATGCTAACGATTTTAAAATATTATTAAGCCACGATCCGTCACATTGGGAAGACCAAGTGCTAAAGGAAGATGCGCATTACCATTTAACCTTAAGCGGCCACACCCACGGCATGCAGTTTGGTATCGAAATCCCCGGATGGGTAAAATGGAGCCCTGCCAAATGGCGCTACAAATATTGGGCGGGCATTTATAAAGAAATGGGGCAATACATAAATGTAAACCGTGGTTTTGGGTATTTAGGCTATCCAGGACGTGTTGGTATTTGGCCAGAAATAACGGTTATTGAGCTGAAAAAAGGCACGAGTGATGCATAATTGCCCAGAAATGCTATATTTATCTTAAATTTTTCTATTTTTATAAATACAACTGGTGCCTATTAAATGATGTTATTAAAGTACATAAAATTTATGTAGGTTTGCAAAAGTGCATTTGATTAATAAACCACAGCATATGTCTAAATTCGGAGAACTTATTGATGTTAATATTCCAGTTTTGTTCGATTTTTATTCTGAATTGGACGAAAAAACAAGCGAGATGCATCTGGCCCTAAGAGATGTTGCAGCAGCTTTGGGCGATAAAGCCAAAGTGATAAAAATAGAGGTTGAAAAAAACCGGGAGCTGACCGAAGCTTTGCGTGTTAAAACCTTGCCAACCCTAATTATCTACAAAAATGGCGAGATGAAATGGCGGCAAAGTGGAGAGCAAGATGCCGCTACACTAATTACGATTGTACAGGAGTATCTTTAAACTTCCAAACTCTTAAAAATAAAGCCTTTTTTACTAAAGTGATTCAATACTTTTGGTAGGGCGTATTGCATGTTTTTTGAAGCTTTTACGCTATCGTGAAAAACAATAATACTTCCCTCAACAGCTTTAGTGGTTACCTTTTTTAAACAGGTTTCCGGTGAAATGTTTTTATCCCAATCGAAAGAAAGCACGTCCCACATAATGATTTTATAACCTTTAGCCTTTAGCTTTTTGCCCTGTTTTGGTGTGATTTGTCCGTATGGCGGCCGAAAGAGATTCGTTGTCAATGATTGACGATTGACGATTGACGATTGACGAACTTGCGCTTTGAATACTTTTTCACAACGTTCAATATTTTCTAAATAGTCCCGGGTTTTGGTTTTCCAGCCCTTAATATGGTTATGGGTGTGGTTGCCAACTGCATGACCTTCATTAATCACATTTTGAAAAATGTCGGGGTGTTTTTCAATATTATTTCCAATGCAGAAAAACGTAGCTTTTGCGTTGTACT
This sequence comes from Tamlana crocina, assembly GCF_012037625.1. Taxonomy (NCBI): domain Bacteria; kingdom Pseudomonadati; phylum Bacteroidota; class Flavobacteriia; order Flavobacteriales; family Flavobacteriaceae; genus Tamlana; species Tamlana crocina. The sequence continues at coordinate 42,616 of NZ_JAAVJS010000014.1, forward strand.
GTTTTAAAGTGGCCAAAGTCCAATTGGTAATTTCGGGCGTTGGGCCGTCATCAAAAGTTAAATAAATCACGTTTTCATCCGCAGGAACATCCCAAACGTAATTCGGGAACACCCTTTTTACCAACCGAGGCGTTTTTATGGGCGTTAAGTCCATAGTTCGAATTTAGCTTGCACTATCGGTTTCCAAGGGCAAAGCGCTATCTAATGGCAGCTCTGGGCTTTCAGGCTCTGGCTCATCGCCACCATAAAAGTGCTTAAACGCCCTTAAATAGTTATTAAAGGTATTGCCTTCTTCTTCGGCAAATTCCACATCATGCTGAACCAATACATCTATCAACGCTTTATAACGGCTAATATCTGTATAGATTTCTTCGAACAAACGCTCTTGGCTGTCAGTTTTAAGACTACTGTAATACGTTAAGTTTTCCTGGTACTTTTCGGCCACTTGCTTAAACAAGTTTCGCGCTTTCTCTTGGTTACCTACCTCGTAATAAGCACTAATATATGGCTCTAAAAGCGTGTAATAACCGTAGTGCTCCACAGGCATATTTTCCATGGCGATATCAGCAATTTCTTCGGCTTTATCGAGTTTGTTTTCATTGAGTAACTGCTGAATCAATCGGGCCAAGTTACCGCGATAGGTTATGGAATTTTTACGGGTTTCGGGGTCGTGGTAAATGTCTGGGCTACCACTGTTGCCCCAATCCCATTGCTTCACTTTTTCATACATCAATTCGCTATCTACGCGCCCCATATCAAACGGATTGGCACGGTCTACCGGTGTTTTTATGGGCACCAGTTTATAGCACATACCATCTAACTGCAAGTAATCTTTCATCCAGATATAGTCGTCGTCACCAAAGCTACCACCCGTAAAATAAATAGGGCGTTTCCACTCGTTGTTGGCCACTATATCCAGCATCAGCAAGCGGTTTTTGTATAGCGCCCCACCATTGATGGTAATATCGATATGCGGTACAATCTCATCGGCATCTTCGGGTTTTACAATGCCCGATTTCAATACGTTTTCTTTGTTCACCGGAATGCGTAAATGCGGTGTGGGCAAATAGGTGGCATTCAGGTCTTGCGAACGTACCTGCGACACATCGATACCCCGTTGCTCCAGCACATATTTGTATTTGGTTTTAGGGTTATCGCTAGCCACAAAATCTAAAAATTGCTTTACGGGCAAGGTATCCTGAATAACCTGTTGGATTACAATATAATCGTTGGTACCGTATTTATACAAATCGTGGGTAAGTTGCGACGGAATAGGGTCGCTCTCATAAGCTTTGCGTTTCATTTGGTCGATGTACCAATCGGTTTGGAACAAGCTGGTGTTCACCACCCTAACGTCGGTGCGGTAGCCTTCAATTTCTTGGGCATACCAAAGTGCAAAAGTATCGTTATCGCCAATGGTAAACAGAATGGCGTTTTCGGCACACGAATCGAGGTATTTGTGTGCCATCGACCTTGCGGTGTATTTATCCGATCGGTCGTGATCATCCCAGTTATTGGCTGCCAAAATACCCGGAACCAAAATCAAGCAAACCACAGTAATTATTGGAGCGGCCAATTTTTTAGGAATGTATTTTTTTAAGGTGTCGTAGAGTCCATAAACCCCAAAACCAATCCAAAGGGCAAACACATAAAACGAGCCCACTACCGAGTAGTCGCGTTCGCGAGGCTCGAATGGACGAACATTGGTGTACACCTGAATGGCGATTCCCGTAAAGAGGAAAAACACCAACATGACCCAAAATAGTTTTTTGTCTTTGTTGAATAAAAAGAAAAAGCCGAGCAACCCTAAAATAAGGGGCAACAAATAATAGGTGTTACGGGCTTTATTGTTTTTTACATCGCTAGGAAGGTTGTCTTGCGATAGCCCCAAGTGCCATTCGTCCAGCGGTTTTATACCCGAAATCCAGTTACCATGGTTGTCGTACCTACCTTGAATATCGTCTTGGCGCCCGGCAAAATTCCACATAAAATAACGCCAGTACATATAGCCCAATTGGTATTCGAATAAATAACGGATATTGCTGGCCAACGAAGGCTTTTCAATATCGATGTACTCTTTAAATTGTTTTAAAAAATTATGGTAATCCTCATAATCAATGTTGCCTTGATTAACATCCTTTCTGAAGTTGCTAACAGCTGTTCGCAATTGGTTTTCCATTTGGTATTCTGGTTTTAACTTAAAATCCAGATACCCCGAAAACATCATGTAATTTTCAGCGTGTTCGGTGCTCCACATGCGCGGAAGAATAGAGGCGTGCTTGGAATTGTAATTTTGTTTGGCATTTTTATAGTCGTTCACTACAACATATTTGCCTTTTTCTTCGTCTCTTTCGTATTTCGGCTTATCGTCTATATACGGATTGTTTTCATCTAAATACGCATATTGATCGGTAAACTGCGGACCGTAAAACAAATGCGTTTCTGGATACTGCTCCAGGTTATAATATGCCAAAAGTTCCCTAGCACTAGACGGGTTATTTTCGTTAACCACTACATTGGCATTGGCACGGATGGGCAACATAAGCCACGATGAAAACCCAACAATAATAAAGGCAATACATAAAATGGCCGTATTGAGTTGCACATAACCTTTTTTACGGGTTATTCTCAATCCGTAATTAATTAAAAGCACCAATACAACACCTGCGAAGATAGACCCCGAATTAAACGGAAGCCCAATGGTGTTTACAAAAAAGATTTCGGTAGCACTAAAAATTTTGAGAATATTTGGTGCCAACAATTTAAAGACAAACAACAAAATACCTACCGAAATGGCATTGGCAATAATGAAGTTTTTAACCGTAATGGTTTTGTAATTTTTAAAGTAGTAAATAAGCCCGATGGCCGGAATGGTAAGTAATCCCATAAAGTGAACACCAAACGAAAGCCCAATGATAAAAGTAATAAGAATGAGCCAACGGTTGCCTCGGGGCTTGTCCATATCCTGCTCCCAACGCAAACCCAGCCAAAACAGCGCCGACATAATTAACGTGGCCATGGCATACACTTCGGTCTCTACTGCGTTAAACCAAAACGAATCGGTAAACGTAAAGGCCAAACTACCTACCAAACCACTTCCTAAAATGGCCATAGCTTTGTTCTGCGACATTTCGTTTTTGCCAACCACCAGTTTTTTTAACAACAGGGTGATGGTCCAGAACATAAATAAGATGGTAAAGGCACTGGCTACGGCACTCATCATGTTCATCATCCAACCTACCAATTCGGTGTTTCCAAAAGTAAATATTGAGAAGAAGGCACCCAGCATTTGAAAGAACGGCGCTCCCGGTGGGTGGCCCACCTCCAATTTTGCAGAAGTTAAAATGTACTCGCCGGCATCCCAAAAACTTACCGTAGGTTCAACCGTTAAACTGTATGTGATAAGTGCTATTAAAAAAGAGAACCAACCTAAAAGCGTGTTCCATTTTTTAAAGTTGAAATGTGCCATGAATATCCTTATTTATTTGCAAGGCGAATTTAATAATAAATACGTTAACGCAAATGTTTTTAAGTAAACGTTAAGTTTTAGAATCTGTTAAAGAATTTGTCTATTGTTTTCTTACGCCTCTTTTTGCGCGTTTCTTCGTTACAATTTTTAACCGTAGCTACGGCTATGCTTAAAAATTCCGCCTCGAACTTCATCAAAAATAGTCCATAACAATTCCAATCACAAATTCCTAAACAGATTCTAGCGAATATTTTTTTCAAAAAAAACTTGTACAAATAAAACTTTGTACTAAATTTGCACCCTCAAATACCATTGGCCTATGGTGTAACTGGCAACACGTCTGGTTTTGGTCCAGAAGAGTCTAGGTTCGAGCCCTAGTAGGCCAACAAATTTTTAAGAAGTCTTTACAGTAAAATGTAAGGACTTTTTTGTTTTAATAAACATCGGATAGACGATGTTTACATTTTCTTAATGTTATTAAACTTTAGATTGCAATTTTTTAAAGTTTATTCCCGTTATTTCATATTAAAATAAAACTGAGTTAACAGCCTAGCGTGTTGTAATACTTTTATTTACTGGATAATTAATCCAACATAAATAAAATGAAAAAAATTACATTCTTGGCTAGCCTATTGGCGCTGGCGTTTACAACAACCAGTTTGGCTCAGAGCCCATTGCAGCACTTGGCATCCTACCAAACCAATGAAGAGGGTTCGGCAGAGACCGTAGCCTACGATGCTATTAATAAGCATGCGTTTTTTACCAACTCATCTACAAATACGTTTACTATTGTAGATATCAGCACGCCAACCAGTCCTGTTTTGGTGAAATCGGTAGATTTATCTACTTATGGAGCAGGGCCCAACTCAATCGCTGTGCATGAAGACCTTGTGGCTGTAGCCGTTGAGGCCGCTGTAAAGCAAGATCCTGGTGTGGTGGTGTTTTTTGATTTAGATGGAAATTTCATCAAGCAAATTACAGCGGGCGCTTTACCCGATATGCTTACGTTTACACCAGACTGTTCTAAGCTTTTGGTGGCCAACGAAGGAGAGCCTTCAGATGATTACACGGTAGATCCAGAAGGTTCAATTACCGTTATCGATTTAAGTTCTGGAATAGCTTCGGCAACTGCATCGCATATCAATTTCAATAATTACGACGATAAAAAGGAATCATTAAAAAACAAAGGTGTTCGAATTTTTGGCAACAATGGTGCAGCCTCAGTTTCACAAGATTTAGAGCCCGAGTACATCACCGTTACCGAAGATGGCACAAAAGCCTTTGTAAGCTGCCAAGAAAACAATGCTTTGATTGTATTAGACTTAACAACCGACAGCATTTTAGATATTTTACCATTAGGCTACAAAAATCACCTTTTGGGCACACCAACCGTTACCAGCTATATTGTTAACGAACTGGAAGAAAACTGGCCTGCTTTAGGCACACCGGTTTACGATGGCGGCCAGCCCACAGTAATGCTAGGTGGTTTTTCTGGGTTGTTTTACGATGCAGCCAACTCAACAGCTAACGAGTACGTGTTTTATGCCGTTCCCGATAGAGGCCCTAATGATGCTACTGCGAGCAAAAGCAGCGTAACCCCAGCAACCTCGCAAAACTTACGCCCTTTTAAATTACCGAACTACCAAGGCAGAATTGCTAAATTCACTTTAAACAAAACCACCGGTGATATTACGCTGAACGAACAAATTTTATTGACCAGACAAGATGGTACTACTCCCATTACAGGCAAAGGAAATATCCCTGGTTTTGACGAAGTACCCGTAACCTACACCGATGCTTCTACAGCTTATGCCAATGTAGACTACGTTGGTGCCAATTCTGAAGAATACCACGCATTGCCATACGATGAATACGGTGGAGACTTCGAAGGCATCCTAATTGATAAAGATGGTTATTTTTGGATGTGCGACGAGTACAGACCCGCCATTTACAAGTTTCAAGCCAATGGCACTTTGGTTGAGCGTTACGTACCAACAGGCACATCGTTATTAGGCGACACACCTCAACCTGAAGGTACATATGGCGCCGAAACTTTACCCGAAGTGTACTCCAAAAGAAGAGCCAATAGAGGTTTTGAAGCCATTGCATACGATGAAACCAAACACGTGGTTTATGCGTTTATACAATCGCCCATTGAAAACCCTTCGAATGCCGTTAGAAACAATTCAGATGTCATCAGGATTTTAGGAATCAATGCCGACACTGGTGCTCCCGTTGAGGAATACGTTTACCTTTTGGAAAGAAACAAAGATGCCGGTTATGCTTCTTCAAGAGTGGATAAAATTGGTGACGCCGTTTATACCGGAAATGGAAAATTCTTAGTGATAGAAAGAGATTCCGAAGGCCCCGACGCCGATTATGGAAAAAAATATGTTTTTGAAATTGACATCAACCAAGCCACAGATATTCTTAATGTAACGCTTTCTGGCGGAAAGGAACTGGAGGAAATGAGTGCCGATGAAATAGCTGCTCAAAATATTTTTCCCGTACACAAAAACAAAGTGGTTAATTTGCCGTCCATCGGTTATGTATCCTCTGACAAAGCCGAAGGTATCGCTCTATTACCAAACAACGAAATTGCCGTAATAAACGATAACGATTTTGGTTTGGCTGGTGCAGGAATAACTGACAACAGCGTTTTAGGCATCATTTCTTTTGCAAACGATTATGGTTTTGATGCTTCGAACAAAGATGACGCCATCGATATAAAACAACACCCAACTTTGGGCATGTTTATGCCAGATGCTATTACTTCGTACTCTGTTGGCGGAATGAATTATATAGTAACGGCCAACGAGGGCGACTCAAGAGACTACGATGGTTATTCTGAAGAAGTGCGCGTAAAGGATTTAACACTGAATCCAGCCTATTATCCTGATGCTGAAACACTTCAAGAAAATGAAAATCTGGGAAGGTTAAAAACCACGATTGCCAATGGCGATTACGATAACGATGGTACTTACGAGCAAATTTATTCGTACGGCGGAAGGTCGTTCTCAATTTTTGATCAATACGGAAATATTGTATTTGATAGTGGAGACCAATTCGGACAAAAAATTGCTTCTGAAGAACCAACACTGTTTAACGAAGACGAAGAAGAGTTTGATGACCGATCTGACGATAAAGGTGGCGAGCCCGAAGCTGTTGCCGTAGCCGAAATCGAAGGGGCCACTTATGCGTTTATTGGGTTGGAAAGACAAAGCGCTATCTTAATGTTCGATATTACCGATCCAAAAGATGTAGAGTTTATCACTTATTACAAGCACAATAGAGTTTCGGGCGATGTGGCTCCAGAAATCATCAAATTTGTACCAGCGGCCGATAGCCCCAATTCCAAAAATTTACTTTTGGTGGGTTATGAGGTTAGTGGTTCATTAGGAATTATTCAAATTGGTGATGATGCTTTAAGCGTAAGCCAAGAAGTGGCTGAAAACAACTTTAAAATTTACCCCAACCCTGTGGTGAATTCACAGTTAAAATTCAACAAAAGCCTATCTGGTGCTATTTTTAATATAAACGGGCAGGAAGTAAAAAGGTTTACCAATGAAACTGCTATTCCGGTTTCAGATTTAACATCGGGTGTTTATATTTTAAAAACCGAAAACCACGGTGTTAAGCGTTTTGCAAAACTATAAATTACAGTTTTCATTTTAACTGAATGAATGAAAAAATCCCGACCGAAATGGTTGGGATTTTTGTTTAATACATTGCTAATTTTTCTATTTCATCATTTTTTTCAATAGCATAAACCCTCCATATTTTCCCATTAGTTTGAGGCCAGACTGAATCCAGTTTAAAGGCCTTAAGCTTTCTTTGTATTCCTCTTTTATGTTTTTCATTTCTTCCCAAGCAATTTGCCTTTCAAGATTTAAAATCTTCAAATCGCGCTCTATACTTTTTGAATCTCGATAAATTTTCATAATCAATTAAAGAATTTTTTTGATAGCTTTTTAATGATAAAATTGTTGAGGTGCTTTCGCAATTGGAACAAGATTGCCGAAAGGATAAAAAACAGTATTCCAACCGAAACAAAACCCAAAGTTGCATTGTTGAGCGCCTCGCCAATAGATAGTGCCAATGCCACGGCAAGAAAACTCACGCCAATAAGCGTAAACCCACCTATTAGAATGATTTTCATGACCATGCCAATGGAGATGGTTAATTGCTCAAAAATTTTAAGCTTGTAGTACTCGTAAGAAGTCTTTAGGTACTTTTCGCCAACTTTTGTGGCATGGGCATTTGTTTCGCTAACTGAATCTAGTAAACTCATGTATTACGATGTTTTCTGCAGTCTTTTGTTCTTTTCCTTTAGAGCTTTAAGTTTACTTTCCAAAGCGGTAATAACGTCTTCGGCTTTATAGCTGGCATCTGAAACGATAGATTCAATTTCTTCATTGATATCTCGTTTTTTGCTGCTCGCTGTGCTGGCAATTTGCTCTTTTAGGGCGTCGGCTTTTTCAGCTAACTTATCTTTTGTGGCTTGAGCCTCATCAGCAATTCGTTGTCTGGTTTTACTGCCTTTGTCTGGTGCGAATAAAATTCCCAATGCGGCTCCTAATGCGGTACCGGCAACAATTCCTAAAAATGTACTTCCGTTATTGTTCATAGTATTTAATTTTTTTTAGTGTTAAACTTGATTATCACTAAATTACGCAAAATGAACGGTTTAATTTAACGTAAAACATTTTATTGTTGCCTTATATCAAAATATTGGAAAACTACAGAATCACTATAGGCTGGCGATAGTTACTTTGGCGGCTTCAACCGTTTTTTTGGAACTTCCAATAAAAATTTGGTCGTTTACAATTATTACCGGACGGCTCAAAAATGTATAGTGTTGTAAAATGTAGTTTTTAAAATCACGCTCTGTAAGATCTTGGTTTTTCAAGTCCATTTCTTTGTAAAGTTTAGCGCGTTTACTGAATAGCTTTTCGTAGCTTCCGGCCAATGTTTGCATCTCTTCCAACTGTTTTGCCGTTATTTCTTCGCCTTTTATATCTTGTAAGATGAAGTCTGAAGGTAAATTCAACTCTTTGATAATGCGTGTGCAGGTGTTGCAGGTTTTTAGGTAGTATACTTTTTTCATGGCATGTTATGTTTATAAAAACAAATTAAAACTATATTTATCGAAAAATTTAAATTAAGATGGATTTTACATTTCAGGTTTTACACAATACACGCCAGATTTTTACAAAAATAATTGAAGCCAATACTTTAGAAGACTTAAACAAAATATCTGCAGGTTTCAACAATAATATTATTTGGAACATTGGGCATATTGTAGTGACTGAACAGTTACTGGCTTATAAGCTGTCGGGTTTGGAACCATCAATTTCGGCAGATTTAATTAATAAATACCGAAAAGACACCAAGCCAGAAGGCGATGTTAGCCAAGCTGAGGTCGATGAAATTAAAGGTTTGCTGTCCTCTACTTTAAAGCAAACCGAACAAGACTACAAAAACGGAGCGTTTAGCAATTATAATGCTTATACGGTATCTACAACGGGCAACACGTTAAATAATATTGACGAAGCCTTGCAATTTATATTAACACACGAAGGCATTCATTATGGTTATGTGTTGGCACTTTTAAAGGTGGTTAAACGCTAAAAAAGGCTCGGCTTCTTCATAGGGAATTTTGAATTCAATAATCCCCGTGGAATAAGGGGCAATTTCATAAGTATTATAAAGCAATACAAGTCCGTCTTCGGTGTAACCGATATTGGCTGGTAATTGGAATGCTTCCGTATCGAAAATAGCATGCTCTTTTTCGGCTATGGCTTTATCAAAATACGGTTTTGCCATTTTTTTGAACGCTTCAAAATCAGTAATTAATTTCTCGTTACTGATTTTGTTTCCGGTAGTGGCGTTAAAGTTTAAAAAAGTGACATTGGATAGTCCATGCGCACCGCCCGTGTTCGTGTAAGTGGTAATGGCCACACAAATAATTTCGGGCGATTGATACACCACCTCTCCATCTATTTGTGCTTCCCAAGGCAATTCGGTTTCGGGAAAATCACGTTTAAAATCTTGGAATTCTTCATTGAAGCGTTTTATGCTTTCTTCAACTGAAACCGAAGGAACGCTATCTGGGTCGCCAATATGCAGTGCTGCTGCTATGGTTTTTGTAATTTCAGAATTTATCTGCTCAGTTATAGTTTTTTTACCATTCGCTTCTGGAACATTAACCTCAACAATAGCATTGTTTTCTGTTGTAATATTGATTTCTGAAAAGCTTGTTTTCACTTCCTTGTTACAGGATAAAACGAATAAGAAAATAAGAATATAAAAGTTGCGTTGAATTTGAAGCATGAAATAACGGTTTATACCCCTAAAGGTAACAATTGTGTTTTAAGCATATTAAAGTTTTGCTAATAAAAACAGCCTTAAAACAACAAAAAAGAGTCGATTAATTTAAATAATAAATGTAACCTATATTGACCCAAACCAGCCAATCGTTATGTTTGTTACTTTCCAATTGATGGTTTAAGCCATCTACCCAATCACTAAAGTAATATTGAAATCTGAAATCGAGCATCAAATCCGAAAGCTTATCCAATTTATAGCGAACACCCGCACCCGTTACAATAGAAAATGTACTGCCGGGAGATGCATCAACCGAACCGGGCTCCCAAGCCGAATAAAAATTACTGGGGTCGGTAACGTCGCCAACCGCTGTCGGGTCTGGATTGGCATAGGTAGTACTAACTTCTGGAGTAAAATAAGTATAATGCACCCCTAAACTAGCAAAAGGCGCAAAACGATACCCAAATGCTTGGAATGAACGGATGCTTAAAGGGAAAAATTCCAATTGCGTACCAATGTCTAAATTTTCAGCAATGCCTTTGTGCCCTCTTAATTGCTGAGCTTCAACACTAGTTTTACTGGGGTCTACCCATCTTCCTAAATGTTCCAGATTGGTTTTGTTGTACGAGAGTTCGTTTCTTAACTTAAAATGGTCGTTAAAGTAGGTGTCGGTAGTGTAGCAATTACAATCGGCCCGGTAAGCAAAGTTTAAGTAATGGACGACACCCACTCCAAAGCCCGAATTTCCAAAGTTTGTTTCAGAGTTGTCGCTAACTCCAAAGTCAGACCTAAATTGCAGTGGCCCAGCTATAACACCCAATTCATGAGAAAAGCCTAATTGCGCTAAAACGGTTTGAAAACTTACAAAAAATAGTAACCCACAAGCCAAATATTTTAAGTTAAGCATAAACGAGGATTAATTTTATTGAGGGCGTTACTACAGACAAATATAAAAAAAGAAGTTAAAGAAACAAACATTAATGGATAACACGAAAATTCTTAAAAATTTTTATTGCGAAATTCTAAATTTTAAAGCGTTTTTTTTGAATAAAATGTATATTTGCTTTAATAAAATACAATTTTTTAAATTTTACACCCTTTAGAATATATGAAACAAAGTGTTGACGAATTTTTGGAACTTGTAAAAAAAAGAAATGGCCATGAGCCCGAGTTTTTACAAGCAGTAGAAGAGGTTGCTGAAACGGTAATCCCTTATATAGTAAAACACGATATATATTATGGTAAGAATATTTTACTGAGAATGGTCGAACCAGAACGGTTAATCTCCTTTAGGGTGTGTTGGGTTGATGATGATGGCGAGATTCAAGTAAATCGTGGGTACAGGATTCAAATGAATTCGGCCATAGGGCCATATAAAGGCGGTTTGCGATTCCATCCTTCGGTAAATGCTAGTATTTTGAAATTTTTGGCTTTCGAACAGGTGTTTAAAAACAGTTTGACTACGCTGCCTATGGGCGGTGGGAAAGGCGGAAGTGATTTCGACCCCAAAGGAAAAAGTGACAATGAGATTATGCGATTTTGCCATGCCTTTATGAGTGAACTTTTTAGACATATTGGTCCTAATACTGATATTCCTGCCGGCGATATTGGCGTAGGCGCCAGAGAGATTGGCTTTTTGTTCGGGATGTATAAAAAATTGAATAATGAGTTTACGGGTGTACTTACCGGAAAAGGTATGTCGTGGGGCGGTTCGTTAATTCGTCCAGAGGCCACAGGCTACGGTACGGTGTATTTTGCCCAAAAAATGTTGGAAACCAAAAACGATGATTTCGAAGGTAAAAAAGTTGTGGTGTCCGGTTCTGGTAACGTAGCACAGTATGCAGCCGAAAAGGTGCTTCAGTTGGGCGGAACGGTATTAACGCTTTCAGATTCTGGAGGGTATATTTATGATTCAGAAGGCATCGATGAAGAGAAACTCAAATTCGTTATGCATTTAAAGAATGAAAAACGAGGGCGAATTAGTGAGTATTTAGACAAATATCCTAATGCCGAATACCAGGAAGGGAAAACACCTTGGGGCGTAAAATGTGATGTGGCATTGCCCTGTGCCACACAAAACGAACTCGATAAAGATGATGCAGAAACCTTGTTGAAAAACGGATGTGTTTGTGTGAGCGAAGGCGCTAACATGCCCTCAACCAAAGGTGCCATTGCGGCTTTCCATAAAGCTAAAATACTGTTTGCACCCGGTAAGGCCTCAAATGCGGGTGGTGTAGCCACCTCCGGATTGGAAATGACCCAAAACTCTCTAAGGTATAAATGGACGCGGGAAGAGGTGGACAATAAGTTGAAGGATATTATGTCCGATATCCATAAATCGTGCCTTGAGTACGGTAAAGACGAAGATGGCTATGTAGATTACGTTAGAGGTGCTAACATAGCCGGATTTGTAAAAGTGGCCGATGCTATGTTAGCCCAAGGTATTGTGTAAAATAAAACCAACTAAACTAAATTAAACCAATGAAAGCTTCCTTAAGGGAAGCTTTTTTGTTATAAATATATGATTTTGAAGCAAAACTCGTTAGTTATAAATATATTTGAGTTTTCAAAAGTCCTCATGGTTAAAAGAATATTGTTTTTTGCTATAATAGCCTTACCGCTGCTATCGTTTTGCCAAGATTTTTCGGCGCTTTGGCAAGGTCATTTTTCGTTTAACGAAATTAAAGATTTGTCGTATGGCGGTAATAAAATTTATGCGGCATCAACCAATGCTATTTTCAGCTTAGATGTAAATACCAACGAGATAGAAGAAATAACCACTATCAACGGGCTTTCGGGCGAAACCATCTCAACTATTTATTACAGTGAAGACTATCAATTATTGGTGGTTGGCTATGAAAACGGACTCATTGAAATTGTTTTTGATAATGATGACAATGTTTTGTCGGTTGTCGATATTATTGAAAAATCCACGATTCCGGGCCAGAATAAAAGGATTAATCATTTCAATGCGTATCAAAACAAAATATATGTTTCAACCAATTTTGGTGTTTCTGTTTTCGATTTAGAGCGTTTGGAATTTGGAGACACTTATTTTATTGGCGATGGGGGCGCACAAGTGCAGGTGAGCCAAACTGCCGTTTTGGGCGATTATATTTATGCGTCATGTATTGACGGCAATGGTATCAGACGGGCTTTGGTAGATAGTGCTAATTTAATTGATTTTCAAAATTGGCAATTGGTTACTTCAGGAAGTTGGTATGCGGTTGAAGCTTTTCAGGAAAATTTGTATGCCACAAGAACCAATAACCGAATGTATCAAGTTTCTCAAGGAGCCATTACAGAGGTGGCAGCTTATTCTGCTGTACCTAGAGATTTAAGAGCTACGAACGAGAATTTGCTGGTTGCTACAACAAATAGGGTTTTTGTTTATGATTCTGGGTTTAGTGTACAGGTTGAAATCCCCGTTAATGAATCTTTCGAAACCAATTACACGAGCGCCATGCTTGGTGAAGGTTATGTTTACATTGGTACAACCGATTTTGGAATACTTAAAGTGCCCGTTGCAAACCCAGATACTATTGAAGAAGTTCATCCAGATGGGCCGTTGTTAAATATCCCGTTTTCCTTACAAATTGAACCCAACGGACTGTGGGTTACCTACGGCGAATACGATTTGTATTACAATCCCTATCCGTTGAATAACCGTGGTTTTAGTCATTTAAAAAACGGAGGATGGATAAATAATAGGTATTCTGAAGTTTTTGAAGCCAAATGTTTAAATAGTATTGCCGTAAACCCTTTGGATAACAATCAAGTGTTTATAAGTTCATTTTTCAGTGGGTTGTTGGAGGTTAATGAGGATGTGCCTACCGTACTGTATGATGAAACAAATAGTGGTTTGGAATCTTTGGTTTTGCCTAACGACCCGAAATACATAGATGTTCGGGTAGGAGCCTCGACCTTTGATAACAATGGTTTATTATGGTTGACTAATGGACTGGTAGAAAATCAACTAAAATCTTACAACCCCTCAAACAACCAATGGCGGTCATATCCTTTAAAAGAAATAATTCCTAAAGCTTTTGATAATAATGGTTTTGCCGATATAGTAATCGACAATAATAACACAAAATGGATGGCTGCAGGCTATAGTTATGGTGTTTTGGCCTATAATGAAGGTTATGGCTCAAATGGGATAAAAGCCATTTACAGCGAAGACGAAAATATGCCCACTACTTTTGTTACTGCACTAGCGCTTGATAATAGAAATCAGCTATGGATTGGCACGGAAAAAGGTATTCGTGTATTGTACAATACCTCAAACTTTTTTGACGATGATTCGGCAGAGGTGGATGAAATCATTATTGAAGAAGATGGCGTGGCCAAAGAGCTGCTGTTCCAGCAATATATTACCGACATAAAAGTGGATGGCGCTAATAACAAATGGATTGGCACAGTAGATTCTGGGGTGTATTTGTTTTCTCCAAACGGCCAAAATACCATTTTTCATTTTACAAAAGAAAACTCACCGTTGCCATCAAACAGTGTTCGCGATATCGCCCTAGATGAAAACAACGGCACGGTGTATATCGCTACCACCAGAGGCTTGGTGTCGTTTCAATCGGGCAGTTCTGCCACTACCGAAGATTTGCGAAGCGCCTATGTTTATCCCAATCCCGTTAGGCCCGGTTTCGATATGGTGGAAGACAAAGTGAAAATAAAAGACATTTCAGAAAATGTAAACATTAAAATTACTGATATTGAAGGTAATTTAGTCGCCGAAGCCCAGTCTAGAACCAATCAACGCTATGAAGGGTTCAATTTGGAAATTGATGGCGGAACGGCTTATTGGAACGGAAAAAACCTAGCCAACAATCTGGTGGCCTCTGGGGTGTATTTGGTCATGCTTTCCGATTTGGATACCTTTGAAACTAAAGTCTTAAAACTAATGGTGGTGCGCTAATGTTGGTAACCACAAACGCTATTGTACTTTCTAAATTAAGGTATAAAGACAACGATCTTATCGTTAAATGTTATACCCAAAAGTTGGGGGCAGTGAGTTTTTTGCTCCGAGGTGTTTTAAAGAGCAAAAAAGGAAACTCCAAAGCGGCCTATTTTCAGTTGTTATCACAATTACAAATTGTAACGACATATAAAAACAATAGGGGTTTGCAATCCATAAAAGAGACAAAACCACACTGCATTTACTCCAGTTTGCATACCCATGTGTTAAAAAGCGCTATTGTTATGTTTCTTTCCGAAGTGCTGGCCAGTACTTTGCAGGAAGAAGAACAAAACGAAAATCTGTACCATTATTTGGAAAATACACTGTTGTGGCTGGACTCTCAGGCCGAATATTCCAATTTTCATTTATTGTTTTTGGTAAAGCTTACCAAATATTTAGGGTTTTACCCAGACTTAACTAACATTGATTTTCAATACTTTAATTTGTTGGAAGGTGAGTTCAAATTAAAGCCCAGTGGCAAGCATAGTATTTACGGAGAAGATTTAACTTTGCTAAAAACTCTGTTGGGCACAACATTTGATGCATTATCAGATATAAAAATCAACGCCAAACAAAGGCAGTCTTTTTTGGGCAAGATTTTATTGTATTATGAGTTGCATTTAGGTAGTTTTAGACCGCCAAAATCCCTACAGATATTGAACCAAGTTTTCAGTTGAACATGAACTTTAAATTTACATTTCTTTTCTTTTTACTGGTTTCATTATCATGCTATGCCCAAAATATAAAAGTCCTGAACAGTGATACCAACGAACCCGTTTTGGGAGTAGCCATTTACAATATCGATAAGTCGAAAAGTGTAATAACTAATTTCCGAGGAGAAGCCGATATCAATATTTTTTCAGAAAACGAAGCGATTTATTTTAAACATTTGTCGCACCTTTTAAAAATGCTCACCAAAAAGGATATCGATAAAACCAACCGGATATATTTAGTTTCGAATACGCAAGGTTTGGGAGAAATAGTGATTTCAGCTTCAAAGTTCGAACAGAGCAAAAGGGATATTCCGCAGAAAATAAATACCGAAACATTGAGCGACATCCAATTTGCCAACCCACAAACCAGTGCCGATCTATTAGGTAATACGGGGCAGGTATATATTCAGAAAAGTCAGTTGGGTGGCGGAAGCCCAATGATACGCGGGTTTTCAACCAATCGTTTGCTTATTACTGTAGATGGTGTTCGAATGAATAATGCGATATTTCGCGGTGGAAATTTGCAGAATATCATTTCCATAGACCCCTTTTCCATTGAACATACCGAAGTAACGCTTGGTGCCGGTTCAGTGATTTACGGAAGCGATGCCATTGGCGGCGTTATGGGGTTTTACAGCCAAAAGCCAAAGTTAAGTTTGTCGGATTCTTTATTGTTTCAATCGAATGCTGTGGTGCGATACAGCTCGGCAAACGATGAAAAAACGGGGCATTTCGATTTTAATCTCGGCTACAAAAAATGGGCTTTTGTTACCAGTGCCACCTATTCCGATTTTGATGATTTGAGGATGGGAAGCCACGGCCCAAACGAGTATTTAAGACCTGAATTTGTTTCGACTACTATCGAAGGCGATCAGGTTGTAACAAACAGCAACCCGTTGGTGCAGAGGTTTTCAGGCTATAATCAACTTAACTTGATGCAAAAAGTAAGCTATCAACCCTATGAAAATTTAAGTTTCGATTTGGGGTTGTTTTATAGCACCACATCCCATTTTCCGCGTTACGACCGATTGATTCGATACCGAAGTGGTACTTTACGTTCGGCCGAATGGAATTACGGCCCTCAAAACTGGCTCATGTCCAACTTGCAGATCACCAAGTTGAGCAGCAGTTCAAATTTGTACGATAAAATAAAAGCCACCTTGGCCTACCAAAATTTTCAAGAAAGCCGAATGGACCGCGATTTTCAATCTTCAATCCGAAATATTCGCGAAGAAGCTGTTGATGCCTATTCCTTCAATTTAGATTTTGAAAAAAGGCTTAGCCTTAAAACCGAAATGTTTTATGGTGTGGAATATGTTTTTAACAAAGTTTGGTCTGAAGGGGAAGAAGAAAACATCTCAACAAACACCATCAGCTCCTCGGTTTCCAGATACCCCAATGGGGCCAGTTGGCAGTCGGCAGCCGCTTATTCAAGTATCAAATACAAGCCCAACCCTAAATTTGTTTTGCAATCGGGGCTGCGGTTCAACCATGTGATTTCTGAAGCTGATTTTACCGAAAACAACGCTTATTTGAACCTTCCTTTTGATTCATCAAAAAACGAATCTTCGGCACTTACCGGAACTGCCGGCATCAGTTGGTCGCCCAGTAATATATTGCAATGGCGATTAAATGCCTCATCGGCGTTTAGAGCACCCAATATTGATGATGTCGGGAAGGTGTTCGATTCTGAGCCAGGGTCTGTAGTGGTGCCCAATAATAACCTGAAACCCGAATATGCTTACGGCGGCGAATTGGGTTTAAAGCTGAATTTTAACAATAAGTTATTACTCGATTTAAGTACCTACTACACCTATTTGGATAATGCCTTGGTGCGTCGTGATTTCAGTTTGAAAGGTGAAACCGAAATTGTTTATGATGACGAATGGAGCAATGTGCAGGCCATTCAAAATGCATCAAAAGCGTGGATTAATGGTTTTGAAGTAGGCTTAAAAATGAATTTTTCGAACAACGTACATTTGGCATCGCAGTACAATATTATTGGCGGAACAGAAACCGCAGGAAATATTGAAGTACCCGTTAGACATGTAGCGCCTGCTTTTGGGAACACCCATTTGGCAGGACGGTTTGGCAGGCTGAAAATGGATTTATTTGCCAATTACAATGGCAATTTGACCTATAACGAATTGACCCCATCTGAAACCGAAAAGGATTACATCTATGCTCTCGATGGCAATGGCAACCCGTACAGTCCATCGTGGTACACCTTAAATTTTAGGGCGCAATATCAAGTAGCATCCTCTACTACCGTTATGGCCAGTTTGGAAAATATTACCGATCAGCGGTATAAAACCTATTCTTCGGGTATTGCTGCGCCAGGGCGTAATTTTATTTTAGCTGTAAAGTATAGTTTGTAATTTGCCATTCCTGTAATGACGTTCGTAGATTATAATTCCTTAAAAACCCTTTTTACTTTCGTTTATTTCTTTTCTTGTATTTAACCTTGTTTTTCCTTTGGTTAAAAGGCACTGCATCGTCAAAAGTATGCTTGGGTTTACCCGGTTTATTTTTGCGCCAATTGTCGTTTTCTGGAAGAAGTTTTTTAAGCAAATCCTGTCGCCCAAGTTTGTTCAGTGTTTTTTTAATCCATGCTTTGTTTTCGTCTTTGTACCAAAAGAAAAATCGGTGCTGCTCGTCCTTCTCCTTTCGGGTTTTCGGCGTATTTACTTTTTGAAGCGTGTAAGGGTGATATCCGCTGTAATAAATCACCGTAGCCACGGTCATGGGTGTTGGCGTAAAGCCTTGCACCTGCTCCAATTGGAAGCCCATATCTTTGGTCTCGGCCGCAAGGTTGGCCATATCTTCGGCTTCGCAAGCCGGGTGGTTGGAAATAAAATACGGAATCAACTGAAGCTTCAACTTATGCTTGTTGTTGATTTTATCGAAACGGTCTTTAAACTTATGAAAATAACTAAAAGATGGTTTCCGCATCAATTTCAAAACCGGATCACTGGTATGTTCGGGTGCTACTTTTAGCCTACCCGACACGTGTTTGGTCATCACCTCTTCGGTATAATCGTCTAACTCTTTAGGGTCGGCATTTTTATTGAATTCCGGCACCAACATATCGTGGCGTATTCCGCTTCCGATAAATGATTTTTTTACTTTCGGATGGCTATCAACGGCCTGATATAATTCTGTTAGCGGTTTGTGCGAAGTATCTAAATTGCTACATATAACTGGTGAAATACAACTCGGTGCGACACACTTGTCGCAAATTGATTGTATTTTTCCTTTCATTTTATACATATTCGCACTTGGGCCACCAATATCAGATAAATACCCTTTGAAATCGGGCATATTCGCCACCGTATCGACTTCCTTTAAAATAGATTCTTTGCTACGCGATGCAATAAACTTGCCTTGATGCGCCGAAATGGTACAAAAACTGCAACCACCAAAACACCCGCGATGGATGTTGATGGAAAATTTAATCATTTCGAAGGCCGGGATAGGGCCTCGTTTATTGTATTTTGGGTGCGGCAAACGCGTGTACGGCAAATCGAAAGAAGCATCGATTTCCTCTTCGGTCATGGTTGGATAGGGTGGATTAATCATCAACACCTTATTCCCTACTTTCTGAAAAATGCGTCGCGCCGCCAATTTATTGGATTCCTGCTCAATTACCTTAAAGTTTGAGGCATAGGCCTTTTTATCTTTTAAACAGGTTTCGTGTGAAGCAATTTCTACATCTTCCCAATTCTTGTTCTTCGGGATATCGGCTTCATTATTCAAAAGTACCGCCGTTTGGTTTACGGTGTTTATACTTTCAAAAGGCACCCCTTTTTCGAGCAAGCGCACAATTTCACGAAGTGGTTGTTCGCCCATGCCGTACACCAGCATATCGGCTTTCGAGGTTTCCAAAATAGTTGGCATCAGTTGGTCGCTCCAATAATCGTAGTGCGTAACCCGGCGTAACGAGCCTTCAATCCCGCCAATCAACACAGGAGTATCTGGCCATTTTTCCTTTAAGATTTTACTATAAACGGTTGATGCATAATCGGGACGGAAACCAATATCGCCGTTGGGGGTGTAAGCATCTTTATCGCGGCGCTTTTTATTGGCGTTGTAATTACTAATCATAGGATCCATGCAACCTCCCGTAACCCCAAAAAACAGTCGGGGTTTTCCCAATTTTACAAAATCCTGAAGATTATCGTTCACATTAGGCTGCGGCACAATAGCCACTTTAAGCCCAAAGCTTTCCAACAACCGCCCAATTACGGCCGGCCCAAATGTGGGATGATCCACATAAGCATCGCCGCTAAACAGGATAACATCAAGTTCTTCCCATCCGCGAATCTTTACCTCTTTGTTTGTGGTGGGTAACCAATCTGAAAGTTTTAACTCTTGCATAGCGATGCAAAAATACGTAAAAATAAAAGAGCAGAATCTTAAATTAAGACTCTGCTCTTTAATTAGTTATTTTAAATTGGATTAAGCTGTTTGCATTTCGTGTTTACCTTCATAAACCTCTTCAACCAATTTCGAGTTGAATGCCGGCAAATCGTTAGGGTTTCTGCTGGTTACCAATCCTTCATCTACAACAACCTCTTGATCTACCCAATGGGCGCCTGCATTTTTAATATCGGTTTTAATAGAATCGTAAGAAGTCACTTTTCTTCCCTGTAATACATCGGCTTCCGCCAACAACCAAGGTGCATGGCAAATGGCGCCGACTGGTTTTTTATTTTCAAAAAACGATTTCACAAAACCTATTGCCTTTTCATTTTTTCTGAGCAAGTCAGGGTTAATTACCCCGCCTGGAAGCATCAAAGCATTGTAATCGCTGTGGGTCACTTCATCTACAGTTTTATCTACCTGATAGGTTTCACTGCTCCAATTGCCGTTGGTCCAACCTTTAATTTCTCCTTTTTCAAGAGAAACAATGTGAACATTGGCACCGGCTTCTTCCAAAGCTTTTTTAGGTTCTTTTAATTCACTTTCTTCAAATCCATTGGTTGCTAAAATTGCAACGGTCTTTTTCTTTAAATCTTCCATTTGTAAATTATTTTTAGTTATTATTTTGCATTTATCTAAAGATACATATGTTCTTTACAATGCCCAAAGCTAGCAGTGTGTTTAACCAAAGCTTAACAGGTTTTGTTAACATCTATTAAATTATCGATTTTAAACCAACAGAAAATCAGTGCTTCCCACAATCTGAGGTATCCAAAAATCTGGTTTAAAATAATATAGCTTCACTATTTGGTAATCAAATATATAATCGTAAATTTGCAAACTCTTTTTGAGAGAGGAATGTTTAATAATTAAAAAATCAATTAGTGTGGACACATTAAGCTACAAAACGATTTCGGCCAACAAAGCTACTGTAAATAAAGAGTGGGTTGTTGTTGATGCTGAAGGTCAGGCGCTTGGTCGTTTAGCTTCTAAAGTTGCAAAACTTTTAAGAGGTAAACACAAGCCAAACTTCACACCTCATGTTGATTGTGGTGATAACGTAATTGTTATCAACGCAGACAAAGTCACTTTATCTGGTAACAAATGGAACGACAAAACGTACATTCGTCACACTGGATATCCAGGAGGTCAAAGAAGTTTAACTGCTACCGAATTGTACGGAAAAGATCCTGCAAGAGTAGTAGAGAAATCAGTAAAAGGAATGTTACCTAAAAACAAATTAGGTGCCGATTTATTCCGTAACCTAACTGTTGTTGTTGGTACAGAGCACAAACACGAAGCCCAAAAGCCAAAAGCAATCAATTTAAACGAATTTAATTAATGGAAGTAATTCACAAAATCGGCCGTAGAAAGACGGCTGTTGCTCGTGCTTATGTTGCTGCTGGAAGCGGAAACATAACGATTAACAAAAAAGACATAGCTAATTACTTTACTACAGCTACTTTACAGTACAAAGTAAAGCAACCATTAACTATGACTAACAATGAAAGCAACTTTGATATTACCGTAAATGTATATGGAGGTGGTATTACTGGACAAGCGGAAGCTGTACGTTTAGCCATTTCGCGCGCTATGTGCGAAGTAGATGCAGAAAACAGAGGCATCCTTAAGCCAGAAGGTTTGTTAACAAGAGATCCAAGAATGGTAGAGCGTAAGAAATTCGGTCAGAAGAAAGCGCGTAAGAAATTCCAGTTCTCTAAACGTTAATATCATTTTCATTGCAATGCCGCGTTTCGGCGCTGCATTTCACTATTATCAAAAATTAAACACAGTTATTGTTGTACTAGTTGAAAAGACTAGAATTAGTTTAGCATCTAAATGATTGAGGCGAATTTTAAAAATGACCACTTAATCATTGCTAATTCAACAGAACGTAAACTATTAAAAAATGGCAGTAGAAGTAAAAGAATTACTGGAAGCAGGTGTACATTTTGGACACCTTACACGTAAGTGGGACCCAAACATGGCGCCTTACGTATATATGGAGCGTAACGGCATCCATATCATTAACCTATATAAAACAGCGGCTAAAATTGACGAGGCCGGGGCAGCTCTTGCAAAAATTGCAGCTTCAGGACGTAAAATTTTATTCGTTGCCACTAAAAAACAAGCAAAAGATATTGTTGCTGAAAAAGCTGGCGATATTAACATGCCTTACATCACAGAAAGATGGCCAGGTGGTATGTTAACTAACTTCGTTACGATTAGAAAAGCCGTAAAGAAAATGGCTTCTATCGATAGAATGAAGAAAGACGGTACTTTCAACACATTATCTAAAAAAGAACGTTTACAAGTAGACCGTTTAAGAGCTAAGTTAGAGAAAAACTTAGGTTCTATTAGCGACATGACTCGTTTACCAGGTGCATTGTTTGTTGTAGATATTAAGCGTGAGCACATCGCGATTAAAGAAGCTCAAAAATTAAACATTCCAATCTTTGCAATGGTTGATACCAACTCTGATCCACGTCAAGTTGATTACGTAATCCCTGCAAACGACGATGCTTCAAAATCAATCGATAAAATTTTATCTCACGTAACTGCAGCCATCTCAACTGGCTTGGCCGAGCGTAAAGCTGAAAAAGAAGCTTCAGCGTCAGACAAAGAAGCCCCTAAAGCTAAAAAAGCGGTTGCCGCAAACGAAGAAGAATAAAATAACATTAATAAAACATGATTAAGTCGTTTGATGCTTTTCTTTGTGGAAATCAATTGAACGACTTTTTTAAATTATAAATCACTATGAGTACTACAGTAAAAGTTACAGCAGCTGAAGTAAACAAATTAAGACAAGCTACCGGTGCAGGTATGATGGACTGTAAAAAAGCGCTTGTTGAGGCTGAAGGCGATTTCGATAAAGCTATCGAAGTATTGCGTAAAAAAGGACAAAAAGTAGCAGAAAAAAGAGCCGACAGAGAATCTTCTGAAGGAGCTGCTGTTGCTAAAGTTAATGCAGACCAAACCGCTGGTGTTGCCATCGTTTTGGGTTGCGAAACAGACTTTGTTGGTAAAAACGAAAACTTCTTGGCTTTAGCTAACGATTTGGCAGAGCTTGCTTTAAACTACAACTCTAAGGAAGAGTTTTTAGCTGCCGATTTTAACGGTATGAGCGTTGCCGATAAATTGGTTGAGCAAACTGGTGTGATTGGTGAAAAATTAGACATCAACGCTTTTGAAAAATTAGAAGCACCTTACGTTGGTTCTTACGTTCACATCAATAAAATTGCTGCTTTGGTAGGTTTAACTGCAAAAGTTGACAACGCCGATGTTTTGGTAAAAGACGTTGCTATGCAAGTCGCTTCAATGGGAGCCACTACTTTGTCTTACAAAGATTTCGACCCAGCTTACATCGCTTCTGAAACTGAAGCTAGAATTGCAGTCATCGAAAAAGAAAACATCGAATTGGGCCGTTTAGGAAAAACTCTTAAAAATGTACCACAATACATTTCTATGGCGCAATTAACTCCTGAAGTATTAGCTGAAGCTGAAGAAGAAGCTAAAGCTCAATTAGCTGCTGAAGGAAAACCAGAAAAAATCTGGGGTAACATTTTACCAGGAAAAATGCAACGTTTTGTTTCAGACAACACTACTTTAGATCAAGAGCAATGCTTATTGGATCAAAAGTTCATTAAAGATGAAAAGAAAACTGTTGCTGAATACGTTTCGTCTTATGGCGAAGTTGAAATCGCTGGTTTCAAACGTGCTACAGTAGGATAATTAATTCCTTCACTTAAAAGGAGAATCTCCAATAACAAAAGCCACTATTCTATTTTAGGATAGTGGCTTTTTTATATCCTATAATGTCATTATTTCAAATAAAAATTGTCCAATTTCCGCAGTTCTAAAAATTCAAATCAAAAAAAATTTGCTTAGTTTTGCACAACTTCTTTAATAAAACACATGAAATATAAAAGAATACTCCTCAAACTATCTGGTGAAGCCTTAATGGGAAGTCGGCAGTACGGTATCGACCCAGACCGATTGGCCGAATATGCACAAGACATTAAAACCATTACCGATAAAGGTATAGAAGTAGCCATAGTTATTGGGGGCGGAAACATTTTTAGGGGTGTTGCCGGAGCCAGCAAAGGCATGGATCGCGTTCAAGGCGATCACATGGGCATGCTTGCTACCGTAATTAACGGACTGGCTTTACAAGGTGCTTTGGAAGATATTGATATTCCTACCCGATTACAAACTGCCATAAAAATTAATGAAGTGGCCGAGCCTTTTATTAGAAGAAAAGCCATGCGCCATTTGGAAAAAGGTCGTGTAGTTATTTTTGGAGGCGGAACCGGAAACCCGTATTTCACCACCGATTCTGCAGCGGTACTACGCGCCATTGAAATTGAGGCCGATGTGATTTTAAAAGGCACGCGTGTTGATGGCATTTACAACGCCGATCCAGAAAAAGACACCACTGCCGTTAAATTCAACTCCCTTTCATTTGACGACGTTCTAAGAAAAGGATTAAAAGTAATGGATACCACGGCTTTCACACTAAGCCAAGAAAACAAGCTACCTATTATTGTTTTCGATATGAACACCAAAGGGAACCTTCTTAAGGTTGTTTCTGGCGAAAACATTGGTACTGAAGTAAACGTATAATTTGGCGTAATTTTTGAATGGTTAATTTTCAACTAAAAGCTTAAAAAGATGAACGAAGACATACAATTTATATTAGACGGTGCTAAAGAATCTATGGATAACGCTATTAAGCACTTAAAAAAACAGTTCCTTAACATTCGTGCCGGCAAAGCCAGTCCTGCCATGCTAGGTAGTGTTATGGTAGATTATTACGGTTCGCAAACCCCGTTAAGTCAGGTTGCCAACGTTAACACACCCGACGGCAGAACCATTACCGTTCAACCTTGGGAAAAAGGCATGTTACAGGAAATTGAGCGCGGTATTGCTTACGCCAACCTTGGTTTCAACCCCATGAACAATGGCGAAACCATTATCATTAACGTACCACCTTTAACTGAAGAACGCAGACAAACTTTGGCAAAACAAGCTAAAGCTGAAGCTGAAGATGCCAAGGTAAGCATCCGTACGGCAAGAAAAGATGCTATGAACGACATCAAAAAATTAGATGACGTATCGGAAGATGTGAAAACCAACGCCGAAATAGACGTACAACAAATCACAGATAATTACGTTAAGAAAGTTGATGAGCTCTTTGACAATAAAGAAAAAGAAATCATGACAGTATAAATTAAGAAGCGGCAATTAAGTCGCTTTTTTTATAAACAGAATTATTTTAGGTTGTTCCATGCTAAAACGTTTTATTTTCCTACTCTTTGTTGGCGTTTCAAGCTTTGGAAACTCGCAAACCGATTATATTACCGAAACCACCATTCAGCAAGATTCGCTAAAAAAACGCCAATTCCTTCAAAGTATTGGTAACGGGTATTTCCCCTCAAAATATTTCAATGCCGATTTAAGGTATTTAATAAAATATAATCAATACGAAGGTGTGCGTACCGGACTTGGCGGAGTAACCAATAGTGCGTTTTCAGAAAAATATCGTCTGAACACCTACGTGGTTTATGGTTTTAGAGACCATCGCTTTAAGTACAGTTTTGGTGGCGGTTTTAGGGTTTCAGAAAAAACAAATAGTTGGGTGAACCTTTCCTATACCGACGACTTACAAGAAACCGGCAGCACCAAATTTTTAACCGATGGCAGATTCTTTCAGTTTTTTGAGCCCCGCTTGCTTAATATAGACCTCTTCCATAGGCACATTACCAAAGCCATTTCGTTCAATCACGAAATACACCCTAAACTACTGTCCGAAACCGAGTTTTCAGTAAGCAATATTTTACCCACTTATAGATATGCTTATCAATTCAACAATACTACTATCAGTTCATTCGATTTGAGTATCGCCAAAGTTGCCTTGCAATGGGACCCGTTTAATAAAATTATAGCTTCAGAAACAGGAAAAACACAAACAAAACAGGGCTACCCAAAATTCACCCTGCAATACACCAAAAGCTTTAACAACCTTTTTAAAAGCAATTTGGAGTTTTCAAAAGTCGACTTCAGGACGCTTTATAAATTCGGGGACGAAAACGATACGTTTTCAGAAATTACATTAGTTTCGGGCATCGCCAATGGCAACACCCCAATTACGCATTTGTATCACGCCTACCCCAATAATATCACCAAAGAAACCATTTTACAACGTTTTTCGGTTGCCGGTTTAAACAGTTTTGAAACCATGTATTTCAATGAGTTTTTCTCCGATAAATTTGCGACCGTTCAATTCAAACATTTTTTAAGACCGTTTAACATTTCCGAACGTTTTAAGCCCCAAATGGTTTTAATTACCCGATATGCTATTGGAGATATGGCTCAGCCAGAAAGGCATCAAAATATCAGTTTTAATTCCCTCAAAAAAGGCTACACCGAATCGGGTTTCGAACTCAACAAGTTACTCTTTGGTTTCGGTATTAGTTTCACCTACCGTTATGGGGCATACCATTTGCCGCAAATTGACGATAATGTGGCTTTTAAATTTACATTTAACGTCACTTTATAAAGTTTTGCAGTGGTTTTTTCTACCTTTGCGCAACTTTTTATTAAGAGCCTGTTTGAATTTATATGATTGACTTTTTCGATAGGTCATTTTTGATGCAGAATGAGGCAAAATTGAAGATAATAGCCAAAGCTACTTGATGAAATTTTAACGAAATTATGAGCAAAAAGGGGCATAGAAAAACGATTGATATGAATTTAAACAGGCTCTAGCATGTTAAAACTTTTCACAAAAGACTTTTGGGATGTTGTTGCGCGATTGATTTTACGCAATAAAATTATTATTCTCGCAGCGATAATCGTAGCGACATTTTTACTATCCCAAAAATGGGAAAACATGCGCTTTACCTATACCGAAGCCAATCTCCTGCCTGACGACCATGAGGTTAATTTGGTGTACAACAATTTTTTAAAAACCTTTGGGGAAGAGGGCAATTTAATAGTACTTGGCGTTAAGGACAGTAGTCTTTTTTCGGTGGAAAAATTGAACGCCTGGAATCAACTTGCACACAGCTTTAAATCGGACGAGGCTGTAGAAACGGTCATTTCGATAAAAGACCTTCAAAAACTGGTAAAGGATACCGAAAGCGAAAAGTTTAAACTGAAACCTTTTATACAGGGTGAAATTTCTTCATTAGCCGAGATTGACACCCTTCAAAGCGAACTTTTTGAAAAATATCCTTTTTACGACAACTTCCTTTTTAATAAAGACACCAAAACTATTCGTAGTGCTATCTACCTAAAAAAGGACATTGTTAATACTGCGGCCCGAAAGGACTTTGTAATCGATGTACTTTTACCAAAAATTGAAGCCTTTAAAGCCACACACAATCTAGATGTAAAGGTTTCTGGCATGCCCTACATTCGTACCTTAAACGCCCAACTTATTGTAGATGAAATTGGGTGGTTTGTAGGTGTGGCCCTTTTGGTAACCTCAATCATTTTCTTTTTCTTTTTTAGATCCTTTAGAGCTACTTTTATTTCGCTTATTGTGGTATGTATTGGTGTAATGTGGACCTTGGGCATTATTGGGGCACTCAACTACGAAATTACTGTACTCACAGCGCTTATTCCGCCGTTAATTATCGTTATTGGTATTCCCAACTGTATTTTCCTCATTAATAAATATCAACATGAGGTTAAGCTGCATGGCAACAAAGTAAAATCGTTACAACGTGTTATTACGAAAATTGGTAACGCCACATTAATGACCAACGTTACCACGGCTTCGGGTTTTGCCACATTCATTTTAACAGAAAGCAAATTGCTGAAGGAATTTGGTGTGGTAGCCTCATTAAGTATTTTGGCCATTTTTATCCTTTGCCTGCTCATCATCCCCATTATTTACACCTTTTTGCCGTTCCCAAAAGATCGCCACTTAGAGCACCTTAACAAACGTTGGATTGGCGGTTTTGTAGATTGGATGGAACGCATGGTAAGGCAACGACGAATCACCATTTATTTTACGGCGGTTATTTTGTTGGCCATTAGCATTATTGGCATATACCAAATCAAAATTTCGGGGAGTTTGATTGAAGACATGCCGCAGGATTCTGAATTTGTTCAAGACATTCGTTTCTTCGAGGAAGAATTTAACGGCATTATGCCTTTGGAAATTATGGTCGATACCAAGCGTAAAAAAGGCGTGATGAAACTCTCTACTTTGAAACGCATGGACGAACTGGAGGAATTGATTGTTGAAACACCCGAGCTTTCTAAACCTATTTCGGTGGTGGGCTTGGTAAAATATTCCAAACAGGCTTATTACAATGGCAAACCCAAATATTACCAACTACCCACCTCACAGGAAAACAACTTTATTTTATCGTATGCCAAAAACTCATCTTCAAATGTAGATTTGCTCAATAATTTTGTGGATAGCACTGGGCAATACGCTCGTATCACCACTTTTATGAAAGACATTGGCACCGATAAAATGGAACGTATTGAAGAAAACCTTCAAACGAAAATCGATAAGGTTTTCCCGAAAGAACGCTACAATGTCACGATGACCGGAAAAGCGCTCGTGTTTCAAAAAGGCACCAAATATTTGGTTAAAAACCTAGCCATTTCATTGTCTTTGGCCATTCTTTTAATTGCTTTGTTCATGGCCTATATGTTCCGCTCGGCAAGAATGATTATTGTATCGCTCATACCAAACCTTCTTCCATTACTGGTAACGGCAGGTTTAATGGGGTACTTGGGGGTTCCTATAAAACCATCAACTATTTTGGTGTTTAGTATTGCCTTTGGTATTTCGGTAGATGATACCATCCACTTTTTGGCCAAATACCGTCAAGAATTGCAAGCCAACAAATGGAAAATAAAAGTCTCCGTTTACGGTGCACTGCGCGAAACGGGCGTGAGCATGTTTTATACTTCTATCGTGCTCTTTTTTGGCTTTTCGGTATTTACAATTTCCAGTTTCGGAGGTACGGTAGCTTTGGGTGCTTTGGTTTCGGCCACTTTGCTTTTCGCTATGTTGTCTAATTTACTACTTCTTCCATCTTTACTGCTATCTTTAGAACGTAATATTGCCAACAAGCAAGTCTTAAGAAAGCCATCCATCAATATTATTCCCGAGGAGGACGAAGACGAAAAAATCTAAAGTATACGCCAAAAATCTGTTACTTTTTTAGAATTCGTAATTTGACTTTTCTTCTTTTAAACCGTTATATTTACCATATAAATTTAAAGGTATGCAATCTAAAACAGTTAAACAGCTATTAACCGAAGATATTGTTACACCAGATGTTGAAGTAAAAGGTTGGGTAAGAACCTTTAGGGCCAATCGATTTATAGCCCTAAACGACGGATCTACGCTAAACAACATTCAATGCGTTGTAGATTTTGAACATTTTGACGAAGCTACCCTAAAGCGTATTACCACCGGAGCCGCAATCCACGTAAAAGGCGAGTTGGTAGAGAGTCAAGGCAAAGGGCAAAACGTTGAAATTCAGGCCCAGGAATTGATTATTTTAGGCGATTCGGATCCAGAAAAATACCCTATACAGCCCAAAAAACATTCTTTCGAATTTTTAAGGGAAAACGCCCATTTACGAACCCGAACAAACACCTTTAGTGCCGTAATGCGACTACGATCGGCATTATCGTTTGCCATTCACAAATATTTTAACGACAACGGGTTTTACTACATGCACTCGCCCATTATTACGGGTAGCGATGCCGAAGGCGCTGGCGAAATGTTTCAGGTAACCAGTTTGGATTTAAAAAATCCACCAAAAGACGATAGCGGAAATATCGATTATTCTGAAGACTTCTTCGGAAAAGAAACCAATTTAACGGTATCCGGACAGTTGGAAGCTGAAACCTACGCCATGTCACTGGGTAAAGTGTACACTTTTGGCCCCACGTTTCGTGCCGAAAACTCGAACACCTCCCGGCATTTAGCAGAATTTTGGATGATTGAGCCCGAAGTGGCCTTTATGGATTTGGCGGGAAATATGGATTTAGCAGAAGATTTTATGAAATCGGTTATCCAATATATTTTAGATAACAACCGCGAAGATTTAGAATTTTTAGATAAACGCTTAAAAGACGAAGACAAAACCAAGCCACAGGCCGAACGCAGCAGTATGGGGCTTATCGAAAAGCTGAATTTTGTTACCGACAACCATTTTAAGCGTGTAAGCTATACCGAGGCTATCGATATTTTACGTAACAGTAAACCCAATAAAAAGAAAAAATTTAAATATTTAATAGACGATTGGGGCTGCGATTTACAGAGCGAGCACGAGCGTTTTCTGGTTGAAAAACACTTTAAGTGCCCCGTAATTCTGTTTGATTACCCGGCCAATATTAAAGCCTTTTATATGCGCCTTAATGACGATGGCAAAACCGTTCGTGCTATGGATATTCTTTTCCCAGGCATTGGCGAAATTGTTGGAGGTGCCCAACGTGAAGAACGGTTGGAAGTTTTAAAGCAGAAAATGGCCATTTTAGATATTCCGGAAGAAGAACTTTGGTGGTACCTCGATTTACGTAAATACGGTACTGCCGTCCACTCTGGCTTTGGTTTAGGTTTTGAGCGTTTGGTAATGTTTGCAACCGGCATGAGTAATATTAGAGATGTGATTCCGTTTCCGCGTACGCCACAAAATGCAGAATTTTAACAAAAAAATTAAAAAAAATGTAATTTGGCACGGCTTTGGAATAATATACCCTTTTTTTATCTTTGAGTAACAAGCCTTAATCAAAACATGCTTAAACAACAACTACAATTCAAATTATCACAAAAGCTATCGCCGCAGCAAATTCAATTAATGAAGTTGATACAGCTGCCTACGCAAGCTTTTGAGCAGCGCTTAAAGCAAGAGTTGGAAGAAAACCCTGCTTTGGAAGGTGGAAAGGATGATACCAGAGACGATTTGGATTCTGATTTTGATAATTCGGCAGACGAATACAATGAC
Organism: Tamlana crocina; assembly: GCF_012037625.1. Classification (NCBI taxonomy): domain Bacteria; kingdom Pseudomonadati; phylum Bacteroidota; class Flavobacteriia; order Flavobacteriales; family Flavobacteriaceae; genus Tamlana; species Tamlana crocina. The sequence goes on from NZ_JAAVJS010000014.1 coordinate 73,501, forward strand.
AACGAAACCATTGAAGCTGATGAAATAAATGTTGATGAATATTTAAGCGACGACGAAGTTCCCGACTATCGTACCCAAACCAATAATTACAGCAGTGATGACGACGACAAAACCATGCCCTATGCGGCAGGAACGTCCTTTACACAGCACTTGTTAAATCAGTTAAACACTTACCGATTAACTGACGAAGAACGCGATATTGCTGAATTTTTGGTAGGCAGCGTTGATGAAAGTGGTTATATAAGACGAAGTTTAAGCGATATTATGGACGATTTGGCTTTTACTCAAAACGTTTATACCACCGAAGAAAACATCGAAAAGGTACTTAAAAAAGTACACCAATTAGACCCTGCCGGTGTTGGGGCAAGAGATTTACAAGAATGTTTAAGCATACAATTACATCGTAAAGAAAAAAATGCCGATACCGATTTGGCCATTGACATTATCGATAATGCCTTTGACCAATTCACTAAAAAGCATTACAAAAAACTACTTCAAAAATTCGATATTACCGAAGAACAGCTTAAAGGTGCTATTTCTGAAATTGAGCATTTAAACCCGAAGCCAGGAGGTTCGTATTCTGGAAACAACCGCATTGTGGAACACGTAGTACCCGATTTTGCCATAAAAATAGTAGATGGCGAACTGGAACTTACCCTTAACGGAAGAAATGCTCCCGAATTGCATGTATCACGAGAATACAACAACATGTTAAAAGGGTACAAAGATGCTAAAGACAAATCGAAATCGCAGAAAGATGCCGTACTCTTTATCAAACAAAAACTAGACGCTGCCAAATGGTTTATTGAAGCTATTAAGCAACGCCAGCAAACCTTGTTTGTAACCATGAGTGCCATTATGCATTATCAAAAGGATTATTTTTTATCAGGCGACGAGCGCAATTTAAAGCCTATGATCCTTAAGGATATCGCAGACGAAATTAACATGGACGTCTCTACAGTTTCACGAGTGGCAAACAGCAAATACGTCGATACGCCCTACGGCACTATTTTGATAAAGGATTTGTTTTCAGAATCAATGAAAAACGATCAAGGTGAAGACGTTTCTACCCGCGAAATCAAAAAAATATTAGAAACCGTAATCGACGAAGAAAACAAGAGAAAACCTTTAACAGACGAAAATCTAGCATCTATATTAAAAGAAAAAGGCTACCCCATTGCCCGGCGTACTGTAGCGAAATACCGTGAGCAATTGGATATTCCAGTGGCTAGACTCCGTAAAAAAATATAATGGATAAACTTTTAAAAAGCATCTCGTATGTTTTTCATCCGCTTATTATGCCTTTGTTTGCGGCATGGTTTTATTTTGAAATATCGCCCAGATATATTTCATCTGAAGTGGTTTACGGTAAGCTAATTGCCCTTGGTATTTTAATGTTTATACTGCCCATTTTAATTTACTTTTTACTGAAAACCTTAGGAAGAGTAAGCAGTATTCACCTGCAAACCGCCCGCGAACGGATTTACCCTTTAATTCTGTACGGCTGTATTCTATTGCTTGTGTTACAGCGCATTGTAAAACCTTCGCTGTCCTCCGAACTTTATTTTTTCTTTATTGGGGTGCTCATTTCGAACATGGCCTGCTTATTAATGGCCCTTATCAAATTTAAGGTGAGTTTACACATGGTTGCTGTTTCTGGTGTATTTATGTTTTTTGTGGCGTTAAGCATCCATTTTAGCGTTAACCTAAACGGCACCATAGGCCTTATGTGCATCGTTATGGGCGCTGTTGCCACTTCACGCCTACATGTAAAGGCTCACGACTATAAAGAGCTTCTTTTCGGGGTTTTTATTGGTATTATACCACAACTTATTTTGGTAAATTATTGGCTGTAAAATACTAAAACGCCTCTTTCCAAGGCACAACAAAAAAACCTGCAAGTTTCCCTTCCAAATTTAGGACTGTTCGTATTTCAACCTTTTCATTAACTTCAAATTCTCCTTTAAACCTAAAAACATGATAGGTTTGATCTTCCTTAATTGCGAATATGGTATCTAATTCTAGGTTTTTGTAATTCCCAAAAGCCTGTTTTATTCTTTTGTACGATTCTTTTTGAACGGCTTCATTCAACCCCTGAATCATTCTTTCGGTTGCTTCTTCTTTAGTTAATTCATAAAATCCGCCTTCTTTCTGCGAAGAAAGTAATTTGTGTGATATGCTTTTAGCAAATTCAGCCTGATAATCATCCCCTTGTGCCTTTTCTCCGTATTGACAATTGACAAGCAACAATGCAAAAAATAAAAAGATTAGTTTTTTCATGTAAAAGTATTTAGAGTCCTAATCACAAAATATAAAACATCAAACCGATTTTGATGGCGCTCATATCGATGGTGCTCCCACTAAGTTGGGCATCGTTGTTAAAAATGGGATTTAAGGCATAATACAAATGAAAGTTCCAAGTGTTGTAACCAGCACTTAATGTTAAGCCATACTGAAGATTGTTAAAATCCGGATTGTCATTGTATTTAAAATCTCCCAAATCGCCTTTATGCTTATTGGTATTAACAAAAGAATATCCTAGCTTAAAACCGGTGTAAATGCGCCAAAAGTTATAATCGGTGGGTGTAGATGTTCGCCAACGGAGTTCTATGGGCAATTCTACAAGATGTGATGCAAACTTGTTTTTGTTATAGGTTTCTTTATCCTCAATAACACTATAATTGAATTCACCAGAATTTGATTTACTGATCAACAAATTTTCGTTAAATGAATTGGCCGAATAGCCCAAACCAACGCCAATGGCCCAAGTGCGACTTTTATTAACGGGCATATCTTTAATGAAACCTAAATTAAAGCCCAACGAAAAACCGCTTTGCTTTACGTTAGAAGGTTTATTGACCAATACGTTATACGTTATCCCGGCATAAAAATGGTCTTCTTTGTAAAGGGAATCAATTTCCTTAACCGATTGATCTTGGCTATACAAAGTACCAAAAACAAAAAAAAGTATGACTACAACAAATCGTTTCATGTAGAATGGGCATTATTGAACCAAATATAAAAAACAAAAAGGCGTTTTGAATATTCAAAACGCCTTTTTCTATAAAATTAAGAATGTAAAATTATTGGTTTTCAAGTACACTTCCTTTTTTTGTAGTGTAATTAATTTTTAGTGCATTAACTTTACGTAGTTCATATTTAATATCACCAATCAATCCCATATTGGCCTCACTGTCAACTTTTAATGCAGTGGTTAAAAACGGAACCAATTCTTCTCGTTTAGAAGCACGCTCTTCTGCGATAAACGAGGCAATATCACTTACATTGGCAAAATCGTCATTTAGCTGGATTCTAGCTTCGGTACCAAACTGCTTATAGTTGGCACTAGGCTTTCCTGCATAAATGTACATTACCAAATCTTTTTTATCAAGCTTTTCAACCTGATCGGCATAGGGCAGATTATTTTCAATTTTAAGGGTGTTTTGCCTCATTACAGTGGCTACCATAAAAAAGAATAATAACATGAATACGATATCTGGTAAAGCTGCAGTGTTTACAGCAGGTATATCGCCTCCCTTTTTCTTCTTAAATTTAGACATATTGTTGAATGTTAAATTTTATCTATTGTACTTCAGAAAGCTTTTGCGGATAATCAAGCTTTATCTGCTCGATTTGATCTTTAAGCTTTGTTTTGTTTCCAGGCCAATTTACGTCATTATAATTTGCTTCCATTTCAGCAAATGTTTGTCCGTAAAGCTCTTCTGCCCTTCTGTTTCTAAGTTCGTTATATGCTGCTACAAGCTCGTTTTGTACGGCGATATACGTTTTATAAGTCGTTTCACGCTCGTTCTTTAACGATATAATAGCTTTGTCTGGATTATCAGAAGAATCAGGATTCTTTTTACCCTTGCAAAAACTACATGATCCATCGCCTCCATTATCTAAAAATTCTTTGGCAGCTTCCCTTAAATCCTTTAACTCCATAATTTCATCTTCAACCAACAATTGGTCTTTACCATTCAAAAGCACGGTAAAGATGTTTTTTTGCTTGATGATAGGAGGTTCGGTTTCTTCAATAGGAGGCAACTTTCTATTTAATCCAGAATCGGTTTCAATAGTTGTTGTTACCAAAAAGAATATTAATAACAAGAAAGCAATATCGGCCATGGAGCCTGCATTTACTTCTGGTGCTGCTCTTTTCGCCATAATTTATCTGTTAAATATTTTTTTTGCTCCGCCGTATAACATCGATCCAATTGCCAAAACAGCAAGGATATAGAATGTATATAAACCAGCGCCCACAGTTTTAGATGTTGATTCGGTTACGTCTGCACCTTTATCTATAAACGGTTTTAAGTTTAAATCTGTACCCGATGATATACCATAAGAGATAAATACAATGGCCAAAAATACACCAACGGTAAGTAATGTTTTTTTAAGGTTACCGGCAAACAAGCCTTTGATAACAAACAATACTACCAATAAAAGCACAATACCTAAAACTGCATAGGCTACATACAGCATATTCCCGCTCATACTTTGTGCGCTTTCTTCATCACCAGCCATAATCATTAGTGCAAAAATGGCACCAATAATGGCTAGAGCGAAGGCTACTATTTTTAATATTTTATGTAAACCCATAATTTTTTAGTTTTCAATTATTATTACTTTTTATTTCTAATCAATAGATCCATTAACGTGATAGAAGCATCTTCCATATCGTTAACAATACTATCAATTTTAGCAATAATGTAATTGTAAAAAATTTGAAGGATAATTGCTACTACAAGACCAAATACTGTTGTTAAAAGTGCTACTTTAATACCACCTGCAACAAGTGATGGCTGCATATCTCCGGCAGCTTCAATTTTATCGAATGCTTGAATCATACCAATTACAGTACCCATGAAACCAAGCATTGGTGCCAAAGCGATAAATAATGAAATCCAAGATACGTTTTTCTCCAATTGTCCCATTTGAACACCACCGTAGGCTACGACAGCTTTTTCAGCAGCATCTATACCTTCGTCAGTTCTATCTAGTCCCTGATAGAAAATTGATGCAATAGGGCCTTTTGTGTTTCTACAAACTTCTTTTGCAGCCTCAACACCACCTGAAGCTAACGCATCTTCTACTTCTTGAGTTAACTTTTTTGTGTTTGTAGTTGAAAGGTTTAAAAAGATAATTCTTTCTATGGCAATGGCTAAACCTAAAATCAAACATAACAATACGATACCCATAAACCCAGGGCCTCCTTCAATAAAACGTTTCTTTAATTCTTGGTGAAAACCTAACGATTCTTCAGCTGGCGCTGTATCTTCTTCTTGAGTCACAGCTACTGTGGTTGTAACAGCGGTATTCGAGTTTGCAATGGTTGTTGCATTAGCCGTTCCAAATGCCATTATTCCTGTTATGGCTAGGATTGAAAATAATCTTTTCATGTTCTAAAATCTTAATTTTATTAGTTAAAGTGTTAAAGATATAAAAAAAAAGCAATTAAAAATAAAATAACAGCAGAGAGGAAGGGATTCGAACCCTCGATACGCTTTTGACGTATACACACTTTCCAGGCGTGCGCCTTCGACCACTCGGCCACCTCTCTGTATATTAATCATCTTAATTAACAGGGGTCAAATAACGAAAAAATCTTCGATTGCTAAAATTTTGAAAGTTAATTTTACGAGATTTCTCCGCACAGCGCAGTTTCATACGTGGTTTTGAACGTGTTACCGTTTACTGTATTTGTCCCCAATAAATACATCAATTTCGTCAATGCGGCCTCTGTAGTGATATCCTTACCCGAAACAACGCCAATTTCCTTTAACTCATTGCTAGTTTCGTAGTGCCCCATCATGACACTTCCACCTGGGCATTGTGTAACATTAATAATATGTATACCTTTTAAAATTTGTTCCTTTAAAATATCGACAAACCACTTTTGGGTGGTTGCATTACCTGCGCCATAAGTTTCAATGATGGCGCCTTTTAAGTTTGGTGTGCCAAAAATAGTTTTAACCACTGAATCCGAAATCCCGGGATACAACTTTATTAGGGCAATATTATTATCAAACGTTTTATTAATTTTTAACGCTTTGTCTGTTTTGGGCTGAAACAAATATTCCTTGTTCATTTTTAGATGCACACCCGATTCTGCCAACTCGGGATAATTCATCGAGGCGAACGCCTGAAAATGTTCGGCATTTAATTTTGTTGTACGGTTGCCGCGGTATAATTTATATTCAAAATACAAACACACTTCCTTTACAACGGGCCGACCGTTTTCCTGCAGCGATGCTAATTGAATCGACGTGATTAAATTCTCCTTGGCATCGGTACGTAAATCGCCAATGGGCAATTGCGACCCCGTAAAAATCACAGGTTTTGCCAAGTTTTCCAACATAAAACTTAATGCCGAAGCCGAATAGCTCATGGTATCACTGCCGTGAAGAACCACAAACCCATCGAACGCCTTGTAATTGCTTTCAATGATTTCGGCCATTTGCACCCAATATTCGGGATTCATGTTACTTGAATCAATCGGACTGTCAAAAGACGCGGTATCAATATGGCAATCCAATAGTTGGATTTCTGGAATGCGCGTTAACAGATTTTTAAAATTGAATGCTTTGAGCGAACCTGTTTCAGCATCTTTCACCATACCAATGGTGCCTCCTGTATATATAAGGAGTATGTTCGGTTTTTTGTTCTTCATAAATTATATGCCAAAAACGTCTTTTGAATTCTTGGTTGTAATTTCGGCAATTTCTTCGACAGACCTATTATATATGTCCGCTAATTTTTCCAACACCTTTATAATATATACACTTTCGTTTCGCTTGCCGCGGAAAGGGGTTGGTGCTAAATAAGGCGCATCGGTTTCCAAAACAATGTGCTTTAAGTCTATTTCATTGAGAAATTTATCAATTTTCCCATTTTTGAAAGTCGCCACGCCGCCAATGCCCAGCTTCATATTATACGACAGCGCTTGGTGTGCTTGCTCCAACGTTCCGGTGAAGCAGTGAAAGACCCCGAATAAATCATCACTTTTCTCCTCTTCCAAAACTTCAAAAATGGCATCGAAAGCCTCTCGACAATGAATCACAATAGGTAAGCTGTATTGTTTTGCCAATTGAATTTGGCGTTTGAATGCTTTTTTTTGAATCTCTAAAGTCGATTTATCCCAATACAAATCAATACCCGTTTCGCCAACGGCGTAAAATTTTCGTTGCCCCAAAAGCTCCTCAACGTGCTTCAACTCCTCCTCCCAACTTTCGGGTTTTACGTGCGTAGGATGCAAGCCGGTCATTAAAAAAATGTTCTCCGGAAAGTCTTTTTCCAACTGAAGCATGGCCTCGGTATATTCAGAATCGATGGCAGGAATAAAAAACCGTGACACGCCTTGGCCTATGGCTCTGTTTATCATTTCACTTCGGTCGTCATCAAAAGCTTCGCTATATAAATGGGTGTGGGTGTCTGTAATTATCATGGTGCAAAAATATAAAAGCCACTTGTATTAAAGCGGCTTTGCAAAATCTATTTTGGTTTGTAAAAAATTATGGGGAAACGACCCAAAAAAGAATCAACAAACGTCATTGCGAGAAATTTTTATTTCGAAGTAATCTCACAATCAACAACTTTAATTTTAAGGATTCCTTCACTTTGTTCGGAATGACGACTGTTAATGTTCTAATCCAACTTACCCATTAATTTTTGGGCACGGTTGTAATCGTCGGCATCTTCAGGCAGTGTTTGTAAAATTTCCAAACAGGCCTCAATTTCCTTTTGCTTTAGTTTGCTCAGCGCCAAATACCAAGTTGCTTCGTTTTTGTAAGCAGAATTTCCGTTGCGCAATTCGTTCAGCAATTGGTCAGCAGTTTCAAAAGCATCCAACTCAATATTCGAAATGGCTCGATAGAGTTTTAATTCCGCATTATCGGTATCCGAATTTAAAAGCTCGGCAAAAGCTGCTTCCGCTTTAGCGAAATCTTTATTATTGAAAGCCGTTTCGGCGGTTTTTAAAAGAGTATCATTTTCTCCGCGAACACTTAAACTTATGGTGCCAAAATCATTATAATCGGAATAGGTTGGCGTTGAAAACTGATTGAACACAAAAATTCCAAAAAGCAAAACCACACAAGCGGCTATGGCGTATTTATAAAAATTAAGTTTTCTCACCTTAGGTTTTACCACTTCTTCGGCAACCGTATTTTTACTGAAATGTTCAGCCGAAATTTTCTTTAAATTCTGCTGAAAAGCCACAGAAGCCTCTTTGTTGCCAATGTTATGCTCTAAAAAGGAAGACAATTCTTTAAAGGTTTGGAACGACTGATTAAATTCAGCATCGGTTTTTAATCGATTTTCGAAATTGAGCTTTTCTTCCGCAGACAATTCGTTGGCGAGGTAGGCTTCAAATAGTATGTAATTTTGGTCGTCCATAACTTTAATTTTTAAGTTGGTTAAACTTTGGCGACCCTTGAACCAGTTCGGTGAGTTTGCCAATGCACAACGATTTTTTCTTTCGGGCATAGGCGTAGGTCACCCCTAAACTCTTGGCTACCTCTTCCATAGATTTAATTTTAAAAGTAGCTTTTAGCAAATCTTTGCAGGCATCGCCTAATTGGGCAAACATTTCGGCAAACAGTTTTTGTTTTTCACCAAATACCGAAGTTTCAAAAGCCAGTTCTTGGGCGTCGTCATCTTTAGATAACACTTCCTCATTAATTGTTACCTCTTTATTGGAAGATTTTTTCAGTTCGTTTAACCATTTGCGTTTGCACAACAGAAAAAAGTAGGCATCGCCACTATTCTGCTTATTTTAATTACCTAGCTTATAATGGCTATCTTAAGCTGTTAAATATTTAACAGCTTAAGATAATATGTTGTTTTTTTACATAGACTTTTGTATAGTCTATGTAAAACATTATATTTAGCCAAATTTCAATGCATTAAAAAATTCTAAAATGAGAAAATTAACAAAAGCGCTATTAGGTACAGTGGTTGTAGCTATAGCTTTATTCTTTGCAAATATTAAACCAATCACCACCCCCAATGAGGATTTCGAATTGGCCAGTTTATTAAAAATTAATTCTGCAAATGCTGAAGATTTTTATAGAACGTATGAAGGTCAACTTTATAAGCATTATAAAAGTCCAACTGGAAATGGATGGGGACCTGCTAGTGGAAATGTTAAAGACGGGTATTTTCTACCCACAGCTCCTGGTTATTATTATGATGCTGATTGGAATTTAGTTGAATATGACGATGATGATTTTGATAATGGTTCTGCTCCTACAACCAGGCCTAATAAATATTAGTTAATTTAAATCCCCTCAAAAAAATTAATTTTGAGGGGATTTAAATTAGTATTCTGTTCTAAAAAAGGGTTATAGTAAAATAAAATTAAGTTCGGTTTACAAAAAGCCTTCAATATGGTTTTTTATGCAAAAGTTTCGCAAGGCTATGGAAAGTACCAAGAAATATCCCTTAGCAGATTTAGTTCATGTAAATGAATTCACCTTGGAGGAAAAGAGGACGGAAAACAAGGCAGAAGCTATGGTAATAAAAGAAAAAGGCGGTAATAGCAGTAGAGTTCACCAATAAGCATCAAGTAAAACGTGTCCATATAAAATCCATAGATGATGATTATTCAAAGTGCTTTACCCTAATATTTGAAGAACATATTTCTACTTCAGCAAAGGTGTTTACAAACAAATGGCGTGGTTACGTGCCTTTGCCTTTAAAAACAACCTGTAGTATCACACAGGTTGAAAGTAATAATGTAAAGAATTTCAAGAAACTCCATATCATTGTTTACCAAGTTAAATCATGGCTAAGAACGATACCGACACATGTAAATAAAAACATGCCAAAAAAAAAGTGTTATGGCGAATTTGTCCCATCGCATAAACAGTTTACAATCAAAACAAACAATTTGGCACAGTTCAATTATTAGAATGATATACAATTGTCCTATAACTTGGAATCCAATAAAACAGAACTTATTAATAACTCATTAATTTAATCTTAAATAGGTTATCTTTTTACCATGTTTAAAAATATGAAAATATTTCTATTATTAATGTTGTTTCTATTTATAGGAGCTTGTGATAAAAGAAAAATAATAATCAGTGATAATATTAAAACATTTTCACAATTTCCAAAAGAGGAAAAGGTTGAATTTAAAAACTTAGTTGAATTTACATTTGGATATCCAGTACATATATAATACCTATTGATTCTACTCTAATTATTGGTAGCTATACAAGTAGTCAAAAAAAATATTTACAGAACTACTCATTGAGTACAAATAAATTTTCAAACCCATATTTAAGTAAAGGAAGAGGTCCAAGTGAGATAATTTACATGGCTAATATCAGTCTTTATGATAATTATTTAGGGATAAATGACGCTAGAGGAAAAAAAATAGTAATACTAGACAAAAATAACGCAATTTTAGGCAACTCCGAATCAGAATTAATAACGTATTCTTTTAAAAAAAATCAATTTTACTTTGCTATTTTAACAGATGATTTGCAATGTATTACAACAGGGAATGGAACCTCAAAGTTTAAAATACAAATAATTGACTTACAAACTGGAGAGATAATTAGAGATCTTGGTAAATTAAAAAGTAATCCAAATGATATGCCCACACACATTATTGCTCAGGCAGGCTTAACATATCCTTTATTAAAACCAACAAGAGATAAGTTAGCTCTAGCATATTATCATACAGATATAATAGAAATATTCGACTTAAATACTGAAAAAAGCACTTCATTACAAGGGCCTGAAACGTTTAATTCGGATTTTAGAATTTATAACAACAATTGGTTGCCTAATGATAAAACTAAATTTGCCTTTGTTTCAGGGACTAAAACTAATAAGTATATTTATTTATTATACTCAGGAAAAAATGCTAATGACAAAAAATGGAATCAAGGAAATTATATTTTTGTCTTTGATTGGAATTTAAACCCTATAAAAAAAATAATTTTGGATAAAGAAGTTAGTCAAATTAGCATTTCAGAAGATGATAAAACATTATACTCTTTTGATGAGTATACAGGGTATATTATACAAACCACTATTAATTATTAACTTAAATTCTCTATACTTATCTACAAATTTTATAAAAATAATTTAAACCTACTCTGACACAAGAACAATAAATCCATCTTACGCTTATTAGCAAAAACACCTTTATCGACATTTTTGATTTGTATGCTGAAATCGTTCCGAATACCAAAACGGCGCTGTATTATTTCGACCTTAGTTTTTATGTTTCAGAATTACTTCGAATTAGCTGGACCGCACAAGAAACCAAAATATTAAACCAGTCGGCCACCAGAATCCGGAGCGAAAAATGTATCGATTTACTTTTCAACACTTTTCAAAAAACGAAAAACGACTCCATTGCTTTTACAGCCCTCCAATATGCGGAAAACAGTAAGGCTTCCTCATTAATGGATATGTTTTTAAAAAAGCAACGCTTAAAAACATTTCCGAATGACACCCTTTTGCAAAATGAATTTAGGCTTCTTAAAAAACAAGAACATATCACCAGTTTATTGGTTAAAGAACAATTGGGCAATAACCGCGTTTCAAAAATCAATGAATACAATAAAACGCTCAGTCAAATTAGTTTGGATTTAAAAACACTGAAACAGGCTATTTCGAAAGCATATCCTTCTGAACAAAATCAGTTTTCGCTATTAGAATTACAACAACAATTACAAAAAGACCAAGCCGTTTTAATCGAATATTTCTACGGGAAACACCACATTTATCAATTTGTAGTTTCAGCACAGGGTATTGATTTTTTCCGCATCGCCAATACTCCAAAAATTGAAAAAAATCTCGTTGATTTCACCAATCTTTTTAACGACCCCAACACTATTAATAATGATATTACACACTTTACAAATCAGGCTTTCGGAATATTCAAACTTCTGAATTTACAAAAGGTTATTAATCATAAAAATGTATTATTGATTACCGACGGGCTACTAAATTTTATTCCGTTCGATGCTTTGCTCACCCAAGAAAGCACAACCACAGTTTTTGAAAAAATGCCATTTGTGGTCCGCTCAAACCACTTAGCCTATGCAGCAAGCGCATTAATGTACTTAAACACAAAAGACTTTAGTGCTGACCAATCAGTTTTAGGGGTATTTCCAGTTTTCGAGGACAGCAGTCAATCCCTCACCTTTTCGAAAGCTGAAGCCGAAGTACTTAAAGATGAAATGCACGTCACACTTTTGATGCATGCCGAAGCTAGCAAACACGATTTCATTAAAAAAGGTGGAAATTATGGTATTTTACACCTCTCCACCCACGCGCAAAGTGGTGATTTTGTAAACCCCGCCAGTATTTCATTTTATGATGAAGACCTTGCTTTAAACGAACTTTATGCGCTCGACCTCAATAGCAATCTTGTAGTTTTAAGCGCCTGCGAAACGGGAATTGGAAAGCTTTATAAATCGGAAGGTGCCATGAGTGTAGCACGGGGTTTTCAATATGCCGGAGCACAAAATGTATTGTTTTCCCTTTGGCAGATAAACGACCTTGCTACCTCTCAAATCATGCAATCGTTTTATACGAATTTTGGCGAGCACCAATCGGCATTTGTTGCTAATAGCCAATCGAAAAAGGAATATTTAGACAACGAGTCCATCAGCAACATCAAAAAATCACCCTACTACTGGAGTGCCTTTGTTTATTACGGATCGTTGGACATAGAAAAAAAACAAAACTTAGATTTTTATGTCATTTTTGGGATACTTTTACTTTTTATTACCCTATTTTTAGTCTTCAAAAGAAAACGATATGGCAGCAACACTTCAACAATTCCTTCTCGATAAAGGCTACACCAAGGTGAAGCTGCATCTTACCAAAACCAACCATTTTGAAATTAAGGCCAGTATTAACGGCAAAAAGGGCCGTTTTATCTTAGATACCGGGGCATCAAGCTCGTGCGTAGGCTTTGAGGGCATTGAAACCTTTAAGCTAAAGGCCGAAGACTCCATGATTAAAGCTGCAGGAGCTGGCGCCATAAACATGGAAACCAAAATGGCCAAAAAAAATAAGGTAAAAATTGGTAAATGGAGCAACAACAAAATCGTTTTAGTGCTTTTTAACCTTACCCACGTCAATACCGCTTTGATAGACCACAACTCCAAACCTGTTGATGGCATTATAGGTGCCGACATTTTAAAAAAAGCCAAGGCTGTTATTGATTACGAAAAGAAATATTTATATTTAAGAATCTAATTACAACGTAAATTAATTAATCACTCTCTCTAAATCTTAATGAATACCTCTATTTTAATAGCAGACGACCATCCGCTGATGCTTCGTGGCCTCACCGATTTTTTAACTTCTCAAGGCTACAATATTGTTGGCAGCGCCGAAGACGGCAATGCGGCATACAACCTTATTGTAAAGCTTAAGCCCGAAATTGCCATTCTTGACATTAGGATGCCCTTAAAATCGGGATTGGAAATTGCCGAAGCCTGTCAAAAAAATCATTTACCAACAAAAATTATCCTGATAACTTTCGATAAGGAAGAAGAACTTTACGACCAAGCCAAGGCCTTTAACGTTTACGGCTATATTTTAAAAGAGTTTGCCATTGAAGAAATTGAAACTTGCATTAAACATGTTGTAAACGGCACACCTTATTTTAGTGAAGAAATTGCCGAATACTTGAAGGCCAGCCAAACGGCATTAAGACCTGAAATTTTAGATTTATTGACAAAATCTGAAATAAAAATAGTCAAACTGATTTCTGAAAACTATACCAGTCAAGAAATAGCCAACGAGTTATCTATTTCTGTAAGAACCGTTGACAAACACAGAAGCAACATAGTCCATAAACTAAAATTGGACAACAAACCCACTTCACTTTTCGTATGGGCCAATAAAAACAAGGATTTTTTATAGTTTTTAACAGAATACGTAGTTGTGCGTATTTTTTGTATGGAAAATATTAACTATATTTACAGTGCTATTAATTAGTTCTTAGGGAGAATTAAAGAAGGCTCTAAATCATTGTTATTTAGAGCCTTCGCTTTTTTATAAACTTTCCGTTTTAAAAAATACGTAGAAGTGCGTATTTTTTTTGATTTAGATACAACGTAAATTTACGGTGCTATTAATTAATTCTTTTGAGAGAGGATTTTTTAAGGACTCTGCACCGTAATGGTGCAGAGTATTTAAAATTTAAAAATCTGAAAAATGGAAACACTTATGGAAAAAAAGAATAACGTTTTAAACAGATGTTGTTTCATAGGACTCGTTATTTTAGTTATTGTTGTTATCTCTATAAATATTTTCACTTACTTGTTTTAACTTTTTTGTTCCTAGTTATTTGAATTCAAAAACAAAAAAAACCTCTTAAAGCATATTGCCTTAAGAGGTTTTTCTATTTCTATAGATATTAATCTATTCTTCAGCCGAAGTAGTTTCTGCTGCTGCTTCCGCTTCAGCTCCTTCTTCTTCATCTTCGTCTTCATCAGCAATTGCTGTTCTAGACGTTTTAATTTGGCATACTACTGTGTTATCGGTATGTAAGAAGTGGTAGCCTTCTTTTGGTAATTCACCAACATAAACCTTATCACCAATTTTTAAAGGTGTAATGTCGATTTCGATAAAATCTGGTAAGTTGGCCGGTAAAGCTTTAACACGAAGTTTTCTGTTGTTTCTTCTTAAAACACCACCATTTTTTACACCTCTTGAGTTACCAACAAGGTTTACAGGGATATTTAGTGCAATTTCCTTGTCTTCGAATAACTGATAGAAGTCTACATGTAAAATTCTATCTGTTACTGGGTGAAACTGAATGTCTTGAAGTACTGCGTTTAAAGTAGTACCGTTGTCTAGCTCAATCACAACTGTATGCGCATTTGCTGTGTATACAAGTTTAGAGAAAGCCAATTCTGGTGCAGAGAAATGTACTGGCTTATCTCCTCCGTATAATACGCAAGGAACCTGACCAGCATTACGTAAGGCTTTTGTTGCTTTTTTGCCCACGCTTTCTCTTTGAGATCCGTTGATTGTAATTGATTTCATTTTTAAAATTTATAGTTAATAATAATTATTCTTTATTATGGTAGCCTTTAGCTACATTACAAAGTTTGAACTTATTGATTGGTTGTTGTGAACCTTTTCCATAACCTGTGCAAACAAATCGGCACAGCTCAATACTCTAATCTTATCGCTTAAAGGTTTTACGGGTATAGAATCGGTTACAATGAGTTCTTCTAATTTTGAATTGTTCAAATTATCATACGCCTTACCAGACAAAATAGGATGGGTACAAATAGCACGTACACTTAATGCACCACGCTCCATCATTAAATCGGCTGCTTTTGTAAGGGTTCCGGCTGTATCTACCATATCGTCAACCAAGACTACGTTTTTGCCTGTTACGTCACCAATAAGTTCCATATGCGAAATCACATTGGCTTTGGCACGTTGCTTATAACATATCACTACATCGCTCCCCAGTGCTTTAGAATAGGCGTATGCTCTTTTAGACCCGCCCATGTCTGGCGATGCTATAGTTAAATTATCTAGGTTTAAACTTTTTAGGTATGGTAAAAATATTGTCGATGCAAACAAGTGATCCACCGGCTTTTCAAAGAACCCTTGAATTTGGTCGGCATGCAAATCCATAGTGATAATACGGGTTGCCCCAGCAGCCTCCAGCATTTTTGCAACTAATTTAGCAGCAATCGGTACTCTTGGTTTGTCTTTTCTATCTTGCCTTGCCCATCCAAAATAAGGTAAAACAGCCGTAATATGCCTTGCCGACGCACGCTTTGCAGCATCAATCATCAACAACATTTCCATTAGGTTTTCTGGCCCAGGATTAGTTGAACCTATAATGAAAATTCGCGTTCCTCTAATGGACTCTTCATACGATGGCTGAAATTCACCATCACTGTACGTAGAGGTAATAACATTACCCAATTCAGCCCCAAAGGCTTTTGCAATTTTCTCGCCAAGCACCTTACTCTGTGTGCAGGCAAAAATTTTAGCTTCTGTTATCACGATTGGCATCTTTACATCGTTGTTTTTTAGGCACAAAACGCACCTTATTTTTAATGAGGTGCAAATTTATGTATTTATTTTTACCTGAAAAGGATATTACTCAGTATTTTTGTGTGATATATCAAAAAAATATCTATTTTTGCAGTCCAAAATTGCTCAAGTGGCGGAATTGGTAGACGCGCTGGATTCAAAATCCAGTTTCTTCGGAAGTGTGGGTTCGATTCCCACCTTGAGTACAAAAGCCCTTTTTAATCACTTAATTAAAAAGGGCTTTTTTTAAACTACAAATTAGCACACTAACCCGCTATTTATCATCTTCTATACTCACTTTAATTACATGAGCATTATTAATAATTTTTGGTTTACCTAATTTTCCGACAGATTTAGCCACTAACATAGACACGGTGGCATCCCCAGTTACATTAACTACAGTACGACACATATCTAACGGACGATCTACTGCAAAAATTAAAGCCAAACCAATAGCTAATTTATCCGAAGGAAAACCTATAGCTTCCAAAACAATTACCAGCATCACCATACCAGCACCAGGAACAGCAGCAGAACCTATAGACGCTAATAAAGCAGTAAACACAATGGTTAATTGATCTGCAAATGTTAAATCAAAACCCAATGCCTGTGAAATAAATACAGCGGCTACACCTTGATATAAACTTGTACCGTCCATATTAACCGTAGCACCTACAGGTAAAACAAAACTTGAAACCTCGGCATCTACTCCAATATGTTCTTCAACTCGCTCCATAGTTACTGGAAGCGTTGCTGCACTAGAACTTGTTGAAAAAGCTAATAACTGTGCTGGGCTTAATCTTTTTAAAAATGTAAACGGATTATAGTTTGTAAACACGCTTATACCGATACAATAAAACACAATCATTAATGAAAGCCCTAAGAAAACTACGCCGGCATATTTTAAAAGTGCTAACAACAAATCGGGGTCACTAGAAGATACAACTACACTTGCCAATAAAGCGAATACAGCTAAAGGAGCTGTAACCATTATCAAATCGACCATTTTTAAAACGGCTTCATTTAAAGAATCAAAAAAGTTTTTTAATGGTTTTCCTTTTTCCTCGCCTATCAACAAAATGGAAATCCCTAAGAATATGGTAAAAAAGATAACCTGTAACATTAAGCCATTATCACTCATAGCAAAAATAGCATTATCTGGCACAATGTCTTCTAAAAAATGTAATGGTCCTCTTTCTTTCTGCATAGAGGCCTCTGCTAATTTGGAGGTTACACCGCTATCACCAGAATATGCTTCTATTAGTTTATCAATAGTTTCTTGCGGAATTCCCTTTCCAGGCTGCGCTATATTTACTATTAACAAGCCTATGCTAATTGCTACCAATGTAGTTATGGTGTAAATTATTACGGTACGAAGTCCAATACTTTTAAACTTAGAGATATCTTTTAAATCGGAAACACCTTTTACCAAGGACGCCAATATGAGAGGAATGGCAATTAATTTTAAAAGTTTCACAAAAATATTCCCAATAGGCTGTATCCAGTCTAAAACAAATTCTTGCCCCCATGCTACTTGAGTCATCCCGAAACCGAATAGGATTCCAGCAATCATCCCAATTAATATTTGCCAATGTAGCTCTAGTTTTTTCATATGATACGTAGTATGGATTTGTGTTTAAAAGCAGGTCTTTTTTTACTTTTGATAAAGACGTAATAACACCATAAAAACGCTCTATCTTTTTATTTCTATTAAGTTATTGGTGGTATTAACATCTGGAAATGAATCTGAAATTAACTCTACAGAAATCAAACCTTCCACATTTACAATCTCTATAAATACGCTAGACTTTCCTGACGACCAAATTTCTGGTGTTTTATTAATGATAGCGGTTTTATTATTGGCATAAGTTAATTTTAAAGACACGGGTACAGGCAAGCCGCCTGCATTTTCTAATACAACTTTTGAACCTTCTATTTTTTTTAACCCCAAATCGGCATAACCATATTCAAAAACCCACTTTTTCCAAAACCAATTTAAATTTTCACCACTTACATCATTAAAAGTGAACATAAAATCAAAAGGCGTTGGGTGTTTTTCTTTCCATCTGTTTAAATAGGTTTTAAAACACCTTTTAAAACGCTCCTCTCCCAATAGATGTTCTAAAGCTAAATACATAAAAGCAGGTTTACGATACGATTGTTGAAAGTGCATATTTCTAACCACCATATAATTTGACGGACTAAACAAAGGGGGTTCCCATTGCTTGCCCGCGCTTTTACAATAACTTTTTATAGCACGGTTCAATTCAAAATTTTCATATGCTGTGTTTTTATAAAAGTCTTGGCAAAACTTCATGGTTAAAAATGTTACCCAACCTTCTTCCATCCAAGAATATTTTACCTCATTTATCCCTACCCAATGTGGTAAGTAAGTATGTGCCAATTCATGAAACGTCATAAGGTTATTCCTTATTTCCGTATCAGAAAACCCATTATTTGCCATCATTGGAAATTCCATACCATCAAATTCTGGTACCCCAATAAATGATGTAAAGCTTTGGTATGGATAAGGCACTCCAGGCAATGTATTGGATAAATATTCAATACTTTTTTGTTGAATATTTAAAAGATCTCTAAGGTTTTTTTCGTCTTTATAACTATAAACAATATTGGAAGACAACTTTTTATCTTCAATAATTGTGGCATTTGCTACCCAGTTAAAATTGTTTGAAACACCAAACCCAAAATCTCTAACATATTTTGCTTTAAAATGCCAAGTTGATTTTGTTTTAGAAATTTCCCCTAACGTTTTAGCTTTTAAAACATATGTGCTTTCAGGATTAGTTTTTGATAAAACATAGGCAGAGTATTCTTCTGGACTCAATACCTCTTCAGCATTTAATAATTCTCCAGTTGCAAATACATAATTCCCTTTTGGCACTTTAATTTTTACATTAAAATTGCCAAAATCGGTATAACATTCTTGAGCGCCTGTATATTCATTTTTATCCCAACCATCAATATCATCATAAACTGCTATTTGAGGATACCAATACCCTATAAAAGCACTTTCTTTATCATAAGCGCCTATTTTATTCACATAAATTAAAGGCATTTCTGTTTCCCAATCCATAGACAATTTTGTAGTAGAATTTGGAGATATGGGTTTATTGTTAAATTCTAATGTTAAAAAGGTGGAATTATAACTCACAGATATATTGCTACTTGGATTCTTTTTTTTGGTGGCGTGAGCCAAATTACTTACCGATGCGTCTATACCTAAATTAACCACCTCATCATTAACCTTTAAGTTTGAAATAACCATGCCATTGGTTAAATTTTCAAGAGGAATTTTATTAGCGCGTACGCCTCCTTTTTTATAATGATTAGGGTACATTTTAATAACAATTTCAGACAAACTATCTGGACTATTATTTGTGTATGATATGGTTTGTTTTCCGTAAATTTTCCAGGTACCGGGAACTATTTCTGCTTCTATGACATAATCACTAGAGTTTTGCCAATAGTTCTCTCCTACATCTCCATTAAACGCTCGTGTTTTGTTTTTGTAGGCTTCTTGAAATTCTCGTGGCATGTATAATGGCTTAGCTTCTTGACAGTAAACACATAGAGCTAAAAAGAAAAAAATTATATTACTAAATAATATTCTCATTGAGATATTGATAAGATGTAGAGTTGTTAAAATTAAATTTATTAGTTAGATTTTTTTTAAACACTATTCTTCTTTTGTTATTAAATACGCCCTTTCATTATTTAATACTGAAATCATTTTTTCTATTTGTCCTGGGCTAAAATGTCTTCTGCATAAACCAGCAGCATCTGCTCTGGTTCTCCCCGATGACGTCATAAAGTTAAACGTATCTGGATGATATTTTTCACCAATAGGGTCTGTTTCTGTTCCAATATAAACACAATCTTTCATGTTAGACTCCTTAAGGCCTGGCGAAGCAGGTGTATCACAAATTTTATCACCTGCTTCTGTACAATTAGACCCGTTGACTAACTCAATTCTTCCTTGGCTATCTTTAAAATCATCATCTGTATGATAAAGTCCTAAATAATGCCCTATTTCGTGTGTTGCTGTTGCCGTATTTTCAATTTCTACAGAAGTAGTACTCAATTTTATATTATTACCTTGATTAGGAAATAGTGCTGTTGCCCCCAACTCTCCAGTAATTTCACCATGGCGTCTATTTAATAATTTGATAAAATAAAATATATTTAAAGCATTCTCGTCCTCGAACGGTGCTAAAACTTTACTTTCAGTAAAATCATCTTGTTTTACAAATTGGGTATTCCATGGTGTGCTATCAATAAATTTAATGGCTTTAGTAAAAAATTGAATTTTTCCTGGCTTATAATTTTTATTTATATCTCCCATCATTTTTTTAATACGTTGTTCTGAAACAGCCGCATTATTACCATTATTATCTCTAGATATATGATGCACAACGGGTATTCTTAAGGTATCCTTAGAGAGGACTCTAATAGTGTTATTAGAAATTTCATTTTCTGCCTTTAAATCTTGTTGAACTGCAAACCCGTCATTTTTTTTTCCGCTAGAAATTAGCGAGAAAAAAAACACAAGTGCATATATAGCTTTTGTTATTCCCATGTTTTAAACTTTTTACATTTTTTTATACCACCGAAATTAATAGCAAACTCTACACTCTTTATTTTAATCTTCAAAAAATGTCTCTAAAAATTCATACCGATTAGGTATATTCTCTTTTACCCAATTTTCAATATTTTGAGATAAACGCCCAGGATATTTAACCATGGTGTATACAAATATGGCGGTTTCAGGTATGTCTTCTACGTTTGGATTATCCTCTGCATATTCGGTTACAAAAATACCATCTGTATTTTGGGCATTTCTCCATTCTGTACTTGTTCCGTAACGTTTTTCAAAATACACATGTGTTGTTTCATGAAAAACCGTTTCTTCGAGTTGATTACCCGCTATTCTTTCATCTATTCTCTTATCAGAGATAAAGAAAAATTTACCATCGGGTTCAGCAGAAGCTCTACTTGCGCCAGAAAAAACGGCTACATGATTTAATTCATCTCTCATAAAAACAGGTAATTTTCCTAATTTATCTGTCAGTTTATTTGCGTATTCAGTAGCCCGTTGCAGAGTTCCAAAATTACTACGACACCAAATACCAATTTTTTTACCATCAGTAAACGTCGCTTCAAAAACATAAGCGTTTGAGTCTAGTGTTGGTTCTACCCCTGGTATTTCTTTAGCAAACTGTCCTAAATACTCCATACTTAAAAATGTGTCTGGGTCTGTAGACTTAATATAATCGATACCAGTACCAGATACCGAAAACTCAAATAAAGGTGTATTATCTCCCTCATTGGTATTCTCGTCATCATTATCATTTTCTTGATCTTTAAGATCTTCTCTAATAAATGGTTTTTCGTCTGAGGTGCAATTAGTAAATACCAACAACATCAACAGAGAAAAAACTCTAGCTATACTTTTTAATTTCATAATTTAATTTTTTTTATTCTGTTTTTTCTAAAAGAACTTTTCTAAAAATTCATATCTGTTAGGAATATTAGTTTTCACCCATTGTTCTATTTCATTTGATAATCTATTTGGGTATGTTTTCATGGTGTAGACAAATAATGCCGTTTCCGCAATGTCTTCTTGATTAGGTTTGCTTTTGGCATATTCTGTTATAAATGATTTATCGGCAGCTTGAATTGCTTTCCACGCTTTACTTTTTGCGTATTTCAAATCAAATGTAACATGGCAGGTTTCATGAAAAACGGTTTCTTCTAGATCGTTATTGCCTATTCTGGTATCCATATTATCTGAATACAGCACAAAAAAGCCTCCTGCATCTTCTGCAAAAGCTGTGTGATCACCCGTGTGAACAACAACATGATTTAATGTTTTTCGCATAAACGATGGTAACTTGCCCAATCTACTTGTTAATTTATTTGCGTATGCTTTGGCTTTTTCTTTACTGCCAAAACTACTGTGCAGCCAAATTTCAACAGATGCATCATCAGAAAAATGGGCTTTAAACACATAGGTGCCATGATCCATCAACTCTTCTCCATTGAGCGCCCCAGGCATTTCCTTAGTTTCATTTCCTACAAATTCAATACTTTTAAATGCATCCTTATCGCTTGCTTTAATAAAATCTATTTCTGTAGCGGTAATGGAAGTTCTAAATAAAGGCTTCTTACTTGTATTAACTTTTTCTTTTTCAAACACATCGCCCTTAGCTGCCATTTCAGCTGTTTTATTTTTACAAGCTAAACTTAAAACAGATATCACTGCGATGATTAGATATTTTTTCATGTTGAAATCTTTATAAAATCTTTTAAGCTCTAATTACAATGGTTCAAAAAATATGGTGCCATTTGATTCGTTTCCAGATGAATCGGTTAATGTAAATTCAGATAACTCTATAAAGCCTTCAGAATTTGAATAACCCCCAAAGCCTCTAAAGGTATATTCAACAGTACCAGAATCTGTTTCGCAGGAAAATGTGGTTTCGCTTATAATAACTTCAGAACCGCCTTCCTCTTCTCCGAGGAACACACCTAATTCTAAATCATTATTACAACCCAGGTTTAAGAAATCTCCCGAAAGCGTATATTCATTACAGTTTTCTGGGCTTTGTGTAAATATGCCAATACCAAAACTTTCATTTCCATCAATATTTACAATACTATTATATTCGCCTTCAAAACTACATCTATCTCGTTCGTCTCCACCGCCATCTGAAATTTGATCTATAAACAAGTTTCCTGTAACGGTTTCTCCGCCACCTGTTAGGGTATAGCCAAAAAACTCCATGAACCCATCATTACCGCTAAAGAAACCATTTGCATTAAATGTATATTCTACAGTTTCACCTGCTTCATTAGTACAATTAAAAGTAGCGTTTTCAATAATGGCGTTTCCTTCATTTCCGCCTTCTACAAAAGGATCTAAGAATAGTAAAAACTCAATATCATCATTAGTACATCCTAAATTTAAAAAGTCTCCGCTTATTGATATTTCGTTACAACTCGTTAATAAAGATGCTACTATAATGGTCTCTCCGTTATTAGAATCTCGAGCTTGAAGTTCGCCTTCAAAATTACTAAAATCGAAATCTAAATTACAGCCTTTGTATGGGTCTGTTCCATTAATAAACTCATCTATATTAGATACGCCATCATCATCACAATCTGAGCTAGACCATATTTCATTATCAGAATCAAAACCAATATAACCTTCATCTTGCTCAGGCATGCAAGGGTTTTGTGGTGCTTCATCTAAAAAATCTGGCACGCCATCACCATCGGTATCTGCTTCTTCATTTACATAGGGATTACGCGTTTTATCTTCAAACTCATCTGCGTTGGAAACACCATCACCATCACAATCGGCATTTTGCCAAACCGCATTAAAAACATTGAAATCAGTATATGTACCATCTTTAACGGGTAAACATGGATCATCAGGGAATTCGTCTAAACTGTTAAGCACGCCATCGCCATCAGTATCCATTGCTTCGCTAATAAATTCTTCATTATTTTCGACGCATGAATAATTAAAAACCAATGTAAAAACTGCTAACAAAAGTGACCATTTTATATTTATTTTATATTTCATAATTCTTGCTTTATTATGTTGATATTTTATAAAAAACCGTTAATTTTACTGCTATAACGGCCTGATAATTAGCGTTCCGGTAGTTACTCTTTCATCATCAGGGATATCATCATCTAGTTGTGTAATGATATATGTTAACTCGACGGTTCTAGAAGCACCAGCATAGGTTCCTAGACCTTCTACCGTAAAATTTCTACTAGACATCCTGTCTTCGGCTAAGCATGAATACTCTGTAAGCTCTACAAACACTCTACCATTTGATGAGGTTTGATCTGCAGGTTCAAAATAGAAAGGTATACGTACATCATCATTAAAACAGCCTTGATTGAATATGCCTCCGCCGGTAAAAAATATAGTGCCACATTCTTCTCCAACAACCCCAATAGTAACGCCTTCTCCATTATTAGAATCTACTGTTCTTAACTCTCTCGCATAATTTTCTAACTCGAAGTTAAATATGTCATTACAAGGTATATCTGGAAAAGGATATGGCGACCTTCCTGCGGTAACTTCATCACCATTGGATATACCATTACCATTACAATCTGCTGCTGCCCAAACGTCGTTCTCGGCACCGAAGCCTTGATACCCAATAAATTGTTCTGGTAAGCAAGGGTTATTTGGATCTGGATCTACATCATCTTTAAGTCCATCACCATCGGTATCACCAATTGACGATTCATCAAAATACGGATTAGTACCATTAGTTAATTCATCTATATTAGAAATACCATCTTGGTCACAATCGGCATCGCGCCAAATACTATTGTATAAATTGTAACCTGTATAATTTTCATCTTGCATTGGTAAGCAAGGGCTGTTTGGGTCGCTATCCAAACTGTTTTCTATACCATCGCCATCTGGATCGTTTAAATTTCTAAGAATGGTTACATTGGATATTTTTGTTTCTTGTTGTTTTTTAACTTCAATAACTAGATTAACTTCATCTGTAATATCTGAATTAAAAAATTCTGGACTTTCAACTATTATTTCTCCGTACCTTAATCCCAGTACAACACTGTTTTCTGGTGTTTGAGAAATTAAAGAAAATGTGACTTCGCCTTTATTGGAGCTTCCTTTTAAAAAGCCCAGGGTATCTCGTTTTTTTACAACAATTGGTGCTTCAATTGTAAAATCTTCGGTATTTATTAATCCCCCAGAGATATTATCATTAGTCTCATCACAAGAAAAACCAATAAATAAGATACATACACCTATGATTATTTTAAAAATTGTTTTCATAATTAAATTTTTTATGTTTGAGACTATTGTCTTGGGTTTTGTTCTATTTCTGGGTTTGCTAGAATGTAATTGGTTGCGATTGGTAAAGCCCAATTAAGACTATTTGGTGCTATGGATACTGTTTCTCCATTAAAACTATGAGTAACTGTTATATTGGCATTATCGAAACGGTTATAACGCTTGATATCAAAAATTCTTAAGGTACTCATTGCTTTCTCTCTTCTAATTTCATCTTTTACAAAGGCTATTAAATTATCTTGATCGGTTATATCAACAGGAACATAGGCCCCAGTTTTAAAACGATTTACCCTTAGTGTATTTAAATCTTTATTGGCTAACTCGATATCTCCTAATCTGGCATAACATTCTGCACGCATTAAATAAAGGTCTGCAGTTGTTAAAGATACATTGGTATTATTGTTAGCTCTGTGGGCAACAAACACAGGATTATCTATCTCTGCAAAAAAATAGGTTCTGGCATCGGCAAACCATTTTTTCCTTTGGTCATTATCGTCATATAAACCATAAAATTCTGGTGTGGTTACTAGAGTAAATCCTCCGGAATCTTTAAACCAAATTAATTGCTCGTCTTGAACGGCCAAAGGATATGCTAGCACATTGGCATCTCTTGGATCTACCGGGTCATTATTAATATCTCTTAAACTATTTTTTAAAGCTAGGCCTTTATTAGCAGCTTCAAGAGCTTCTTCATATTTAGCTTGATAAATTAAAACACGAGCTAAAAATGCGTAAGCTCCAGCTTTAGACGGCCTAAAGCTTAAATTTGCTGGTTGTAAATCTGGTAAAGCTTCTATATTGTTGTTAATATCGTTAAGAATAAGATCATAGATTTCGGCAACTGAAGCTCTTGTAAAATCTGCACCCTCTAATTCTATACCATCTCTAATAGGCACCCCTAAATCTGTATCTGCGGTTTCAGGATTGTAATGCACACTGTAAATGTTAACCAAATTGAAATAAGCAAAAGCGCGTTGTAATGATGCATCTGCTTTTACTTCGGCAATGGCTTCTGGCGTACCATTTTCTACCGTTTTCAACCCTTCTAGAACCACATTGGCAACGTAAATTTGATTGTAATATCGAATCCAATTGTTATCGTCTCCATTTTCTGTAGAAATTTGTTCTTTAAACAAATACAGATTTATTTCTTCTGGGCTAATACCGAAACTGGCCCGTACTTGTTCTGTTAACAAATAATTATCGCTTGCTATAATGGTAAAATCGTGATGTGTACCAAAACCCTGCGTGAAGTTTACATTGGGATCTGGTTCTACTTGATCTAAGAGCGCTCTAAATTCTTCAATTTTAGAGGGTATAACTTTTCCTTTGGGTTGAAAATCTAAGAAATTATCTCTAGTGCATCCGGTTAATACGAACGATACTAATATAATTATGGTATATTTTGTAGTTTTCATAAATCTGGATATTAAAATGTTGTCGTTAAATTAAGTGTAAAGGTTGGAGGGATTGGTATGGTTCGACTTATAGGATCGACATCCCATTTATTGAAATTCCAAACTTTTAAGTTGTCTGCTTGCAAGCTTACCGTAAAACTATTCATAGATAATTTCTTGGTGAGACTTTCTGGAAACTGATAAGATAAATTGACTTGAGATAAACGAATATAAGAGGCATCATCGGTATTTCTGTCTGATTCATCAAGATACAGGTAAAGTGGTGTTCCCGTTTCATTTGGCGATGTAAGCCTAGGCACATCTGTAAGCAGTTCGTCTCCAGGCTGCTGCCACCTACTCACATAATCGCTAAACACATTGGTTCGAAAAAATCTAGGATCATAATTTCTTTCGAACCTAAATCTATTTCCTCCAGAATATACTGTAAGTACACGCAACGATAAATTTTTATAAGTAACCGTGTTGGTTAACGATCCCGTACGAGTGGGCGATCTAGAACCTTCGCTTTTCAAAGCTTCTATAGCCCCTATATCACCTCCCACTTCTATAACATCATTGTTTTCATTAAAAAAGGATGGGTTACCTTCTTGGTCTAAGCCTGCATACCTGAAACTATAAAAATTATCTACCGGATCTCCCACTACAAAAGAATTAGCATCGTATTGTGTGAAGAGAAATATTTCTCCAGGGTTACTTTCGTCTATACTTGTTATTTCATTTTTATTTTGGCTGTAAAGTATTCTTGTATCAAATTTAAAATCTTTAGTATTAATAATTCTTAAACCTAAATCTATATCTACACCTCTGTTATATAGTTCGGCAACATTTAGAAATGAAGAAGAAAGCCCATAGGTTGGACTTATATTACGTCTTGCCAGCAGGTCATCACTATTTCTGTTGTAGTATTCAATGCTTCCATAAATTCTATTATTAGCCATAGAAAAGTCTAGCCCTAAATTAAGTGTTTTTGTTTTCTCTAAGCGTAATGTTGGGTTCGGTGGGTTTGAAATAGTAAGGTAATTGTTTAAAAAACTTCCTTGATCTCTACCTTGTCTTGCCACTAAAAATGGCGATGTATTTCTATCTACATTTCCTCCAGAACCATAGGTTGCCCTTAAGTTAAGATTATCAAAAAACTTCGAATTAAAGTAGTTCTCATTAGTTATATTCCATTTTAAACCTACGGAAAACAAAGGTGTATTCCTAAACTCTTCTGACGCTCCAAACAGGTTGGTATCATCCAATCTTACACTGCCCGATACGGTATAGCGTTTATCAAAATTATATGCACCATTAACATAGTATGAAAGAAACCTATTTTCATTAAATAATAATCTAGAGTTTGAATTGATAAGCCGTTGCCCGCCAAAAATTGGACTGGAGTAAAGGGTATTAAAATTAGGCTGTGTAAAAATCAAAGATTGGTCGTTATACCCAAACTTTCTGTCTCTATTAAACTCTGTAATTTGTTTACGGACCTCGTACCCCGCTATGGCATCAAGGTTATGAAGGCCATCATTGAAACTTGTTGAATAATTTAATTGCCCTCTAAACGTATTATCTGTTGTTCTTCTGGTAGTAATATCTAATAACGAACCCAGAGGCACAGGCGTTTCTGTAACCATACCATTTTCATCTACTAGAGCAAAGGAGTTTACTAAGTTTCTAGTTGTGAACCTATTTTCATTAAGCAAGTTTCGCCCAAAAAATGACGACCACAAATATTGGTAACTTAAGTCAATTTTTAAACCTTCTAAGATTTCGTAATTTAATCCTGTTTGAATACGAACATCTGTTGATGTTGAAGTGTTATCTACGTTATCAGATTCTTGTTTAAGGTTAAATGTCCAAGGGTAGGGATAACCTTGTCTTTGTGCCAATTGAGAACTTTCTATATTTACGCCACCTTGCATAGGCAGGTAATTACCATTGTCATCTACAATACGCTCAAATATTGGATAATTATTTAAATAATCTGCAGGCCCTGTACCAATACCATTTTCACTTTTGGTTTGCGATATATTACTGGAAAACCTGGCTTGTAATTTATCTGTAAGCTTATAATTACCAACTACATTTAAAATGAATTGATCGGATTTATCATTAACAATTTCTCCTTTGTTTTGATTGTAAACAAGGGAAGAATTAAAATTATATTTTTCGCTACCACCGGATAAACTTAAGTTATATTGATTCCATAGGCGTTGCCTTAAAAACAGATTGGAATACTCTTCTCTACCATCATTATTTCTAAGCGCTTCTATTCTACCATTGGCAGTAGCAATATCTATATCACCTCGCTGAAGCCTTAGCAGCGTTTCTCTAACTGAGTTAGTTTGGAATAAAGAAAATTCATTTAAAGTACCATCAAACAAATTTCTCTGTTGTGAAAACTGCTCAAAATTAAACAACCCTATTTGATAATCTACTTGCGTACTAGGGTCTGCATAAGGAGCCTTAAAAATATCCTGTTTTAGAGTTACAGAAGAATTAACAGAAAGGTTTACCGCCAATTTACTATTACTTTCACCTTTTTTAGTGGTAATTACAATAACACCATTAGCAGCCCGAATACCCCATATAGATGTTGCCGCCGCATCTTTTAAAATGGTAATTGTTTCTACATCGTTAGGATTTATAGTACTAAAACCTCCTGGTATTGCAAACCCATCAACCACTACTAGAGGCTCTGTTGTGGCATTAATCGAACTTCTTCCGCGAATTACAAGACCTATATTGTTTTTTTCTTGAATAAACGGGTCAAATTGCACGCCCGGGGCTTCTCCCGCTATTTTACCAATTATACTCTGATCTATCTTTCGTTCTAAAACCTTTGTATTAATTTTTGCAAAAGACCCTGTTACACGTTCTTTACTAATTTTTTGATATCCTGTAGAAAATATTTCCACCCCATCAAGTTCTTCTGCCGAAGGATTCATTTTTATATTATAAAATGATGTACTACCTACGGTTATTTCTACATCTGCATAACCCAAATACGAAAACAACAATACATCCCCTTCTTTAGCATTTAAATTAAATTTTCCGTCAAAATCGGTGGTGACACCTGTTTTTGTACCTTTAATAACAATAGTAACTCCTATTAAAGGAGCATTACTTTCGTCTGTAACTATACCTTCAACACTTTTTTGAAGGAGATTTAAATTTGATTTTTTCCATTTCAATTCAAAAAAATCTATACTTCTATTTATAGCACTTTCGCCATATTTAAGAGCATTGCTTTGAAAAAATGTTAAAAACAAACTTGTAACTAACAATGTTTTCTTTAAAACATAATGAAGTTTGGTTTCCATAAATGATAGTTTTTTAATAACTCGAACAAAAACCACAATTATTAATAATTCAATACTTATTAACTTATAGTAATTTTAATTCATGTTAAATGTTATTATTGAAATAATTTTACACCGTAAAGGTATTTTTATTTACAATTATTTAAAAGTTGATTATTGGGTAAAATCTGCTTTTTTTCATTGAAACAACTTTTTTAAACTATAACAAAAAGGATTCAATGGTTTAAATAATGCTATATCGGTTTAGTGATAAAAGCACCTTTAGTTAGTGTCATGAGAAGGACACTTAAAACCTTGTTAGTGTTAGCTAATGCTACAAACTAATGTTATTTCTACAGGCGCGTTAGATGGTAAAGAAGCCACCCCTATTGCGGCCCTGCTTCCAATACATAGAATACCTAAAACATTAATAATAATATCTGATGCAAAATCTGCTATTTTAGAATGCATTGTAAATGCTGTTTCTGTGTTTAAAAAAACATTCATTTGCAACACCCTTCCAATTTTTTCGTCACCCTCTAAACAATTAACAGCTGCCGTAATAGCATTTAATGTTGCTATCTCAACAGCTTCTTTATACGTTTCAACAGGAACTGTAGCTTTTATTTGCCCCGAATAAATTAGCTTACCATCTTTTCTAGGTGTCATGCCCGAAGTATAAATAACATCGGCATGTCTTGCAGCTGGAATATACTTACCTTGTGGTATTGGATTCTCGTTTACTGTTTTCATAAGGCGTATATTTCAACCATTTTTACAATTCGTTTTGCGGCCTCTATCGCAGCATCATGGTCTTGCGAAAAATTAAGCCTAATACTGTCGTTTAAGTGAGGTGCAAACTCTGATGCCGGCGTAACTGTTACATTTGCTTGATACCTCAACAACCTTACAAACGTATTTAAATCTACACTTAATGCTGGTAATTTTGGAAACAAGTAACTTCCTGCTTGAGGCGTTGCGGTTTTAAGGTTTGCACCTCTAAAAACCTCAAGCAACTCATCTCGTATAGCTTCATGTTGTTCAATTCTATTTTCCAGCCAGCCTTTAGGCTCATTAAACCAAGTTTTAAAAACAGCTTGATTGTACCCTGCTGCCCTTAGAGAAACAATAGCCTGTAAACGCTCCATTCTATCTATTATTTTTGACGTTCCAAAGGCTACCCCTAGACGATAGCCACTTAAAGATTCTGTTTTAGAAGGCCCCATAATTGTAATTAGATTTTTTGGCCGCACTTTACAAGCACGCAAATGTGCATATATTTCGCCATTATACAACATTCTTGAGTATAGTTGATCTACAATTACCGTAGCATTATATTTATTTGCTAAAACAGCAATTTTATTTATTACTTCTTCAGAGTACACAATCCCCGTAGGATTATTAGGGTTTGAAAACACTAAAACCTTAGTGTCATTTTTAAACGCCTTTTCTAGCGTATTAAAGTTTAATCCGTTTTCTGAGGGTTCTCCCAAATAACACAAAGGAACCGGAACGACTTCTCCTCCAAAAAATTTAACTAATTTTCGATTAGCAAAATAATCTGGCTCTACAATAGCCACTTTAGTTCCAGATGCGACTGTTGCTCCTAAAGCTAAAAACAACGCACCTTGAGTTCCTGGCGTTAAAATCAATTCACTGTCGGGCAACACAGGCGTATTTGTAAATTTCTCTAGACGTTTGGCTAAAATTTCTCTAACGCTTAAAGCTCCTCGGTATTCTGTGTAAGCTTGAGAGCCTCCTTGCTTAAAACCCTCTAACCAATAGTTTTCTGAATCTGGAGTTGGAGTAAAAGCATTTACATCCCCGTGAGAAAAGTCTACTGGCACTCCTTTAAGTTTACCTCCCCGCATAACATTTTCTAGGACACCTAAATCTTGCCTTACCTCTTGACCGGGAGCATTATCAGCCTCAAGCGCTTCAAACTTTGCTTCTAACGATTTGTTTACACAATTATCAAACATAAATTTATTTTTGGTTTTTATTTTCACAACAAACACTAATTATCTGAATTATATTCACAATAAAAAGCATATTTATATTGATTATTCAAAAATAAAACACAATACAGGCATCTTAAAATTGATTAAATGATATTTTAGATATATTTACCGTTTAAAACACAAAAATTAAACACCAAAACTAACGATTCAATGGTTGATAGTACAGACAAAAAATTATTAGATATTTTAAAGGAGAATTCTCGCCTGTCATTTGCTGATCTTGGAAGAAAAATAAATTTATCTCCATCATCAGTTAGAGAACGTGTACAAAAACTTGAAGAAGAAGGCGTTATTAAAAAATATGATATACAAATAAACAACAAACTAATTGGCTATGATTTAGAGGCCTTTATTTTGTTGAAAGTATTTCCTGGAAAATTAAAGTATGTAATTAACAAGGTTAATGAATTTCCTGAAATTACTGTAGCGCACCGTATTACAGGAAACCAAAATATTCATTTAAAAGTTGTTGTAGAAAATCAATTGCGCCTACAAAAACTGTTAGACAAACTCATGCAATTTGGAGACACAAACACTTTTTTAATTCTTTCTGAAATAACAAAATAAATCTAACCAGTAAACAAATAACAAGTTTCAGGACTAAGCGGCAATATTTTGGTTTCAGATATTCAATTCGAATTTGCCTATTCTTTTGTACCAAAGAAGGTAGGCTCAAAGTAACAACATCTAGTACCTCTCTAAACCATCCATAGACCTAAAAGAGTGGTAACAAAAAATCTTGGGTAGCAGCTATTTTTTATTGAGTTAACAAGGATTTTAGGTATATAAGTATAAAGCGGTTTTTGCTCATTTCCGGAATCATGACAATTCCGTTTTTTATGTTAATGCCTAAATC
The DNA here is from genome assembly GCF_012037625.1 of Tamlana crocina. Lineage (NCBI taxonomy): Bacteria > Pseudomonadati > Bacteroidota > Flavobacteriia > Flavobacteriales > Flavobacteriaceae > Tamlana > Tamlana crocina. The sequence continues at coordinate 106,005 of NZ_JAAVJS010000014.1, forward strand.
TGCGAATTGCGAAAAGCCGGACACAACCTCTTCCACATCTCCGTGCTCACTAATCTTCAAAAGTCTTCCACCTGTCCAATCTGTAGCATAATAAGACTTGTTGTATTTTACAACGCCATCAAAGTTTGCAATCGGCAAACCTTTTCCAACAGGTTTTATTTCTTTGGTTTCAAGATCAATCCTCATTAGCGTCCCTTTTCTGCTGGTCTCGAAAGTAGCGCGATTGGTCATTGGCCCCCATGTAGCTACCACTAAGTGGTTTCCATCAACCCATAAGCCATTTGGGTACTCTAGGGTATCATTTTTAACAAAGATTTCTATATCCTTATTTTTAGGAAGTTTATAGATACTGTTTGTGAACGTATCGGATACGTATATGTCTCCACTGGGAGTTGCGGCAACATCATTGGCGAACTCTGAATTGGGTAAATTTATTTTCCTAATAATTTTTCCTTCAGTAATATCAATTTCAACTAAAACACCCCGATCAGCAACATACAAAAGGTTTTTGTACGAGGCCATTCCGGTAGGTGCATCTAAATCTTCTATCCATCTATTTGAGATTACTTTTCCTTTTTCATCTAAACGTGTAATCCACCCATAACCATCTTTTTCAATCGTTACTTTTCCTCCTCCTAAATTAGAAATAAACCAAGACCTTGACACCTCATCCCAACAGGCATTTTCTGGATTATCAAGAATGTTATTTAAGTTGTTGTTTTGATTTTTGAAAGTAGAATCAACCAGATCGTTCCATTTTTCAATAGAACGCGATAAATGGTCTTTAGGAGCATCTTCTATTCCAAAAGTGTGCAATATGGTTTTACCTTTAAATTTTATTTTTTGCAAGACTGATATAAATTCAGAGACATCATAATCCCCTTCGTCCAATGGTTTTATGGCATCAGCCCAACCTTGTTCTTCATTTTCAAACATGGTCATGTTGGCACCAGAAACAGAAGCAAATTTTAAGTAAGGAGAAGCCTTAATCGCAACATCAAGCAAACGGCTACCATTACCCGCTCTTAATTCATGGCATAAGTGCAAGGTTAGAAACAGGTTTGGCTCATTTAATTTTTCAATGTAAGGAATGGCCTCTTCAGCAGATTCTATAAAACAATTATCGTGCGGATATATAACAATATTCTTGTTTAATTTTTGAGCTTCGGTTGTCATATCTTTCAAAAGCTCCAAAGTTTTTTTCTCTGTAGCATCTTCCTTTAAAATGATGACCCATAAATCTGTTCCTTCAGGTAATACATTTAGTGTTTTACGCCATAATTTATTTTCATTTTCAAGATCATTGGAAAAATTAAACGGAAAGTAAACCACAGGAATTGATAACTTTCCTGAAGAAAAGGTTTCAGTATCCAGATATTCTTGTAGTTTTTTTATTTGCTTATCGTTTTTCACGATAAAAGTAGTGCCACTGTAGCCAAGTTTATCAAAAAGCTTTGCTCTCTGCAAGATAGTTAAACTATCCATTTTAAAATCAAAAGCGTAAAGAGATTTATCAATGCCTTGTGCTCCTATCTGCATTGATAAGACAAAAAGCGACAGTTTTATTATGGATTTCATTTTCAAATACTTATGTTTTATTGATGAATATGCTTAAAATAGTTTTGAAATTTGATAAAATGATTCAATCCTAATCATGGAGAGCTAAATTATCGATAAAGTTTTAAAAAACAATCATGCCCTATCTGTGAGGAGGCAGCTGTATTTGAAAAGGTAAGTAAAGTGCTTTTTCACAAAATAGGACTACCCCAAACAGTCGGCAAAAATCGCAAGGTTAACAAAAAAAGACTGCCCTTTCGGGCAGCCAGAACTAAATAGACACTATCCCGAGAAGTGTGTAAGTTATAAATCGAGGGTTTGGCTTGATTAAAGCCGGACCCTTTTTTCAAATATAGTCAAAAACTGGTTTAAAATAATGCCCCAGTTCCTAATGGGCATCGACC
>NZ_JAAVJS010000139.1:0-524 GCF_012037625.1 Tamlana crocina
ATTTTGCATATTTGCGGATATCATCCCCAAATTTTCGCACCACATCCTTTATGAAATTCTCCGAAAGTTGGTCTTCGGGCTTCTTCGTTCAGGTTTGAAAGATTAGTATAGATCTCAAGCTTTGCATTTAAAGCATTCCTTCATCTGCAAAACTGAAATAATTTCCATCAGGTATCAGGATCAAATGGTCCAATACCTTAATATCAAATAATTCCCCTGCCTTTTTAATTTTTTGGGTCAGGCGTTTATCCGGTTCACTCGGTCTCAAGGTTCCGCTAGGATGGTTGTGAGCAAGGATTACAGCCGTGGTAAGGCTTTTGAGTACTACGGCAAATATTATCCTTAAGTCTACCAAGGTGCCGGTAATGCCTCCTGTGGATACCTGATAAATACCTTTTACTTTATTGGCGTTGTTCAGCAACATTATTTTAAAGGTTTCGTGCAGTTCGATATTGTTTTTGTTCCATTGTCCGTAAAGGAGTTCGGCTGCATTTTGAGAGGAAGTTATTTTTGGAAGCTGATTT
>NZ_JAAVJS010000140.1:0-523 GCF_012037625.1 Tamlana crocina
CGCGGTACTAATGATTTCCGGAAAGCCATTGCGGAATTCTATCAGAACTTCTATGATGTAAACCTGAATTCAGAAACTGAGATCCTTCCCCTCATGGGCAGCAAGGAAGGAATCACCCACATTTCCATGGCATTTTTGAATGAAGGAGATGAGGTGCTGGTACCAAACCCCGGCTATCCCACCTATGCTGCCGTAAGTCGGTTGGTTGGTGCCAGCACGGTGCTGTATGATTTAAGTGAAAAAACCGGCTGGTTGCCCAATTTTGAGCAACTGGAAAAGCGGGATCTAAGCAGGGTGAAATTGATGTGGGTGAATTACCCGAACATGCCCACCGGTGCAGTGGCAAAAAAGGCAATTTTCGAACAGCTTATCGCCTTCGGGAAAAAGCACCGCATTTTAATCGTCAATGACAACCCATACAGTTTTATCTTAAATGAAGAACCGGAAAGTATTCTGAAGTATGCCAATGATGCTGACGGAGTGCTGGAGCTCAAGTCTCTAAGCAAAAGTTTCAATATGTCGG
>NZ_JAAVJS010000141.1:0-520 GCF_012037625.1 Tamlana crocina
ATTGCTTCTCCAATTTGATTGGAAGCAGTGAATGACGCGATCATATTATTCAACATGTCACTTCCTGTTTGAGGAGAATTAGGAAGCAGTATCAGGTTACTTTGAGTTTCTTCTCCAAGGGACTGCAAGGTGTCGTAGTGCTGAGTTACAACGATAAGGGCAGAAGCTTCCTGGGAATTGATCCCGACATTATTCAGTACATCAACACTTTCTTCTAATCCGCGGGCGATCTCACGGCGTTGGTCGGCAATACCCTGACCCTGCAGGCGTTTACTTTCAGCTTCTGCACGGGCTTTTGCTACGATCTTGATACGTTCCGCTTCAGCTTCATATTCGGCTGCTACTTTTTCTCTTTCCGAAGCATTGATGCGGTTCATAGCAGCTTTTACCTGTACATCGGGATCAATGTCTGTCACCAGGGTTTTGATGATGTCATATCCGTATTCCTCCATAGCTTCATTCAGCTCCCTTTTTACGGCAATAGCTATATCATCTTTTCTTTCAAAAACGTCATCCAGTT
>NZ_JAAVJS010000142.1:0-519 GCF_012037625.1 Tamlana crocina
CCAGTGCCCGGAGTGTAAGTCGCTTCAGTAAGAGAAGTGGGATTAGCGATGGTTCCTGTTCCATTGGAGGTCCAGGTAATTCCTGTGCTGTTAGTAGCTGATGATCCTTCTGTAATATTAATTGCAGCATTTGAACAAGCTATTACATCGGTTCCTGCAACTGCTGTTGGAGCCTGATTTATCGTCAAAGTTTTAGTTGACACCGCATTTGCACAAGGGCTGTTTCCTGTAGCTGTTAATGTTAGAGTGACAGGCCCGGTTTCCCCAGTGCCCGGAGTGTAAGTCGCTTCAGTAAGAGAAGTGGGATTAGCGATGGTTCCTGTTCCATTGGAGGTCCAGGTAATTCCTGTGTTGTTAGTAGCTGATGATCCTTCTGTAATTTTAATTGCAGCATTTGAACAAGCTATTACATCGGTTCCTGCAACTGCTGTTGGAGCCTGATTTATCGTCAAAGTTTTAGTTGACACAGCATTGGCACAAGGGCTATTTCCTGTAGCTGTTAATGTCAGAGTGACCGGC
>NZ_JAAVJS010000143.1:0-517 GCF_012037625.1 Tamlana crocina
GCCCGTTGCACCGTTTGCAGTTTACCTTCCACATACGCAGCACAGGCCTCTATAAGTTGTTCTTTGGTTTTTGAATTCATTTTTCCAGCTGAATTGCCCCGAGGTTTCTCATTTGCCTTACGATCCACGCCTGCCTCCCGGCGATGTAGTTACTGGCAGGTTTAGCTCTGTATTCTCTGGGATTGGGTAAAATTGCAGCTATAGCCGCCGCCTCATATGCCGTTAGATTAGCAGCCGACTTTCCGAACCAGGCCTGAGCTGCAGCCTCGGCGCCGTAGATCCCTTTTCCCATTTCTATGCTGTTAAGATAAACTTCGAGGATCCGCTCCTTGCTCCAAAACAATTCTATTAAAAAGGTAAAATAAACTTCCAGTCCTTTCCTAAACCAGCTGCGTTGCGGCCATAAAAAAGCATTTTTGGCAGTTTGTTGTGAGATCGTACTGGCACCTCTCACCCGCTTGCCCTTCTTGTTATCTTCCATGGCTTTTTGAATAGCCTCGTAGTCAAAGCCGTTATG
>NZ_JAAVJS010000144.1:0-517 GCF_012037625.1 Tamlana crocina
GTACCTGCTCATTGTTTTCCAAATGATGAGTAGTATCATCTATCTCATATTGATCATTCTCATAATGTACACGCGTTTTATTATTAAACAGTTCTACGGTTTCCCTTATTTTTTCGGGATCTATCCCCAGCGCGAGGCAACTGGTGGGAGATGTTCCTGTGGCAACCGGGAAATCTATGCTTATCTTCTCATTGGATGGAAGTACTACAGATTCTCCCGGAAAAAAATCAAATGCAGGTTTATCTTCTAAATGCATAATCTTTTTCCCGGTAAGCATACTGGCTATAATGGGAAAGTCAAATTGAAGCGGAACCTTTTCTGCCACCTCTCCAGTTTCAAAAATATTGAGCTCAGCGAAATCTCCGCTGTAGACCGTTCTGTTTTCTACAGTAGTTGTAAGTTTTCTGGTACTCCGGTATTTTAAGAAATTGGCATTCAAAGCAGCTGCATTTTGTCAATGTGATAGAATAGTGGTAGTATAAAGTAGGAATGTTCAGGTAATAAACTATTTAAAGTT
>NZ_JAAVJS010000145.1:0-516 GCF_012037625.1 Tamlana crocina
TATTTTTTTGAACTTGCTGAACAGCTCTTCAGTGTTCTTTGGAAGCGGATTGATATAGTTGAAATGAGCGAATCCAATATTTCTGAAGCCTTCATCATAAAGTTGCTTGGCAGCGGTGTGAAGAGAACCATAAGTTCCTCCCCAACCTATAATAAGTAGATCCCCTTCTGAAGCGAATTCAGGAACAAGTTCAGGAATGAAGCTTTGTACCCTTCTTACTTTTTCAGCTCTCACTTGTGTCATCACTTCGTGGTTTTGGGGAACGTGGGAAACGTTTCCTGTTCCCGCATCTTTTTCAAGACCTCCTACGCGATGTTCCAGCCCCGGAGTACCCGGTACTGCCCAATCTCTGGCAAGAGTGATCTCATCCCGGTTATATGGATGCCAGTCTTCCTTACCTTCTTTAACCAACCTGGTTTTTATTTCAGGAAGGTCTTCTACTTTTCTAATTTTCCAGGGTGCAGATCCGTTTGCAATATATCCGTCGGTTAGCAGCACTACCGGAGTCATATGTTC
>NZ_JAAVJS010000146.1:0-516 GCF_012037625.1 Tamlana crocina
CGTGCTGCTCTTGAACTGGCGATAATACTTTGATTGTATAGGGGTAATGTCGCCTGGGCTGTCATGTTGAACGAATTATCATAACCCGCCTCAATGACCGTTCCCCGTTCATCACCTTGCTGTCCGCCAAAGCCCTCTCCGGGAGGAAGGAAAAATACCGGCCTTTTGATGTTTCTCACATACTGCCCATCCACTCCAATATTGGGGAGAAAAGCTCCGTTGGCTGCTTTTAACTGGCTAATAGCTCTCTCAACTTCGAGCCTGGATATAAGAATGTCGGGATTTCCCGTAACTGCACTCGCAACGGTTTCCTCAAGACTTACATAAAGGGTATCCTGTGCACTTGTAATACCCGTCCAAAAAAGAAGAAGGACCAGGGGGGAAATCAAAATGTTTTTCATTTGCCTAAATGTTCTTACATTATAATGTTTGCTAATGATTTTTTTTATTTACTTATCCTCTTCTTTCATCGTTCTTCTACTATTGGATGCAAATTTCATATAAATAATGCATATG
>NZ_JAAVJS010000147.1:0-515 GCF_012037625.1 Tamlana crocina
TATCCTTCTGAACAAAAAGCAGATCCTCTTTTACATAGAGATAATTACTTTTAGTTCCGTCTTTTGAAGGTTTAACCGATAGTTGGGCAAAACTGTTTTGCAACGCAAATAAAAGAGCAGTAATCACTAAAAATCCTCGCATTTTCCCGAAATTCGCAGTTGATAACTTCAAGTTACTATTCTTTTTTATTTTTAATTCATTGGTAAACAAATAATTATGAAAAAACCATCTTCGCAATTCTGGAATTCTCTGTTCATAGTAGTGGGAGGTGCGATCCTGCTTTTTGAAATTTCGGGAGAAGAGAGGAATGTTTACGCAATGATCCTGGGGCTGGTACTCCTTATGTTTGGATTGTATCGGGCAACAAATTTTTGGGTAGAAACAAAAGATGATCATAAAAAAGACCCGGAGGAAGAGGAGATCAACAATAGCAATAAATAAGATGTTTAAACCCGGAGATAAAGTTGCAGTCCTTGATGAGGACCTGGAAGGAAAGGTACTTCAGGTCAATTAT
>NZ_JAAVJS010000148.1:0-515 GCF_012037625.1 Tamlana crocina
GGCGGCTTTAAAGGTTAAAATTCCAATGATCCCATAAACAACTCCCTTTGCTACAAAGCCGGTACGAGCCATTGTCTTAATATTCTTGTCCATAATTGTTGGTTTAGTTTTCTCTAAAATAGGAGAATACTAAGCCAAAAGCAATCAATTATATTTTATTTAGGGAATGACAGGAGGTAAAAAAACAGACTATTAGAAATAAACTAATTTTTGAGGAGTTGTGCTGTGGCCGGGTCCTTAGCGTAATCTAAAGCAGCGTTTCCTTTGCTGTCTCTCATGGTTTTATCCGCTCCATTTTGCAGCAGCAATTCTACGATCTTTTCCTGCCCAAAAGTGGCTGCAAAGATAAGAGCTGTAGCTCCCGAAGAGTTCCTGGCATTCACATCTGCACCGTTAAGAATAAGCATTTCAGCAATGTCTTTGTTGCCTTTAAAGCAAATTCCCATTAAAGCTGTGTTTCCGGCTGCGTCTCTGGCATCGGTTTCTACTCCCTGTTGCAGCAAAAGTTTGGTGAT
>NZ_JAAVJS010000015.1:0-106275 GCF_012037625.1 Tamlana crocina
TTCGTTTTCTTTTAAGATCTTGATGATCTGACTTTCGGTAAATCTACTTTTTTTCATCTGACAGTTTATTGGTTTAAAATTAATAATTTCGAATTTTAAACTGTCTTATTTTTAGGGAAGGTTACACACCGACATACCCTAATCTGACAGTTTCAAAATAATTTTCTTTGAATTCATCTTCGGTTAAATTGAAGAATTGTTTATACTTTGAAAACTTAAGTTCTCTTTTAAAAGTTTGTATTGATTTTAATGAAGCAGGAAGGTAGAATTGAACAAATAAATCTTGATATGAGTGAAATTCTGAAACAAATCGCACTACAAAATCAAAAAGTTTTTTTTCCGAGTGGGTCATTTTGAGTAAGTTCAAAATTTGGGATTTTGGAAAATTCCTTTTGAAGATTTTCAATTAATAAATCTATAGAGTTTAATTTCTTTTTCAATGCGGGTTTGTCTATGTATTGTCTTATTTATTATATCCAAGCTTTTATTAACGATATCCTGCAAAGTACGTTAGGGCATAAAGAGTTTTGTGTTGTTATCCTGTAAATGTAAGTGTTTTACGCCATTATCTAAAGGCTTTTTAATTCTTGAAAATCTCTCAACAACGTCATGGCGAGGAAGCATGACGACGCCATCTCATCAAAAAATAGTTCACATCGGCAGATCACTTCGGTCATTCTTCCCTCGTGATGACGAAAAGTTGCTTTTGGTCCTGAAATGGTGCAACCTTGAAACAAGGCTTCGACTCCGCTCAGCCTGACAGTTCAGGGTGACATGAACTCCAATTTAAAAGATTCCCGCCTTCACTTCGTCTACGCTCAGCACAAGCGCGGGAATGACAAACAATTGTCAATGATCGAAATACCAATTAAACAAATCGGTGCGTAATCCAAAGTTAAACCACACAGTATTGTTTTCAAACGTGGATGCTGTGGTGGCTTCGGGGTTAAAATTCCGAACCGTAATATCGGTAAAAATCTTAAGGTTCGAAGCGGGGTTTACCAAATAGCCAGCTTGCAGATTGGCGTAAAAACTGTTGGTTTTTATGCCCTGCCCCACTTCAACGCCCGTATCGAAAGGGCGGTCGTTGTAATCGCGGTAAATATCGCCGCCGTAACTAAAGTTATCGGTGCCGTTGTTAAAATCGAGTCCGCGCATACCAAAAATAAACTTGGCATCGCCGTACCAACGTTGGTAACGGTAGCGGCCAATTAAAATCAGCTCACTAAAATTGGCACCCCACAAATGCGCCATGCTTTGGTTGTTGTGCCCGTAGTTCAGCACAATGGTGTTATGCGAATAGGTAAACGGCCTAATGCGATTGTACTCCATTTGCAGCAACAAATTGTCCACTTTAAAAGCATTGAAATATTTAACCCCAAGCTGGTAGCCGTACTTGTTTTTCCAACTTCTTTCGCCGCCTTTAATATCGCCTAACGAAAATTCATCTAAAATGAATTGTCCGTAGGCATTCACCTCGTCACTGAATTTATATTTTGCCGTGGCTCCCAAAAGCGCATTTCCGGCACCTTGCCCCGTTTCGAATTCAATGGCGCGATAAAACACAATGGGATTTAAATAATTCACATCAAACCCGCGGTTATTGGAGTTAGTCCACAACACCGATTCGAACAACCCAATGTTCAACCGTTTCGACACGTTCCAACTTAAATAATGGTTGGCCATGTATTTGGTTAAAAAAGCTTTGTCGGCCACCGCTTCGTCTCGCACATCTTTTAGCCACATCCAAGTGTTGGTGTATTTTATTTTCCAGAATTTGGTGTTCAGTTTTAAAAAGGGATGCGGGCTCACCACATCGCTCAATAACAACGACCGATAGCCATCACCAATAAAATTTTTACCATGCCCAAACTGCACATTCATAAAATCGGTTGGCGCGTACGACAGGTATGCTTCAGCCACGGGATAATCGTAACTATCGGTTTTAAAACGCTTGGCAATGCCACGCCCGGGAATAATAGCCGGATCGGGTCCCCAAGCTTTTAAACTTTCAGCATAGCGGTTCACGTAATCGGCAAATCGGCCTTGACTTTCAAAAACGGTAGTGTAAAAATTCAATTTTTTGCCCAGTCCGCCCTGAACTAAAAGTCCGCGGGTATTATTATAAGTGGAACCAATTTCGGCATCGCTTCCCAATTGCAAATCGAAAATCGGGTCGATAGTGAACCAATAATTCTCGCCTTGTAACTGCACCAAATGTTCATTCCACAGTTTTTTGCCCGCCCAAGTTCCGGCTTCTTTTTTCAACTGCTCCTGTTCGGTTTTAAAATCATAATATTTCGAAACATCCTCATAAACGAAGGGTTTTGATGCGGTATGACTATTGGTGCCCACTAAATTCATTCCGTAATCAAAACGCGCGTAATCGCTATGCGTAAACGGAATGTTTAACTGACTGTCGAATTTAGGGTTCTCGAAGGTTTTTAAACTGGCATTGACACTATCGAATTCGCGTTTGGCCGCCATTGCTTGTTGATTGATTTCGTTTTCATTTGAAACAGGCTGCCGTTTCACATACTGGTTGTGCAACGGAATTTGAATTGCCACCGAATATTGGGCAAAAGTATGTCGGCCGTTGTAAGTTGCTGGGGCAACTTTCGGCATGGCGCCAAAAACCCGTTTGGCTTCGTCTTTCAACGATTGGTAAACTGCATTGGCATAAACCACTTGAAATTGCCCTAAAGTATCCACTTCAAAAAGTACAGACACTTCACCTTTATAATTTTGTTGGGCAAGATCTTCTGGCACGTTAAAATGATTGAAAATATGATTGAATACCTGCTTATCGAAACAATCCTGCAAACTAGTAATAGGTACGCTATCGCACTCTGGAAAAACAGGCGGTTTTTCATTTACCGATTGGATTTGAGCATTACCGAATTGCAAAACAAAAAGTAGAATGGGAACAATAAATAAGCGCATGCGTGTTGTAAAGCATTGATTTAGGACTGAAAGATACTATATTTTTTTAGATTGCCGATTGGCCAAACTCACGAAACAAGCTATATTAAAAGTCGTCATCCCGAACAACGTGAAGGCATCTTTTAAATGAAGTTGCTGAACATGAGATTGCTTAACTTCTACTGCACTCAGTGCAAGCTATTTTCTCTCAATGACGTTTATTTATCACTTTTTAGACAGTCTCTTACAATTAGTTTAAACCCAAAAAGAGGTTCAAAAAAGTATATTTTCTGAACCTCCTTTACAAAATGACCTGGTAATTATTTATTGAGCCTTAAAAATAATTGGCAAATTATAAATCACACCTACGTTCTTGTCCCTCTGCTTTCCGGGAGTCATTTGTGGAATCATATCTATAACCCGCTCAGCTTCCTCATCTAATTTTGGGTGTGGCGACCTAGTTTTAACATCATTAACCTTACCTGTTTTGTCAATTGTAAATTGCACATCTATTCTTTGTACACCCTGCAAACCATAGCTTGTTGCAATATCGTTGCCATCAAACTTCCTTTGGATAAGCTTGGTGATTTTATCGGACATGCACTTTTTTCTACCCTTATTATCCTTAAACTTTTCACACCCTGGATAAATAGGAGCATCTTCAATTAAAATAAAAGAAACATTTTCTGGCTCTCTTGGCTTTTCCTCTAAAATTATATCGCCGGGTGAAGTTATTGGTGCAATCACCTTTTCCTTTTTTAAGGTTTCCTCAATAAAAATATCAGGTGTTTCATCGGGAACCTCTATAAAAGTTTCACTTGGGGCCGTAACAACTTTCTCAACAGGCTTGCTTTCTTCAATAATTTCGGGAGTGAAATTTGGAGGGTCGGCAATGTATATTGTGTCAATTGGAGGCAAGGCTGCAATCTCGACATTGGCCGTTTCAAACTTCATTTCAAGCAACCCATAGGCGGCCAGTAAACAAACAATAAGTCCCACCTGAAAATAAAGGGTGGAGTTTTTTTGTAAATTTGTGTCGTGCTTGTGTGGCTTTTTCTCGACTTCCCCATTTTGCCGAATGGGTTTGTGAGCGATCTTTTGATGTCTCATAATAATTATAGTTTAAAATGTTAATAATATGCTAAAGTCACAATAAGCATACCAAAAACGAAACCCCGTTACAGAATTGTAGCGGGGTTTTATGCTTCAGCTACGCTCAAGATAAACTACGAGAAATTCCACAATTATGAGATTCCTCCTCGTACCTCATTCGGAATGACACAATTCGTTAAACAATGTCATTAAAAAGAAGATTACCAATGTTTTTTTTTAAATCAAACTCCCTTTCCTGAAAGCGAAACCATAACGCACAAAAAAACCTTGAAGCGAACTTCAAGGTTTTTATAATTTATAAAGTGTAAACTTAATCTTGTACTTGGAAGATAATTGGTAACGAATACGGTACGTTTACCGGCTTACCTCTTTGTTTTCCGGGCTTCATTTTTGGTAATAAATTGATTACCCTTGCTGCTTCTTTTTCTAAAGCAGGGTGCGGTGCTCTGGAACGGATACCCGTTACGCTACCTGTTTTGTCAATTTTAAAGATTACGTTGATACGCTGTCTTCCCGATAAACCTAAATCACTGGCCAAATCTGTATTAAATTTCTTTTGTACAAACTTTTGGATTTTTTCAGACATACAATCTCTTTTCTGCTGATTGTTTCCTTTTTCACAACCAGGGAAAACCGGTACATTTTCAATAACTGAAAACGGTACGTCAATGTCTTCTTCAACCTCTACCACTTCTACTTCTTCAACCTCAACAATTTCGGTTTCTTGATCTACCTCAGTCGATTCGATTACGGTTTCCTCAACCTCAACCTCATCTTCAACAATCTCGATAACCTCGGGAGCTGCTGGTGGTGGCGGTGGTGGCGGTGGCGTTTGTATCTGTTCTGTTAATGGAATTTCTTCTTCAATCTCCTCTTCCATAACCACCATACCTACGTCTATTTCTTCTTTATCGTAAGTTTTATAGTTGATGGCGTAATTGGTAAGGAATAGCATAAGTGCTAACCCAATGGCGAAATACAGCGAACTGTTTCGCCCAACATTTGCTTTAGGATTTTTTTTAGGTTCCATAATTTATTCGTTTATCAAGATTGCTAATTTAACTATTTATTTTCCAAAAAAGCAAGGCTTTATTGGTTTTTAACTTGTAAAGTTTTCTTTATCCACAGAGTTCCAGCGGTTAACAATGCGCCGAGACTGTTGGCTATCATGTCGTAAATATCCAAACTTCTAAAATCGGTCATGGTATCTTGTAATACTTCAATAATTATACCAAAGATTACCGCAAAAACCGTGGCGTAAAGTATGGCTTTTGAACGCCCTGCACTGGTATAAAACAAAAACGTACCAAACCAAAGTAAAGTTAAAACGCTGTAAGCCAAAAAGTGAAAGATTTTATCGCCAAAAGAAACCCCTACATCTGGTAAATTATTCAACCGAATTAAACACACCAAGGTTAAGGCCAATGTGTACAAAATGGTTGCCAGAAGTATTAGTTTTTTAAGCACCAATTAAGGCTTTATAGTCGTCGGCAGACATGAGTCCGTTGATTTCCTCGGCATCCGAAATTTTCACTTTAATCATCCAGCCATCGCCATAAGGATCGCTATTTACCTTTTCAGGCTCGTCTTCCAACAATTCGTTGAATTCAACAACTTCGCCAGAAAGCGGCAAAAACAAATCGGAAACTGTTTTTACGGCCTCAACCGTTCCAAAAATGTCTTCGGCATCTAAAGTCTCGTCCAAGGTTTCAACCTCAACATAAACAATATCGCCCAGTTCGCTCTGTGCAAAATCGGTAATACCTATAGTAGCAATATCACCTTGAATGGATACCCACTCGTGATCTTTAGTGTACTTTAATTCTGAAGGAATGTTCATTTATTTATCTATTAAATTATTTCAGCAAAAGTATTTATTCGCCTGTAAAATTCAAATTTTAAGCGTCTTAATTACCAAAATTATACCTCAAGGTTAGCCCCGAACGGATGGTAGTTTGCGGAAATGCGGTTGAAATGGCATATTCTGAAAACGTGTAATCGAAATAAAAGATGCCGGTTAGGTTTTTACTGAAGGCATAATCAGCCGAATATTTCAAGCCCCAAATGGTTTGCCCCGAGGTGATTTGATTGTTTTCCAAATCGAGGTAACGGATAATGGTTTTATTATCACGCACAGAAATATCGGCCTTCATATTCAAATCGCTAACAATACGCTTTTGTGGCCCGGCCAGATTTGATCGGATGCGCAAGTCTTTTATACGATAACCCAAACCTATGATGTATTCGTTCCCTTGCACTTCGGTCATTAAATTGTTATCGAAACTTAAAGACAGTAACCTATCCTTTCTAATTTCGGCCAAAATTTTAACCGAATTTTTCATTTCGAAATCCAATCGCATCAACGGGCTGAACATTTCAGTTAAGTTGATGTTACTGAACAAACGAGCATTTTTAAAGTTCCCCGATTGATCCAATGCTTCCTGTGGCTGGTTCGAGTATGGGGTTTCGGCAACGGGCTGCTCGTTCGCATCTGGGTCTAAATTCAAATTCAGGTTGGTTGTAAACTGGTTGATGGTGTATGTAGAACGGTAGCCGTGCGTAAGAGAAAAACGCTTAAAATGTTTTTTAAACCAGTCGAATTTCATGAAACCGGTGTACTTTAAATCCCAGTTCGGGATGGGCACATCTCTAAACGCCGATGTTTTTACCTTGTTGGCATCCTGCCCCGAATAGGCAGCCAAAAACGCTGGCAATAACACCTTCTGGCTGTTTTTACCGAAACCTAGCGGGAAGCCGTCCTCGGCATTTCTTTCGTAGTTTGTAGTTCCATAAAATTCTTCAGCCAAACGTTCGGCCACTTTCAGTCGGTTTGACCTAAATTCATCAAAAGCTTCGCTTACATTTTCATCACTTTTACTGAAAGCCGTTTTTATCAATACCGTTGAAATATTGAAATTCCCAAAGGTATTTGGTGTTAACGGATTGTAAATCCCATTTACCACATTGTAATTTTCGGCATAATTTTCATAATAGGCACGGTTTCCAAGCAAGTCGATTTTTAAATCGGAAACCGGTTGCAAGCTCGCCGAAAAATCCAATTGTTTGGTATTGGTTGCTGTGAATTGCTGGTTGAACTCTGGGAAAGCGGTTAACCAACCTCGCCTTGCCGCCAAATAACGCACGTCACTTTGGCTACCAAAAGTATAACCAACGGTGGGTTTCAAAGTCCCTACAAAACCAGGTGTTCTGGTATAACCCGGCAAAAAGGTTCCGTTGTTTTCAGAGTAATTAAACTGAATTCTTTTTATACTGGTTAAAATATCAACTCCCGCATTTAAAATTTTGGTCATCGACTGGTTTTTAGGCCGTGAAGGTTTATTGTTTTCAGGATTCGCTCCTGGAGGGCCGCCAGGCGTATTGGTTCGTCGTCTTACTGTTCGCACCGGTTTTTTCACCAAACCGATGTATTTGTAAAAACGAGTCATGTCCAACGATGTGTTCAGGTTGTGCACATTGGAATTTTGAATGGTATTTCCCAAATCGTAAGTTTGCCCGTTTAGCTCTACATTGCCAAATAAATCGGAGCCTTTTTGCCATTGGAAACTACCCGTGTATTGATACGTGGCATCAATAAAATTGAACGTCGGGATTTTATTAATCGGTAATTGATAGGTTACCCCCAAATTTTGGGTTTGCCTGTTCGGGTCACCCACATCCAGTAAACCGTCCCAAACATCCAGTCGCTCGTCCTGCTCACCTCGGATTAAATCGTTATCAACAAAATAATTCCTAACAATATTATTGTTTGCCGCCGTAAAATTAAACTGAAGCGCGTCGGTTAAATTGTAATTGATGGTATATTGAAAATCGAAAGTATAATTTCTTCGGAAGAGTTCCTCAATACCAATATTATCGCCCGTTAAATCAACTTCCCTGAATTTTTGTTTGTTGAATTGCCTGTTAATATCGGTATTTACCGTAAAACTCGATGGCAATAAATTCAAGTTAAAATCTTTTATGATTTTCCAATATTTATTTCTGAACAGTGAGTCGTTGTTTTTAAACGGCTCCACTTTCACCGGATTGAAATTGTGCGCATAGTTGGCCCCAACCCTTAAGGTTTTGTTTACCGAGTTTTCAATTTCGAAATCGCGGTGCTCCACTTTGTTGTACGAGTAGTTTAGCGTTACGTTTTCTACATCATAAAAGCGCGGTTTTTTATCGGTCGTCCTATTTTTTCTAACCCCAATAAAATTGATGCTTTGGCGTTTGGTATAGTCTTCCGATATTTTTTTGATTTGTTCACGCTCGGCGTTATCGTTGGCCGCTTCCAATCGCGACTCCAAAGTTAAATCCTTATAAAAGGCATCGTATTTCGGGGTAATCAACTCTTCACTTTGCCCATAATTAAACGGCACCTGGATGCCCCATTTTTTTGGCAGCAACTGCCCCACATTAATATTGGTTACCACATCGTATTGCTTCACATCCTCCAAACTACGCTGGCTTGGGCCCTGCTCCAAAGCACCAAAACCAGAAGTACTTTGTCTTGCCGTGGCACTAACGTTGGCAAAATCGGCAATATTACTGTCCATGCTTACCACGGCTGCCCAACCCCCTTCGTTTTCTAAATCTGAAAGTCGCAATTCGTTAAACCATACTTCGGCGCAAAGGTTGTTGTCGTTCGAAACGTTTTTCACCCCAACCATTAAAGTTCTAATATCTCCAAAGCTAGGGTTTCCTTTTATTCCTACACGATGCTGACCAATAACATGACCGCTGTACGGATCGGCAGCTAATACCAGTTCGTCATTCACAATATCATAAAACGTGGGGTCTTCGTTAGCCAAGGTCATATTTGAAATACCTTCGGCTTTTACTTTTCCTAAAATCTCAATGGGTAGATTGACTTCGTTTTCGGTAGGCCAAAGCCCCTCTCTGGAAGTAGATGTTGAAACCATTAACGGAATCTCAATTTGATAATAGTTTTCCGTTAAATCGTTACCCATTCTTATGAAACCAACTAAATCACCGTCTCCTAAACTGCCCGCTCCAGAATCGTCGTCATCTTCAGCGTGCATGAACATCCTGATGCGTTTGTACTGACGCATATCCACATTGATATTTTTAAACACCGCACGGGCATCTTCGGTTTCCAGATTACAAACCTTGGTAACCAACGATTGTTCGTTTTGGCGCACCACCGTATTGTTATTAAACAATTCTTCAGGCTCAATTCCTGGTGGTCTATCATAACTACCTTCATTTTCAATAGTACCGATAACACCCACTGAAAAATCGGTTTGTGGGTCGCTTGGCTCCGGGTCATCTTTATCTAAAGCTTGGGTAAAACGGCGCCAATCACTACGCACCAAGTCCAAGGTTCCAAAACGGAATACAGTAGATTGCTGGAACTCCTTTAAATAGATTCTCGCAAAACGCACCGATCTTAAATCGTTGATACCTCCCACAGCTCTAACATGTGCCCCTTGCACCGGAATTCTAAACTGGTACCAGCGTACATTTTCGCTTTCTCCGTTAGGAAAATTACGTTGTCTCTCTTTATAATCTCTTAAAAATTGTTTTAACGGATTGGAATCTGGCAAATTCTGAAAATCGGCAATCGATGTTGGGAGATTTTGTCTATTTAAATCCAACTCATATTCAAAATAGCTATCAATCGTGTTCATGGTATTGTCACGATTAATATCCTCTACATCGGGTTGGGTATTGGCCCCACGGTTGGTATTCGAAAAAGTATCTGGCGAGTTGCCATCCACTCCATTATATCGTTTATAACGCTCAAAAATCCCGCCTTCGGCATTTAAAAAATAGGTGTAGTTATCGTTGGCAGGGTCATCCCCAAATTGGCTTCCAAATACCGCAGCCTCTTCCTCATCGTCATATCCATCATAACCCACATCTTGGTTGGTACGCTCTTGCCCAGTAGTATCGAAGGCATACACCAAACTTTGGTTTTGTGGCGTTACCGTTCCCCAGCTAGTAGGTTGAAGCAAACTGACATCGCCGTCTTCCGGCAAGCCATTTTCATATAATTTTTTACCGTCTTTTATGATATCTTCGGAAATATTACCGAGATTGAATACCAGTTTTCCTCCCGGGTTGTTAGGGTTGCCCTGAAAAGGATCTTGCAACCAAAAATCGATGTACTCTACGTTTTGCTGCTCGAAATCGGTTGAGGTAATCTGTCTGGTAATACCGGCCCAAGCTTGGCTGGGGTCGTCAATAGTACCGTCAGAAGCATTAGGATCGAAATTGTATGGCCCACGTTCTTCGGGGTAGTACGCTAAATCTAGAGTATAAAGCACCGAGTTTTGTCCCTGAACAATATCCCTATCGGGGAACAGCTCGTTAATGAACACGCGGCTGGTATACAAATCGGAAAGATCGTCATCAGTAACACCAGTGGGTCGTTGACTGGTGTAAAAAATAGGATCGATAACATACCAGTTTAACATGGCACGGTTGTACCCATTTTCGATAGTGGCATCGTCTTCTGCATCGGGTTGCCCATCGCCATTTAAATCGATTGGTCTACTGGACAAGAACCACGATTGTTGCGAGGTTAAATCGATACCATTTTGCGAGCCTTCAAAATCGTCAATGTAAGAGGTCGCTTCACCGTTTAAATCGGTGCCTTTGGGTGCGCCGGGTGCCAAATAAGCAAACTCGCCACGTAGCGACAAGTTCGATTCCACATCAGTATCAATATTGGGCAGCTTATTCGCCAATCGGGTTAAAAACGGTACTTTGGTGGCGTAGTTTCCATTCAATCCGAAAATGGTGTTGTTAATGGACTCCGACCCATAGTTCGCCTTTTGTGTAATGGGGCGTTCGTTAAGATTTAACAAAGTACCGCCCAAAACAAAGTTTTCATTGAATTTATGCTCGACATTAAACCCTGTAAAACGTCGGGTTTGCTGACCGAAAACCGCATTATTTTCAGTGGAAACCTCAATAGGTGTGTTTGAAGCTTTTAAGGCCTCATCCAAAATTTGAACACGACCCAATTGATAATTCACCGTATAATCGATACCCTCAACCAATACACGCCCGCCAGCAGTAACACGCACCGAACCTCGCGGGACGTTAAACGAACCAATGGGAATACCATCGCCACCACTGGATTTGTATCGGCCTTTTATTTTGAATTTATTTTTTTCTGCGTCCTCTAAAGCGGCTGTTTTTGTACTGTTGTACAGCGTATTGAAAACGTATTTTTGTTGGTTGTCGTCGTAAGTTGTTTCATCTTCGTAATTACCCGTTCCCAGTTTATTGAACAAGTATTCCCCGAATGGCTCGGCACTGGTAAACACAATTTTTCCGTTTTGCGGAATCACGGTAATGCCCGGCACAAAATCGAAAAAACCATCACCTCGGGTTTGCGGATCGTTATTGAAATTCAATTTATCGAGGTTGAACACTCTCAACAATGGTGAGTTTTCAATTAAATCGCCTTCGGGTGTTGAACCATTCACCGGGTTTCCGTTGATATCCAAAGCAAAACTACCGCCAACGGGTGCAATAAAATTCAGCGGTGAGGCTTCATTATAAAAAATATTCAGCTTAAAATCATCCTGACTCAAATTATAGGCTCCCGTGTCGTAGATGTTTTTCATCATCAAATCCCAAATAGGCAAATCGACATTGGTTACGCTACTTTTTAGCATTTTAAGCACCAAACTAGAGTTGACCACGGAAGTGACCTGACCTTGGGCATTGGTTTCCACATCTGTAGCGTCCACACCATCATTAGCAAACTCACCCACTTGGTATACATTTCCGGACACAGTATATTGAAACGCTACTGCCAAAACCTCATCGTTATTTAAACGTTGGTTTAAAGAAATATACCCCAATTCGCGGTTTACGGTGTATTCCTGTCCTTGGGTTAGTTTTCTGGCATTTTCTAATTTCGCGTAATCGAAACCTTCGCGGGTGTTGGCCACCTCGATGCCCGCTTGAGCGGTTGAGATGTCGCGGATATTTTGGTTTAATTGTGAGTTTGGCGCAGAACCAGTTATATTGGTAGGATCAAATGCATTATTTCCGTTATCCGGAAAAGCGCCCGGCCCCGCCAAAACATTCACATTTGAATAGACCTTATCGGTTTCACCCAAATCCTGTAACGCCACTATATTCCTTACGTTTTCGGTACGGTTGCTTCGGTTGGTTACCCAAACTTCAATACGGGTAATCTGTAACCCTCGGTTATTTATAAATGGATAATTCGCCAATGAAGCATCGTAAGTATCCCTAAAATATTGGGACAGGAAGAAGTGACGGTTTTCGTCGTAATCCCTAACAAAAAGTTCGAATTCTTCCAGCGTTCCGCCCCCTTGTGCCACTACCGTATTACCCTGCGATTTTTGCTCGGAAAACACACCCGTTACAGTCGTTTTCCCGAATTGCAGTTGTGCTTTTACACCAAATAGACTTTGTGCGCCCGTGATGAGCGAACTGTTGAGTGGCATGCTCACGTTACCCACTTCAATTTTTTGGATGATATCGTCTTCCGTTGGCGTATATTCCAACTTGATTAAATTCTGAAAATCGAAAGTTGATTGAGTGTCATAATTTGCCGTTACCTGCAACCGCGTTCCCACTTTACCCAACAAACTTAAACTGATGCGCTGATCGAAATCGAAAGTAAAATTACTTCGGTTTCGTGGTGAAAAGGAGGGGTTATCTTGTTTTGAAAATAGGATGCCCAAATCCATTTCAACCGAACCTTGCGGCACCACTTCAATGACATTACTTCCGAAAATGGTTTCAAAAAAATCGGACTGCACATAAAATTCGGGCAACAGGTTTTTGCGTTCGTCTTCGGCACCTTCTTTTTTGCCATCAAAGGCATCGATTTTTTCTTTGTAATAGCCCTTTAAATTTTCTCTTGCAACCAAGGCATAGTATTCATCGGGCGTTAAAATGACCGGATAATTGATATTGAATTCACCGATTTTTTCAGTGTAAATGTAGCGATCGGTTACGGGATCATAAGTGTATTTAGATTCGACACTGTTGGGGTTGGGCATTTTTATTTGGCCTACATTATACCCCGTTTGAACAGAATCTTTAACCGGCTCCTGACCCCAAGACCAAAAGGAAACACATAAAACACAAACCAGTAAAGTATATAGTTTATAAGAGTTTTGGTTAGTTCTGTTCAAAATAGTTATAAATTTTTTAGAGCTTGTTTTATAATGGTTTCAACATCGGCATCGGGCTGGGCCTTCACAATCTTATCGACCACTCGCTCTGCTTGTTTTTTGGCAAAACCGAGCACTTCTAAAGCAGATAACGCTTCATCTTTATTGGTATTGTCTTTTGAAACCGAAACTTCATCGATATCATAAATCTTTAAAACCTTGTCCTTAAGATCAATAATAACACGCTGAGCCGTTTTTGCACCAATCCCTTTTATGGATTGGATTAATGCGACGTCTTCACCAGCTATACCCTCGCGCACCTGTTTGGGTGTTAAGGACGATAACATGGTTCGTGCCGTACTGGCACCAATGCCGCTAACGGAAATCAGCAACCTGAAAATTTCGCGTTCGGCAAGCGATGAAAAACCATAAAGTGTATGGGAATCTTCTTTAACTTGAAGGTGGGTAAATAGTTTTAAGTTCTCGGCATCAGGTATTTGCGAAAAAGTATGCAGCGAAATATTGAGCATATACCCCACTCCATTACAATCAATAACCACATGCGTTGGATTTTTCTCAGTAAGTTTTCCTTGAATATGTGTTATCATCTACAGCACTTCATTAACCGACCAAATGTAATAAATTTATTTTCAATAGGATTACTTGGCACTGGCCTTTTCCTTTTCCAACTGCTCCTTGTGTTGTGCATCTACAACGGCAATGGCGGTCATGTTTACAATTTCATCAACACTGGCTCCCAATTGCAAAATATGCACCGGTTTTCGCATACCCATCATGATGGGACCGATGGATTCTGCCTCGTTGAGGGTTTTTAGTAATTTATAGGTAATGTTTGCCGAATCTAAATTTGGAAAAATAAGCGTGTTCACTTTTTTGCCTACCAATTTTGAAAACGGAAAACGCTCTTTAAGCATCTCGTCGTTTAGGGCGAAATCGGTTTGCAATTCACCATCTACAATCATTTCTGGGTGATAACGATGCAGGTTGGCCACGGCATCGCGCACTTTTGAAGCCTTTTCGCTGGTTGACGACCCAAAGTTTGAATATGAAATCATGGCCATAACCGGAGTAAGTCCAAACATTTTTACCACATGCGAAGTCATTTGAGCAATTTTGGTCAGTACCTTTGCATCGGGGTCGATGTTGATGGACGTATCACTTAAAAACAACGGGCCACGCTTGGTCATCATCATATTTGTGGTGGCCACACGGTTTACGCCATCGGCCATGCCTATTAGCTCCAACATCGGCTTAACCACACTCGGGTAATTTCTGGAATAGCCTGAAACCAAAGCATCGGCATCGCCTTCGTTAACCATCATCGCAGCAAAATAGTTTCGCTCACGCATTAATCGTTGTGCCGCGTAATAGGTTACACCACGGCGTTTGCGCTGTTCCCAATACACTTTGGCGTATTTATTTTTTCGGTCGTTTTCTTCTTCCGTTTTGGGATCGATGATCAAGACATCGTCGGCCTCAAACTCGATTTCGGCCATCAATTCTTTAATGGTTTCGGTTCGTCCCAATAAAATAGGAATCGCTACGCCCTCCTCATAAACTATCTGTGCTGCTTTAATTACAGCCAATTGGTCGGCTTCAGCATAAACCACACGCTTCGGATTCAATTTGGCGCGGTTCAAAAGTAACCTCACCAATTTATTATCAGAGCCCAAACGCTCGCGAAGGGTATCTTTATAATCTTCCCAATCGGTAATGGGCGATTTGGCCACACCGCTTTCCATGGCCGCTTTTGCCACAGCTGGTGGTACTTCGGCAATTAATCGGGGGTCGAATGGCTTCGGAATAATATAATCTTTTCCGAACGCCAAACGGGTTTCGCCATAAGCGATATTTACTTGCTCTGGCACGGGTTCTTTAGCCAATCTGGCCAAAGCCTCGACCGCTGCCATTTTCATTTCTTCGTTGATTTTAGTCGCACGAACGTCTAAAGCGCCACGGAAAATAAACGGAAACCCAAGCACGTTGTTCACTTGGTTAGGATGGTCGCTTCTACCCGTGGCCATAATCACGTCTTTTCTGGTGGCAATAGCCAAATCGTACTTTATCTCGGGATGCGGGTTGGCCATGGCAAACACAATAGGGTCTTTCGCCATAGATTTCAGCATTTCGGGCGATAGCACGTTGGCCATAGACAGCCCGATAAACACATCGGAATCGACCATTGCTTCTTCCAAAGTATCGATTTTGCGGTGTGTGGCGAATTCTGCTTTTTCAGAAGATAGATTTTCACGGTCATCTCGAATAACGCCTTTACTATCCAACATCACCATATTTTCGCGCTTGGCACCAAAAGCTTGGTACAATCGCGAACAAGAAATGGCCGCTGCTCCAGCACCACTGATTACGATTTTAACTTCGTCAATTTTTTTATTGGTGAGCTCTAAAGCATTGATTAACGCCGCCGCAGAAATAATGGCCGTACCGTGCTGGTCGTCGTGCATTACCGGAATATCAAGCTCTTCCTTCAATCGACGCTCAATTTCAAAAGCGCCGGGCGCTTTGATGTCTTCAAGGTTTATCCCTCCGAAAGTCGGCGCAATGTTTTTAACCGTTTCAATGAATTCATCAACATTTTCGGTATCGACTTCAATATCAAAAACATCGATATCGGCAAAGATTTTGAACAACAGACCTTTTCCTTCCATTACGGGTTTTGAGGCTTCAGGGCCGATATTCCCTAAACCTAAAACCGCCGTTCCGTTGGAAATTACGGCCACCAAATTACCTTTGGCCGTGTATTTATAGGCGTTGTTTTTATCTTTTTCAATTTCTAAACAAGGCTCTGCCACGCCTGGCGAATAGGCCAAAGACAAATCTCTTTGTGTAGCGTATTTTTTAGTGGGGACTACTTTTATTTTCCCGGGAACGGGCTTGGCATGATATATTAAAGCCTCTCTGCGTTTGCTTTCTTCACTCATAGTTTTCGGTTAATTAACTAAACGAACAAAGATAATAAACCTACCCAACCATATCGTTTTTCTTTGAAAAAATTGAATTTTATTTATTGATTGTGAAACTAAATGTAGCCCCATGACCCAATTCTGAGTCTACTTTTATGGCTCCCCCTAATTTTTCAACCAGCTTTTTAACCGTTGCCAAGCCAATGCCGTTACCTTCTCGGCCAAACCGATCTTGACTATTCAGTTTTTCAAAAATATTGAATATTTTATGCTGATTTTCTGGAGCTATACCCGGGCCATTATCCTTAACCCTAAATTTATATTTTTTATTGGTTTCTGAAACTGATATTTCAATTTCTGCTACTTCCTTGTCGTTGTATTTAATGGCATTGGCCACCAAATTGATTAGAATTTGATAGATGGCCGTTTTGTTGGCCTTAATACTTGGCAAAGTAGAATTTACAGTCATTTTTACATCATGGTCGAAATTAAAAAGTTCGAGAATTTCAGTATTCATCTCGTCCAGTTTAATAATTGATGCTTCTTGATTTAAAACGCTATCACTTTTACTGTATGCAAGTAAACCGTCAATTAAACTCGCCAGACTCTCTGAAGAATGGATAATCATTTCCAGCATTTGTATGCCTTGACCATCTATCTTCACTTTGTATTCTTCAACAAGCAAATTAGCTAAACCGGTTATACTTAACAACGGTGATTTTAAGTCGTGTGCCGCAACATAAGCAAAGCGCTCCAGTTCATGGTTTTTTTCTTCCAATTCCTGCAGAGTACTTTCCAATAAAAATTTGTTCTTTCGCAGCTCTAAAAGTTTCATAACCTGATTGGAAAGTGCACTTAGAGATTGAATCTGGCTTTGGCTTAACAAATTAGGCTTATGATCTATTACACACAAGGTACCCAAGGGCAATCCGTTTTCCAAAGTAAGGGGTACCCCAGCGTAAAAAATAACCGCAGGTTCTCCATCAACCAGCGGGTTTCCTATAAAGCGCTCATCTTTTCTCGCGTCTTGAATAATGAATACATTATGAGGGTCGTTTATAGCATGCGCACAGAAGGCATATTCTTTGGGAGTTTCGGTAGCATCTAAACCATGATGCGATTTAAACCATTGGCGTTTGTCGTCAATTAGGCTAATTAATGCCACAGGCATATCGCAAATCTCGGTGGCAATTTTTGTAATGTTATCATAATCGTCTTCGGGCAATGTATCGAGGATACTGAAAGATTTTAAGTACTCTAATCTTTCTTTTTCGTTTTCTGGCTCGGTTGGAGTTATCATGCTTTTCTTTTTTTTAAAAAACTCCAATCTAGTAAAATAATTACATTAACTACTGTTAAAATTTTGTTGTTTTAAATTTGGCGGTATTAGTTCTTATCAATTTCATACTCAAAGGTCTCAAGGTCTGCTTTTAAACGAACAGACTCTCCGTCATTTTCCCAAGTAATATCAATCTTGTTCTCCGAAGTATTTTTAATGTGCATTTCGCCCAAAAATGCTTTGGAAGTATTTCGCAACCTAATCATCTCCAATTGATAGCGGACCACATCTGTTTTTAATCCCTCCTCAACGTCCTGCAAGGTTAAAGTAGTTCGATTAATTTCTTTATGCCCTCCACTTCCTGCATTATCGGCTGCCTCATAATCGTTCTTTCCGGCAAACATATCCAAATACCAAACTTGCGGAATACCCGGCATAAACATTTGGATAGCACGCGCCAAAAGCATTTTATTTTCATCTTCGCCAAGGGCACTAAAAAATGTAGCATTGACTTGGTAATATGAGATTTTTTCTCCTGAAGGCCCGTAGAGGTTTTTCACTCTTCCGCCACGCTCCATCACTTTATCCATTACGGCTTCAATCTCGGCGTCTTCCAACAAACCTTTATTGTATTTACCATCAATCTCTTTACCTTTTAAATCCAGAACCGGAATACCATCATGGCACCCCAACATATTTACGGTTTTATAACCTTTGGAAACTACCTCGTTCACCCATTTAATCAAGGCTTTGTTGCTTCCAGTTTCCAAAGTATGAATCATTAAACCTGGAAGAAAAAAATCATAAATAGGATACCCTTCACCTGCCACTTCTTCATGGAGTTTTGCGCCATATTCTGCATGGATTTCTGGCAGAAGCACCAAATTATGTTTATCTGCAATTTGTTTTATACGCTCCAAATACTGCCAAGTGCCCGGTTTATTAAAAAAGTTAGTTTCGCCAACTTCTTTATGGAGATAGGCAAAAGCATCGAGACGTAAAATTTTGCAACCATATTGCTTTAATTTAGCCAGGGTTTCCTCGTAAAATTGCCAAACCAATTCGGATTTGGCATTAACATCCATTTGCCCTAAAAATGTTTTTTCGTTGGAGGCTTCATCCACCGCTATTTTTTGATAAAACGTGTTCCAGTAGGGTTGTTCCGTACCATCAGGAAATGGCACTTTTAAAATGGGTAGTCCTGCTTTACGCATAAACAGTTTATCCAAAAAATCTTTATTGGGCACTACTACATCTTCTTGATTTTTTTCACCGTTCCCGTCCCAAAAGGTATTCCAATTGATGAAGAAATCTTTGTATTTTGATTGTTCGCCGTTCTGCAACAAATCTTTAAACTGAGGCGAAGCGACCGATAAGTGGTTTAAAACAATGTCGAACTTTAGTTTAATATTTAACGCTTCTAAAGTTTTTAAATCGCTTTCTGAAACCAATGCTTCATTCAAGTTATAATCTATAATTGAAAATCCCCGATCTAAATCACTATTAAAAAAAGTAGGCAAGACGTAAAACAGCGAAAACACATCCTTAAACTCAGGCTTTTTTAGCATGGCAATTAAATCGCCCAGATTTTCACCTATACTATCGGGATAGGCATTGAGCATTACCCCACTAGACATTATTGTTTGTTCATCTTTCATAACAGTTTTGATAAAATATTGATATTATCTGGCAATCGTCCTACATTTTGAAGTTTGAGTGCCGCTAGTTTTAAAGCCACTTCAAGACATTCATCAACAGACTTTTTATTAATATAAGCGAATAAAAAACCAGACCAAAAGGCATCGCCTGCACCAGTGGCATCCATAACCTTTTCTATTTTTACAGCCGGCTTCACTATCTCTTCTTTTCCTTTTTGCGACAACTTTACGCCTTTGCTACCCAAGGTTAAACAAACGGTATCGACACCTTGATTATGAAAAAATTTAAATATTTCTTCGTGCGGAAGCTCCTTTTCAAAAAGACGGAGCATATCATCTTCACTAATTTTTACCAGAGGGTTTAAATTACAATAGGTCTTTATCACTTTTAAAGCTTCCTCTCGGCTATCCCAAAGCTTTCTGGCATAGTTAACATCAATACTCAAAGTGCAACCTTGTTTACTTGCTTCTTCGGCTTTTTTAAGAATGGTTTCTTGTGCCGGTTTTCGGCTTAACGCAAAACATGTAGTGTGGTAAATATTGGTTTTTCTTAAGGTTTCTTCTGTAATTTGACTTTCATCGATGTGATAATCGGTTTCCCTAAAAGGAAGAAAATCTGGAGTACCTTCAGACCGCGACACAAAAATGACGCTAGTGGCTTTGTTCTCCATTTTTTTGATAAAACTGGTGTTCACACCAACCTCTTTCAGTCTTTTAAATATATATTCTCCAAAACCGTCGTTACCAACCGTAGCCACCAATGCCGAATTCAACCCCAATCGAGCGGAATTCATCGCTACGTTTGTTGGTGAGCCTCCTAAATACCTATGATAATCACGTGTCTCATTGATAAGCACTCCAGATTGATGACCAATAAAATCGACCAGCACTTCACCAACGCATAATATATCTATATCTTTATTATTCTGAATCATTTTTAATCTTTGTAATTAATGTCCGCTAACGTTAAAAACATCCTTAATCGTTTCATTTTCATTCATTTCGGGTTGCTTAAGCCTTAGCGCCAAAACTCCTGCAATCACAAAAAACACTCCTCCAAACAGGATGGCGTTAACCGCACTATTACCCAACAAGTTTTTAACTATTGGACCAAAAGTTAATGTTTGAATACCCATAGGAATCACAATCATCATGTTTAAAATACCCATGTAAACGCCACGACGCTCTTGTGGCACAATTTTAGATACCATGGAATACGGAATGCCCATCATCGCCGCCCAACCAATTCCGAAGAGTATCATGGGTAAAACCACCAATAAAGGGTCATTTATATATGGGATGCATAACATGGCCAGTCCGGTTATAAACAAACTAAAAACATACACTTTTTTTCCGCCAAATTTTAATGCCAACGGCACCAATGCCAGGGCAAAAACAATGGTAGAAATATTGTAAGTCGTGTTCATCTTTGCCGCTTGTGCCAACGCTTGCGAGCTATCGAACCCCATACTTTCCTTAAACATAGGGGCTATAAATTGCCAATATACAAACAAGGCGTACCACTGAAACAAATAAACTGCTGAGAGTTTCCACATGAATTTGGGCATATCTTTTATGGCACTTACAATTTCCATAAAAGGCGTTTTAATTCTTTCGGAAATTGGTAAAGATTTGTGTTTTTCAATCTCTTTCAGTTCGTCATCCGAGGGCGGAATTTCCGGTGTTTTTAATACTGACCAAAGAATGGTTGAAATGGATAACACAGCACCTATAAAGAAGGAATAATACAGCCACTTTGGAATGGATTTCACATTTTCGGTAACTTCTTCAACACCGCCAAACCAATCTTGAAAAATGAATATTGAAGCATTGGCCAAAACAATTCCAGCTCCCACAAATAAACTCTGCATTTGATAGCCGAAACTAAGTTGTTCATTTGGCAGTTTATCACCCACAAAAGCGCGATAAGGCTCCATGGCCATGTTGTTTCCCACATCGAGAATCCACAATAATCCAACAGCAAACCATAACGCCGGACTGAATGGAAAAGCAAACAAACACAAACTACCAATTAAAGCCCCTATTAAAAAGAAAGGTTTCCGTCTTCCCCATTTTGGAGACCAGGTTTTATCTGAAATGGCTCCAATAATGGGCTGAACAATCAACCCAGTAACCGGGCCTGCCAAATTAAGCA
Source organism: Tamlana crocina (assembly GCF_012037625.1). Classification (NCBI taxonomy): domain Bacteria; kingdom Pseudomonadati; phylum Bacteroidota; class Flavobacteriia; order Flavobacteriales; family Flavobacteriaceae; genus Tamlana; species Tamlana crocina. The sequence goes on from NZ_JAAVJS010000015.1 coordinate 21,201, forward strand.
AAGGCAGTTGGTCGTGCTCTGCACCGAGAAATGAAAAAATGGGATTAACGGCTGTTTGTTGCAAACCAAAACTATACTGAATGCCCAAAAACCCAACATTCATATTAAAGATTTGCCAGAAGGACAATTTTGGTTTTGCTATTTTCATAGTTTTTAGTGTTTAGTGTTCAGTTGTTTTAAAAAGCCCTCAAAATCAGCAACATTATTCATAATTAATTGCTGTCCTAGATCTACAATCGGCAACGATATGGCGTCAAGTGGAATGCCCGCCTTTTGCAATTTTAATACCATTTCGTTTTGTTTGTTTAAATCCACATCTACATCAAAGTAAACAAATTTTATATTGTTTTTTTTAAGGTAGGCTTTGGTATCCAGACAATAATGGCAGGTATCGCTACCGTAAACAATTAGTTTTTTCAACTCTTTTTTTACTGACTGATTTTTGGCACCTGAGCTTTGCTCTTGTGCAAAGCTTAAATTAACATTTAGAGTAAAAAACACTATTGAAACAATTATTGACTTCATCATTTAAACTGGATTTAAAAAGAAACTGGTGGAACTTACCAACACACCACCAGTTCCTAAATTAACAAACAAATCAAACTAAACTTATTGTTTTTAGAATTTATATTGTAATGAAACAGTTGATGAGCGACCACTTATTGACCTTGCTCTTACCAAACGGTCATTACCAAAAGCACCATCACCATTACCCTCAACCTCTGTAATACCAATGGTATCGAATAGGTTGTTAACACTCAATACTAATGACAATCCTTTGGTTAACCCAGCTCTACCTATTAGGTTAAAGTAGGCGTATCCTGGCATTACTAGATCGTTATTATCCTGAGCATAAGATTTTGTTGTACCCAAAACACTCAATGCCACACCGTGCTGCTTACCTTCACCGAAGTTATAAGACGGTGATAAGTTGTAAACCAAATCGGCCTGTCTTCTTGGCGTGTTTCCTTTGTTGTCACCACCGTCAATTTCAGCTTTGGTCCAAGTGAAAGACCCGTTGAATGTTAGATTTTCTCCAAAAGCCAATGCTGTTTCGGCCTCTAAACCAAGTGCTTTAAATGGGTTACCTACAGAACGATTCAACTCATTACTTAAACCTTCGTCAGTATTACTCATAAATCCAGTAAGGTTAAGCACCCCGTTGTTCAATCTTTTCTTAAAACCAACTTCCAATTGAGATACTTCATCGTACTGCACATCGGCCTTTCCATCGGTGCCGTAGTTATTTCTATCGGCAGCTCTACCCGAAGCACCCGAACTATAGCGTGCGAACACCGCCGAACCTTCGTTCAACTTATAGTTAAGACCAGCTGAATACGATACAAAGTTGTATTTGTCGTCAACAATTTGACCAGCATTTCCAATAATTACTGGAACGCTTTCTTCAATACCTTCTATAGTACCGTTTCCGTCGTAATCGTAGTTGCCTTGACTTGTTGGCCCAGCTTGAATGTTTCCGTTAACACGAACGTTTTCAAAACGGATACTACCATCAAAGTTTAATTTTTCAGTAATATCGGCATCCACACCAACATATGGTGAATTTACATTATGTACCGTGTTGTATTTACGTTGGCAGCAGTTGCCCCAAACCGGAGTTCCGTAAGAATACTGTCCGTTTCTTGAGAAGCCGTCGAAATCTGCTAATCTTGCTTGTCCGCCACCTTGTACTTCAGAAATGAACGAACTCCATTGCCATCCAATTTTGGTGTTTTGGGTTGCTGTGAATAAACCAGCAGTAAACCCAACATTATCACTTATTTTCTTAGATACTTTAACGTCGCCAAAGAAATTGCTTAAATCATCAACCGTTACATCGAACATGTGAATAATCTGCGCTAAACCATTCGAAGGATTAAAAGCCTCTCTATCTCCATCTGAATACACTAAAGAACCTGTTGCATTTACAGCATCTCTTGCGGTAGATTCAATTTCTGAAACCGTTCCAACGGCCGCAGTAAATGGAGACACCCACTCACCGCTATTGCTTGAATATCTTGCTTTACCAGTTACTTTCCAATCTTTAGGTAAGCTAAAAGAGAATTCTGCACCCAAAGATTTAGAGATAGGATTGTTTCCATTTCTAACATCGTTTACATGGTTTTCTCCGCTAAAAGGCGAGGTTCCGGCACTTTGTTGTAAATAAGCTGAATGTACAGCATCTGAAGTGATATCGAAACCAGGCAAGTTATCGTAAGTAGGGTCGTCGTTACTACCTTTTAACAACATAGGCATAGGCAAGTACATTACCGATCTGTCATTCAATAATTTTGTGTAAACACGCACATAGCCGTTATCGAATCTTTTGGTAAGGTTGGCTTTAAACTGCCCACCTTTATTACCTTGATAACCAATTTCGCGAGGCCCTTCGCCAGTTCTGATGAACCCACCCATATGATATGAAAACCCATTTTCTAAAGGTGCACCATATTCAAAATCCAATCGGCTAGTTTGATAACCCAACCCGAATGTTGTACCTACAGAACCACCTTCAGTTGAACCTGTTTTGCTAATCATGTTGATTATACCTGCTGGCCCATTTGAAGTTTGTGTAGAGGCTGAACCACCTCTAATGGCTTCCACTCTACCAATATTAGAATCAATTCTTAAAAAGTTATCGGCATTACCAAAAGACGTATCACCAAATAAATTTAAAGGCAAACCATCTTCCTGAATTTGGAAATACCTTGAACCACCCGAAGAAATAGGCACACCACGCACGTTAAAGTTGGCATTACCTTCACCACCTGATGATTCTGCACGAATACCTGGGATATTTCTAAAAAGCTCACCTGAACTACGCGGAGAAGCCTGTTCTATGAGTTTAACATCCATGGTAGAAACCGATACACTCGACTCGATTTTCGATTTCGGATTTACCACACCGGTTACCACCACTTGGTCTAAAGATTGAGTATCTTCCTTCATGGTAACATTAACTGAAACATCTGCTCCGCTTACGGATACACTTTGTGTAAACTTGGCATAACCTAAAAAGGAAGCTACTAAAGTGTAAGTTCCATTTTCAACATTATCAATGGAATAGTTTCCATCAAAATCTGTTACTGACCCCTTGGAGGTTCCTTCTAAAATAACGTTAACACCGGGCAACGGCACCCCAGCTTCGTCTTTTACGTTTCCTGATATTGATTGCGCCATTACGCTGCCAGCCGATAGAAGCATAACAATCAACAACATCCCTTTGTTCTTTAATGTGTTCATTTTTGTCTTTTTTAGTTATTTAAAAATTTAATCAGTTTATTTTGTCAAATATATATTTCAAACATGATTTTTTTATCAATCCACTAAACTATAACGATTTAGTTTAAACTAAATCGTTTTAGTAATTATAGAAATTAACTTTTATATTTACCATAATTTATAACTGGAATACCATTTTCAGCGCTGCGAAAAAACAAACAACTGAAAAACAAGCTATCGTAAAACTCAACTAAATGAAAGAAGCTGTAACCCTAAAACAAATTGCTGAAAAATTGGGTATTTCTGTAACTGCTGTCTCGAAAGCCCTCAAAGACTATCCAGACATTAGTAAGAAAACAAAGAAGCTTGTAAGGAAAACAGCAAAAGAACTCAACTATAAACCCAATACATTTGCAGTTAACTTAAGAACAAAAGAATCTAAAACCATTGGTTTGATTATTCCTGTAATTGTACACCACTTCTTCTCGAATGTTATTAAAGGCATAATAGCTCAGGCCGAAAAAAAGGGATACCTCGTGATTATACTTCAATCTAATGAATCTTATGAATTAGAAAAAAAACAATTGGATTTGCTGATGAGTCAACGGGTAGACGGCATAATAATATCATTGGCAAATGGAACCTCTAATTTTAGTCATTTAAACGATATCATTGCTCAGGAAAAACCTTTGGTAATGTTCGATAAAATAGCCAAGGTTGTAAAATGCTCTAAAGTGATTATTGATGACCGAAAGGCTGCTTACATGGCTACCCAACATTTAATTGATACAGGCTGCAAACGAATTGCTCATTTTAGGGGTTCACTGCTGCCACAAAATTCCATTGATAGATTTTTGGGTTATAAGAAAGCTTTAGAAGACAACAATATGGTTTTTGACCCCGCTTTGGTCTATTTGTGCGAATGTGGCGACATGAGTTTTGAAGAGGGGCAAAACAATGCGAAAAAGCTATTGAACGACCACAACGATGTTGATGGAATTTTTATCAACACCGATTTGGTAGCTATTGGTGCGATGACTGAATTTAACAAACAAGGCATAAAAATACCTGATGACATTAGTATTGTTGGGTTTAGCAATTGGTTTATGGCTTCGGTTATTTCTCCTTCACTTACCACCATAGACCAACCGGGATACCAAATGGGCAAAGCTGCATTTAAACAATTATTCAAAGAAATTAAAGCAGCTAAAAAAAATAAAACCGTAGAACCTGAAGTTATCACACTAGACACGGCTTTGGTAAAAAGGGATTCCACCAAATAAAAAAAATAATCGCCCTATCCCTTTAGGTCTTGATTTTTAAGCCTTCGCTCCCCCTATTGGTTAAAACGATAAACAGGCTTTCTTTTAAGTTATAAAAACACCCAAAAAAAAACCTAATGTAAACTAAATGTTAACTAAATGTAAATTAATTGTAAACTTTTTGCTATATTAGATTAAAAATGAGAGTTATGCAATTATTTAAAAACATCAGAAAAACGTTTAAATCACTATCGTATAAATATTGGGTTTTTAAAATAAGATTGAAAATGTATGTCCTAAAATCGAAACGTGTTTTTGAAACGCCTTATAGGTAAAAACTAATCATTTAATGCTTTAAAAACTTAATATTTCGAGTTAAACCGGCGTATTTGGTACGCTTTACGGCCGATTTTTTAAACACTTTTCTAAAGGTATCTTCGGTAATCTCTTCCCAGTCTTTCTTGCTCATAGAAAGTAATTCGGGATGCGGATTGAACAATGGTTCATTATGTGGTTTTGAAAACCGATTCCACGGACAAACGTCTTGGCACACATCGCAACCAAACATCCAGTCGTCCATTTTCCCGTTAAATTCCTTTGGAATGTTTTCCTTTAACTCAATGGTTAAGTACGATATGCATTTGCTGCCATCTACTACATAAGGTTCAACAATGGCTTGTGTGGGGCATGCGTCAATACAAGCAGTGCACGTACCACAATGGTCGGTAGTTGGTGCATCGTATTCCAATTCTAAATCGATAATCAATTCGGCTATAAAGTAAAAAGACCCCACTTGCTGGGTGAGCAAATTGCTATGCTTCCCTATCCAGCCCAAACCACTTTTTGCAGCCCAAGCTTTATCAAGCACCGGTGCGGAATCGACGAAGGCTCGCCCTTCCACCTCGCCTATTTCATTTTGAATGAATTGTAAAAGCGATTTCAATTTGTCCTTAATGACAAAATGATAATCGGTTCCGTAAGCATACTTGGAGAGCTTGTAACTTTCAGGGTTTTGGGTTTCCGAAGGAAAATAATTCAGCAACAACGACACCACACTTTTTGAACCTTCAACCAATTTTGTAGGATCCAACCGCTTGTCGAAATGGTTTTCCATGTATTGCATTTTGCCGTTCATGTTCTTGTTTAACCATTTTTCCAAACGCGGGGCTTCTTCTTCTAAAAACTCAGCCTTCGAAATTCCACAAGACAAAAAACCGAGGCGTTTGGCTTTATCTTTAATTAATTTCGCATATTTTTCTTTATACTCCATATGTCACGCTGAGCGCAGTCGAAGCGCTTAAATCATCTAATTTTTATATTTATGATGTGTTGCATTTCTACATTCTGAAAGTATTTGAAGCATATCAAAATCACCTTCAATCAGAGCTTGCTTTTTGGCTCTTGTCCAACCTTTAATTTTCTTTTCAAAATTAATAGCTTGTAAAACGTCATTGAACTCTTGATGAAATTCTAAAAAAAGAGGTCTTCTCTTAAAAGTATATGAATCTTTTTGGAAACCCAACTGATGTTCTGTAAACCTTTTTTCTAAATCGTTGGTAATTCCTGTGTAAAAGGAATCATCTGAGCATTTAATAATATATACAAAATAGGAATACATTTTGTTAACTGCATTTATATGGGCTTCGACTGCGCTCAGCCTGACACTAGGATTTAAAATAAACCACCTTGCGTTGGCCCTTTAATTTTACCAAGGTGCTTGTAAGCTTGCTCGGTCACTTCTCGGCCACGGGGCGTTCGCATGATGAATCCTTGCTGAATTAAAAAAGGCTCGTAAACTTCTTCAATGGTTTCAGGGCTTTCGCTTACTGCCGTAGCAATGGTGGTAATCCCGACAGGGCCTCCTTTGAATTTTTCGATGATAGTCGATAGGATTTTATTATCCATTTCATCCAATCCATGCGCATCAACGTTTAAAGCTTCCAAAGCGAATTTGGCGATTTTAATGTCTATTTTTCCGTTGCCTTTTATTTGGGCGAAATCGCGCACACGGCGTAATAAGGCATTGGCAATACGGGGTGTACCTCGACTTCTACCGGCAATTTCAACAGCCGCCTCCATTGAAATGGGTACATTTAAAATGCTGGCACTACGTTGAATAATCGTCGTTAATAAGTCGGTTTTGTAATATTGCAACCTACTCTGAATTCCAAAACGGGCGCGCATAGGCGAAGTTAATAATCCCGAACGTGTCGTCGCGCCGACCAATGTAAACGGATTCAAATTAATCTGAACCGTCCTGGCATTGGGCCCCGTTTCAATCATAATATCGATTTTATAGTCTTCCATAGCCGAGTACAGATACTCTTCTACAATGGGGCTCAATCGGTGGATTTCATCAATAAACAGCACGTCGCGCTCTTCGAGATTGGTTAGCAGACCGGCTAAATCGCCCGGCTTGTCTAAAACAGGACCTGAAGTTATTTTTATTCCCACGTCCAACTCATTGGCTAAAATATGGGCTAAAGTGGTTTTTCCCAGCCCAGGAGGACCATGAAACAAAGTATGATCTAAAGCTTCGGTGCGCAAATTGGCGGCCTGAACAAAAATTTGAAGATTTTCCAATACTTGATCCTGACCCGTAAAATCATCAAAAGATAGGGGTCTTAATTTTTTTTCTACATCGAACTCTTCTGGAGAAAAATTATGGCTTGTTGGATCTAGGTTTTCGTTCATACAAAGCCCTTCGACTGCGCTCAGGGTGACATTTCATTTCAAATAAAAATAGATTTCCGTCTTCACGGGAATAACAAAATTAAGTACTCAAGCAAATATAAACAAAAAGCCTTTCCTGCGGGGAAAGGCTTTGACTAATAATTTGGTTAAAATTAGGGTTGGTTATGAATCTCTTTTACAAGATTTCCGCTTAGGCGGAAATTTTTGTTAATTTAAAATAGTAAACTCGCAGCGTCTGTTAATATCGTATTCCTCATCATCACAAATGCCTTCTTTTACACATTTATTAAGCGGCTGCATTTCACCGTAGCCAATGCTTTTTAAGCGGTTACGCTCTATACCTTGACTTACTAAATACTCTAAAGTAGATGCGGCGCGTCGTTTGGACAAGTTCAAATTATACTCGTCTGGGCCACGGGCATCGGTGTGTGCCGAAACCTCCACTTCCATACTTGGGTATTTTTTCATTAAGTCGACCAAAACGTTCAGGGTTTTTGCGGCATCTTCACGGATTTCCGATTTATCGAAATTAAAGAATATTTTTTCCAATTGCACTTGTACATCGCCTTTTTCGTTTTCTTTTACGCGTTCTTCAGCATCGGCATACGATTCTAAACTTAAATAAATATTATGCTGAATTTTTCCTTTGCTATCGGTTGAAAACTCTACATCCTGCGGAATATACGCTTTGCGTGTTCCGCGAACCTTATATTTTTTGTTCGGTTCTATTTTGAAAATATAGTAAGCATCGTCACCCACAATGGTGTCTTGAATTACAGTATCAGACTCATCGAACAAGGTGACCAAAGAACCTGTCAACAATTCTTGGCTGTTTTTGTCTTGCACAACACCTTCCACTTGATATTTAGTCAATGGGTTTTCCTCCCTTGCGAAACCAAAAATCCGGTCGTAACCCGTGCGGTTTGAAGACACATAACCCATGTTGTCTTTCTCGCGAACCACATAGGCAAAATCGTCCAAATTACTGTTTACCGAACCACCCAAGTTCACGGGTTTATCGAACTCGCCGTTTACCATATTGCTTCTAAACACATCCAATCCGCCATAACCTTCATGACCAATGGATGAAAAATACAGCACATTGTATTCGCTTATAAATGGAAATTGCTCGCGGTGTTTGGTATTTACTTTATCTCCCAAATTTACAGGGTCGCCATAAGTACCATCGTCGTTAATAGCTACTTTATAAATATCGAAACTTCCGTAAGTTCCCGGCATATCGCTGGCAAAATACAGCGTTTTTTCGTCTTTGCTCAATGCTGGGTGCTCGGTACTGTAGCTGTTCGATGTAAATGGTAGAGCCGTTACGTTGGTCCATTCGCCATCAACCATTTCTGCTTTATAGATTTTGATGTGGGCAATACGCTCTTCATCCGTTCTCTTACGGGTTTCGTTTGTTCGGTTGAAATACATGGTTTTCCCATCTTTGGTAATCACCGCATTACTTTCGTGCGAATCGGTATTAATCGCATCCGGAAATGCTTGAATATCTTCCAAAGTATTGGCACCGCTTAATGTAGCATGGTATAAATCCAAATACGGTAAATTATTCCATGAGTATGCTGGGTTATCGGAATTTCTGGCGGAAGCAAAAGCCACCTTATCATCTCCAAAAAACGATAATCCGAAATCACCACTGGAGTTTTTATTTTCAATTTGTTTTAAATTGAAGACGTGGGGTGTATTTTTTTCAACCGACTCGACAAAAGCCATTGTATTTACAGGCCTGTTGTAATATAAGCTTAAATGCTTATCGGCTTCCTTGTAGTTTTTAACGCCTTTTAAAGCCTGCCCAAAACGAAAATGGTAATCGATGTCGATAGAATCGCCATATTCCACAAACAGCTCTCTATAGGTTTTAACTGCTTTTTGAAGACTGGCATTGTAGTAATAACTATCGGCCAAATTTTGAAGCACTTCTTGATTGCGCTGTTTGGTTTCGTAAATTTCGGCAGCATCTTTATAGGCTCGCATTTCAAAAAGCTTATTTACGCGTTTTAAATTGCTTTTTTGTGCCCATGCCATTCCACCAACTAATAAAAGGCCTGCCAGTATATATGTATTTTTTTTCATCTTTACTTGTTGTTAAAAATTAGAAGAACCTTGGTGAACGGTCGTAGCCACCTTTAAATCCGAATAAGTCCACATCAAACAGTACAAAAATTTCGTGCGATCCCGAGCTGTATTCGTTTAAGCTGCTCATGGTGTAATCGTAAGCATAGCCTATTCTCAAATCTGGTGTTAACCTAAAATTTACCAGGGCACTCATCGCATCGCCTAGACGGTAGCCCAAACCGGCTTCCAATCTTTCATTTATCAGCACATTTGCCGTCACATCAAGAGCCATAGGCGCCCCTTTCACCGCTCTTGCCATAAAAGCTGGCTTCAGCTTTAGATTTTGATTTAAATCGAACACATAACCACCAGTAAAAAAGTAATGTACATTTTCAACTCCCGTTGCTTTTATACCATTTTCTTCTTCCAAATGTTTTGTGGACAACATATTGGGTGCCGAAAGCCCCAAATAATAGTTTTCTGTGAAAAAGAAAGCACCAATACCCACATTAGGGAATACACGGTTAACGTTTTCATTAAAGGCTACGTCAAGGCCATTTGATGCACTCCCAGATTGTAGTTCAAAATCGTTAAAATTGGTATCGAACATGGTAACTCCAGCCTTTAATCCGAAAGATATTTTGGTTTCTATCCCCACTGGAAGCACGTATGCGAAATCGGCATAAATATTATTTTCGTTTACCACATCACCAATATTATCGTTGGTGAACGAAACACCCATTTCAATTTTATCGTTTATGGGTGTATGGGCGAAAAATGTTCCCGTTTTTGGAGCACCTTCCACGCCTACCCATTGGGTTCTGTAAAGTCCGCCGAGGTTTAAAATACCTTCTTCGGCGGTGGCATAAGCGGGGTTAATAACGCTCATGTTGTACATGTACTGCGTAAATTGGGGGTCTTGCTGTGCGTGACTTTGTATCGACAAGAACGCCAGACCTAACAAAGCAGCTATTTTATGATATATATTTAAATTGTTCATCGTTTCTAAATTTTGCTTTATTTATCAATTATCTGCTTAAGTATAAGCGTCCTTGTTCTGGTTGATTTTCGCCATCATTAAATTTAATGATGTAGAAATACACGCCGACCGGGAGTTTGCCTTTTGAAACCACTCTCGATTGGTTGGATGTTCCATCAAATCTTGGAGAATTGGCATTTCCTTTGTAAACCACATTACCGTTTCGGTTGAAAATTTCAATTTCGAAATTCGGATAAAGCAATGCTAAGTTGTCAACATCGTAAGTATCGTTTACACCATCGCCATTTGGAGAGAATCCATCTGGTAAATCTACTTTTTCGCAGGCGGTAACATCTGGCGTTACGGCCAAACGCGTACTGCTTTCACAACCTGTTGAAGCATCTATCAATGCGGCATAGTAAGTTGTATTGGTTAGCATTTCACTTTCTGAAAGGGTTGAACCACCTGTTGCGGCATCGTACCATACCACATTATCTATATTTGAATCGTAATCCAAAATATTATTGCTTAAATCTAAAATGGTTGGATTATCATTGATACAATAGTCTTCGGAAGCATCTGCCAAGGTTGGCGTTGGGGCGTCGTTTACCGTAGCCACAACTTGCACGGCCACTGACGATTCACACCCCGAAGTTGTGGTTTGGGTAGCATAATAATCCTCTCCATTAGTCAAGCCTTCTGTACCTGTTAAAGGTAAAGTTAAGCTTGCATCTTCGTACCAATTTACTGTTCCGCTTGGACGAATAGCAATTGACAAATCTGCTACTGTGGGGTTATCAACCAAACAGTAAGACGGATTGGCATCGTTAACAATTATAGCTGGGCTATCATTAACCGTTACCGATACTATAGCCTCGGCATCTGGCGAACAAGGTGATTCTGCCGTTACGGTATAAGTATAATCTCCCGGGGCATCGACAGCAGGGTCGAAAACGCCCGTACCACTAGCTAAGGTTGGCGACCAGGTTCCGCCGCTTTGAGCACCAGAACCTAATAAGGTGAATAAATCGGTTGGACCATCAATTACACAAAGCGCAACGGATGCATCTGCTCCGGCATTTGGTGCCAAGGTAACTGAAACATCAATACTACTTGATGCCGTTCCGCAAGCGTTGGTGTATGCATAGGTATAAGTACCCGGAGCATCTACTAAGGGATCAAAAACACCCGTACCACTAGTTAAGGCAGGCGACCATGTTCCTCCCGTATCTGGGTTTCCGTTTAAATAATCGAATAAGTTTACGGTACCATTGTTGCTACAAAGCTCTAATGGGCTGCCATCTGCACCCGCGTTAAAAGGCTCTTCCACTGTTACCGATATCACCGTGCTATCGTCAGCACAAGTAGATGTGCCTGATACGGTATAAGTAAAACTATAGGTTCCTGCGAATAATCCCGTAGCATTAAAAATATTACCGAGCAACGAGCCCACGTTATCGTCATTACTCCAAGTACCTCCAGCATCTTGCGAACCATCTAAACCAGCAAATAAATCGATATTATTATCTGTGCTACAAACAATAAGCGCTGTACCATTGGGGTTTCCGGCATTTGGAGACGTGTAAATATTTACGTTTACCGCTGTTCGGGTTGCCGATTCACAATTTTTTGCGGGATCGGTTTGCGAAGCATAATAAGTAGCCCCGTTTACTAAGGCGTCAGTACTTATTAACAGATTACCACCAGTGACCGCATCGTACCATTGGATGTTATCTCCAGTAGCTGCTAAATCGGCCACGGTAGCACTATCACAAAACTCTTGTGGAGAATTGGCCGTTGGAGCAAAAGTATCATTTATAATAATGGTTACGGTTACGTCTGCATCGTCGCAACTACCAATAGCATCCACATTAAAAGTAAAATTGTAATTGCCTTGAGTAAGATTATCTAAAGCCACTTCATTTCCGTTTAAAGCGCCCGAGGCATCGTCATCACTCCACGTACCTGATTGGTCTTCATCGGTAAGTAAATCGAACAGATTATAAGTTTGCCCAGTTGTAATTTCCGAAAGGCAGAATTCTGCCGGAGCATTCGCTATTCCCGATTCTGGAGCATCGTTTACGGTAATTGTTACCGTGCTACTGTCCGAACATCCATTCGCATCAGTAATACTATATGTGAAATTATAGCTTCCAATACCCAAAACAGTTAAATCAACATCGCTTCCCGAAAGGGCTCCCGAAGTGTTATCGTCACTCCAAACACCTCCGGCATCTTCGCCTGAAAGTTGAGCAAACAAATCTAAAGGTGAATTCGCTGTTAACTCATTTTCACAAAATGAAACGTTTGACGGTGTTCCGGTGTTTGGTAATGGGTTAATAATAACGGATACCGTAACGTTAGCATCGTCACAACTTCCTATTGGGTCAATATCAAATGTAAAACTGTATGTATTTGCAGTATAACCCGATAAATCTACATTGGTTGGGTCTACTACTGTTGTTGATGTGGTATTATCGGTCCATGTACCCGTTCCACTTTCTCCAGAAATTAAGCTGTATAAGTCAAAACTTGATGGTGCAGTTCCCTCGCAAAATTCTTCCGGTGCATTTGCTGTACCGGATTCCGGAGCATCGTTTACGGTAACCGTTACCGTGCTACTATTTGAGCAGCCATTGGTATCGGTTATGCTATATGTAAAATTATAGCTTCCGATGCCCAATTTGGTTAAATCCACATCACTTCCTGAAAGTGCTCCCGAAGTATTATCGTCACTCCAAATACCTCCAGCATCTTCTCCTGAAAGTTGAGCAAACAAGTCCAACGGTGAATTGGCTGCTAAATCATTTTCACAAAATGAAACGTTTGACGGTGTTCCGGTGTTTGGTAATGGGTTAATAATAACGGATACCGTTACGTTTGCATCGTCGCAACTGTCTATTGGGTCTATATCGAAAGTAAAACTATATGTATTTGCAGTATAAGCCGATAAATCTACATTCGTTGGATCTGCTACTGTTGTTGATGTGGTATTATCGGTCCATGTACCAGTTCCACTTTCGCCAGAAATTAAACTGTATAAGTCAAAACTTGCTGGTGCAGCACCTTCACAAAACTCGGCTGGCGCATTTGCCGTACCAGATTCTGGGGCAGGTAATACTGTAATTGAAATAGTTTCATCATCTGTACACGTTCCATTATCAACCGTATAAGTAAATTGATATGGGCTTCCGGTAGCAGTAAATGATGTAATATCTATTGGGTTCGACACCGTGTTGTTGCCTGAATCCGTCCAAGTTCCACCTCCGTCATATGGTGCGTTAAGCGCATCGAACAAATCAAATGGGGAGTTTGCTGCCAAGTCATTTTCACAAAATTCTTGGTTGTTGGCCGTTCCTGCATTAGGATCGGCTAAGACAATAACTTGCACTGTGGTCGACTCTTCTGGACAGGGACTTGGTGCTAAGTTTTGGGTGTATGTAAAATTATAGGTTTGCGGGGTATAACCTGATAAATCAATTGTGGAAGCAACCACTGGCCCCGAGCTCGAAGTACCCTGTGTCCATTGTCCGTTGGGGTCTTCATTCTCAATTAATGTGAACAAATCGAAATCTGTTGGTAAGCCAGACTCGCAAAATGAAGCTGGATTGGAAGCCGAAGCTGTACCCGAAGACCATGTTTGATAGATGGTAATTGAAACCGTTGAAGCTTCGTCTGGGCAAGCGTTATTACTCAAAACCGAATAGGTAAACGTATAGGTGCCTGCCACATTTAACGAAGAAATATCCACAGTTCCTAAATGGCCGTTTGTTGTGGCCACTGGCCCTGCCCAAGTTCCGGTTGTATCAGGGGCACCAGTTAATTCATCAAACAAATTAAAGGGTGCTGGCAAGTTATCATTACAGTACTCTAATGTTGCGGAGTTTCCGGTGTTCACTGGATCATCCACTTCAACGGTTAGGGGTACCGCGTTACTATCACAAAACACATCGTTTATTTGCACATAATAAGTGCTACCATCAACCAAAGCTGTAGATAACGACAAAGCTGGTGGAATGGGATCTCCAGAACCATCAATATTGTTATACCAACTGTAATTAGTTGCCGTTGTTCCTGGGTCTAAATCTCCTATAGTTGGGTTAGTATCTGAACAAAATGATTGGGGTGATGCCGGTGTTGGATCGGCCGGTGCACTAAAAACCCCCACGTTTCCGAATTCTAATTGGCTTTTACAACCACTATTATCAACAAACACTATAAAATAACCAGACCCTCCTTCTGGTATAGCATCCGAAGGATTGGCTTGATCGGTTAAAGCAAAGTCATTATAAACTTCAACCGAGCCTCCAGATGGTATGCTAGACTGCAACACATCATCAATATAGGTTTGAATTGTGGCATTATCGTTACTACAATAAATTCGGTCTAAATTTTGCCCTGAAATTCCTACTTGAAAAGTTATGGTAATTGAAGCCCGTGGTTGAGGACAACTCTCTGAATTATTATCAATATAATATATCCCTTGGGAAACATTTTCGTTTTCATTAAAGGCTGTTCCACCTGTGTCTGCGTTATACCAAACAATACCATCACCGCCATCTACGGCATAATCTGCACTTAAATCTGCAAAGGTATACCCCGATGCATCACATATTGGTGGTGGGTTAGAATCTGTAATTGTAGGGCATTGTGCAAACAGGGCTTGCGACATGCCAAACAACAGTAAAAAGAAAAACGCATGACTAAATGCATTTCTAAACAGTAGTTTTGTTTTCATAATTGAAACTTTAGAATCTTGATTAAATGGCTTTCAACTTGTACTAAATACTACCAACGAATTGGGAGAATCAAATTACAAATGAAATTTAACGCAATTTAACTGATTTTTTTGTATTTCGTCGATGTTTTTAAATTATTTTGTCATTTTGACGAAAAAAAAAGCTTTTAAACGACAAAACCCACCTAAATAGGCGGGTTTCATTATTTAAATTTTAACTTTTCTTAGTGCTGCAGCTCCTCTTCTCCTTCTTTTAAAGGTATATTTTGAGGAACAAAGTCTACATCGTGTCCTGGTTTACTGTAATCGTAAGCCCAACGGTGTACGTGTGGAATTGCACCTGGCCAGTTTCCGTGTATGTGCTCTACCGGTGTTGTCCACTCTAATGTAGTAGACTGCCATGGGTTTTTAGTGGCCTTCTTTCCGTAGAAAATACTAGCAAAGAAGTTGTACAAATATACTATTTGAACCACACCTCCTACTAAGGCAAATACTGTTATAACAACATTTACATTAGCTAAATCATCGAATAGCGGGAAGTTACTGTTGGTGTAATAACGACGTGGTAAACCAGCCATTCCAATAAAATGCATAGGGAAGAATACTCCATAAGCACAGATAGCTGTTAACCAGAAGTGGATATATCCTAAGTTCTTATTCAACATACGTCCGAACATTTTAGGATACCAGTGGTAAATACCTGCAAACATACCATATAATGCCGAAATACCCATTACCAAGTGGAAGTGAGCCACTACGAAATATGTATCGTGTACGTTAATATCTAATGCTGAATCTCCTAAGATGATACCTGTTAAACCACCAGTAATGAAAGTTGACACAAAACCAATAGAGAATAACATGGCCGGGTTCATCTGCAAATTACCTTTCCAAAGTGTTGTAATCCAGTTAAATGCTTTTACAGCCGATGGAATCGCAATTAATAACGTTGTAAATGTAAACACAGAACCAAGGAATGGGTTCATACCAGAAATAAACATGTGGTGCCCCCAAACAATAGTTGAAAGGAATGCGATTGCCAAAATAGATGCAATCATCGCACGATAACCAAAGATAGGTTTACGTGAATTTGATGCCATAATCTCAGACACTAATCCCATCGCTGGTAAGATTACAATATATACCTCAGGGTGACCTAAGAACCAGAATAAGTGCTCAAACAATACAGGAGAACCACCTTGGTAATGCAATACTTCACCTTGAATAAAAATATCTGATAAGAAGAACGACGTTCCAAAACTTCTATCCATAATCAACAATAACGCAGCCGATAATAATACTGGGAATGAAATTACACCAATGATGGCTGTAATGAAAAACGCCCAAATAGTTAGCGGAAGTCTTGTCATAGACATCCCTTTTGTACGCAAGTTAAGCACCGTTACAATGTAGTTTAATGACCCCAATAATGATGAAGCAATGAAGATAGCCATAGATACCAACCATAAGGTCATACCCATACCAGAACCACCTTGAGCCATTGGCAGCGCACTTAATGGGGGATAAATAGTCCAGCCAGCAGCAGCAGGCCCGGCTTCAACAAATAAAGAGATAACCATGATTACACTCGATAAGAAGAATAACCAATAAGACACCATGTTTAAGAAACCAGATGCCATATCGCGTGCACCAATTTGCAACGGAATTAAAAGGTTACTAAAGGTACCACTTAAACCAGCGGTTAATACGAAGAATACCATAATGGTTCCGTGGATGGTAACCAAAGCCAAATAAATATCGGCATCCATAACACCATCGGGTGCCCATTTGCCCAATAAAGCTTCAAACAATACGTTTGGCTCTTCCGGCCATGCAATTTGCATACGGAACATCATAGACATTAAAACACCAATAACACCCATAATAGTACCAGTAATAAGGTACTGCTTGGCAATCATTTTGTGATCCTGACTAAATATATATTTAGTTACAAACGTCTCTTTATGATGATGTCCGTGGTCGTCGTGAGCGTGGTTATCTGCGTGTGCTGACATAATCTTATATCGTTTTCTTTTTTTTTAAATTAGTTTACTAGAGAGTTTTTAAATTCCTTTTGCTCTTTCATCCAAGCATCAAATTCTTCCTGCGTTTCCACTATAATCTTCATTTGCATATTATAGTGCGATTTTCCGCAAATTTTATTACACAACAAAAGGTAATCGAATTCGTAACGCTCTAAGGCATCTTCACCGTTAGCTACCAATTCCTTACTGTTTTCAACTCTAATATTATTAATGTTTTGGACTTTTTCAATCATTTGAGGTGTTTGACGCATTTCCTCTGTGGTTACTGTTGGTGTGAAACCAAATTGTGTAATCATACCAGGAACACAGTTCATTTGAGCTCTAAAGTGTGGCATGTAAGCAGAGTGCAATACATCCTGTGAACGCATCTTGAATAACACCGGCTTACCCACTGGTAAGTGCAATTCGGTAGTAATGACATCATCCTGTGCGTTAGGGTCAGCTTCGTCCAATCCTAAAATATTAGCACGATCTATATCAATCAACCTTACGTTAGCCTTACCTAAAGTATTATCAGCACCAGCGTATCTTGCTTTCCAGTTAAACTGTTGTGCATACAATTCTACCACTAATGGATCGTCGCTTTCGTCAACCCCCATAATGTTTACCCAAGTGCTCAGTCCATAGATAATTAAACCTGCTAAAACAATTACTGGAATAATGGTCCAGATAGCTTCCAATTTATTGTTATCGGCAAAGAATAAAGCCTTTTTTCCTTTTTCACCTTTGTATTTAAATGCAAAATAGTGCAGTAAAAATTGGGTTATAGTTTGAACCAAGAAAATAATTACCAATGAAATAATCATCAAATTATCAATAGTTGGTCCGTGCTCTGAAGCCGAATTTGATAATAATGGTAAATCTCCCCATTTAACAAAACATACTATGGTTATGATGTAAATAAAAGCTAAAAAGCCCATCATTAAATAACCATTTATTTTATTGTCCTGATCTGTGGCCACACCAGAGGTAATATTCTCGTTTCTAGCTTGTGCTAAATCGAAAATCTTTACCATCTGCCAAATGGCAATTAAAATAAATACTAAAACTATAATTGTTAATAAAGCAGTCATTGGTATCGTTCGTCTTTATTTATTTCTTAATTAATAATGAAAATCTTCACTTTCTTTTCTAAAAGGATAACCTTTTACTAACAGCGGTGCTTTGGTTAAAGCTGTAAATACTACGAAAATAAACAGCCCAGCAAACAATAATATAGAACCAATTTCTGGTACACCAATAAACCATCTGTCTCCTACCGTGGCTGGCATAATCATATTGAAAATATCAATATAGTGACCAAAAAGGATAACCAAACCAGTCATAACCACAAACCAAGGAATTCGTTTGTAATCGGCATTCATCAACATTAAAATTGGGAATACAAAATTCAATACTACCATACCTAAGAATGGTAATTTGTAATCGTTAAAACGGCTAATAAAGTAAGTTACCTCTTCTGGAATGTTAGAGTACCAAATCAACATGAATTGTGAGAACCAAAGGTAAGTCCAGAAAATACTCATGGCAAACATAAATTTAGCCACATCGTGAATATGATTTTCGTTTACAAAATCCAAATAACCTCTAGATTTTAAGTAAATAGCGATTAAAGCAATAACCGTAATACCACTTACAAACATACTAGCGAATACGTACCAACCGAATAAGGTTGAAAACCAGTGTGGATCTACACTCATTATCCAATCCCAAGACATCATCGATTCTGTATAAATAAAGAATACTAAGAATGCCGCAGAAATACGGAATGACTTTTTGAAGTTGCTTTTATCTTCAGCAGTATCTTGAGCGATAGAAAACTTACGTGAAAAATGGCGATATAATACCCAACCAGCAATAAAGATAATTCCACGGATAGCAAAACCAGTAATGTTCAACCAGCTCGATTTACCTTGAATCAATTTATCGTGGGCTACTACATCAGGATCCATCCAAATAAATAAGTTGTAGTGGCCAATAGTACCAGAAGCCAAAGCAATCAACAATACTATAACAGCTCCCGGTAATAGATATGCTGTAATACCTTCCATAACTCTAAAAAGCACTGGTGACCATCCGGCTTGTGATGCAATTTGAATAGCATAGAAAGCCAATACACCCAAAGCAATCATCATAAAGAAAAATGCCGCAACATATAATGCTGCCCAAGGACGATTTGCTATTTGGTGCTGAACGTGCTCAATATGCTTAGCATGCTCGTCAACTTCAGCGTGTGCTTCTTCGCCATGAGCATCTGCAGCATGGGCATCGTGGGATGGTGCAGCATGAGCTGCTTCCTCACCGTGCCCACCGCCATGGTGTGCTTCTTCAGCAAGAAGCGTTTCAACCTCTTCAAAAGATTTATGCGATGTCATAAAACCATATCCAACTCCTAATAGCCCCAACACCATTAGAATGATAGAAAATGTCTTTAATTTATTTGAAAATGTGTACATATCTATAATAATCTTATCAGTCTTATTTTTCTAAATCGGCCTTTAACTTCAACACATACGATACTACTTGCCAACGCTCTTCTTCGTTAAGTTGGTTAGCATAAGAACCCATCGCATTTTTTCCGTAATAAATAGTATGGTAAATACTTCCGGCTGTGATGGCCCTACCAGCATCATCGTAACTTGGAATACCCAATATCTTTTCACGCTTCACAAGGTTTCCTTGTCCGTCACCTTTTGTTCCGTGGCAAATACCGCAATAAATATTGTAAAGCTCTTTACCTCTCTCTAAATCTATAGCAGTAGAATCAAGCGGATTGGTTAATGAAGCCTTTGCCAATTCAAACCCTTCAGTTGTATTGTCGATATCAAAAGGAATGTGACCTCTTGGCACTGAACCTTCGGCCGGCAACTGCGCTTCTACGCCATCTCTAAATGCCGCTTCACCGTAAGTTTCGTAACCCGCAGACTCATACATGTTAGGCATGAACTGATAGTTTGGTGCGGTGCTTTTATTACATGATACAGCCACAAAAACGACTGCTATTGCTACTATTTTAATTAAGCTTTTCATAGATATATTAATGGGCTTTATCAACTAAATTAACTTCAACTGCACCGGTATCTTTAAGTAAGCTGGCAAGCTCTTCTTCATTACCGTGCACAGGTATTTCCATTAAAAAATGGTCGTCTGTAGTTCTAGAATCTGGGTTTTCAGCTTTTTTAAATGGCCACATTCTACTTCTTAAGTAAAACGTAATTACCATTAAGTGGGCTGCGAAAAATACCGTAAGCTCGAACATGATTGGCACAAAGGCTGGCATGTTTTCCAAATAGCTAAAACTTGGTTTACCACCAATGTTTTGAGGCCAGTCTTCAATCATGATAAAGTTCATCATGGTTATCGCAACGGTAAGACCAACCAAACCATACATAAATGCAGTTATGGCGATACGCGTTGGTGCTAAGCCCATGGCTTTGTCTAGCCCGTGAACCGGAAACGGAGTATATATTTCTTCAATGTGATGTTTGGCTGCCTTCACCTTTTTTACGGCGTGCATTAATACATCATCATCGGTATAAATAGCGTGAATAACTTTTGAAGCTTCCATTGACTATAATTAGTTTATTAAATTTTTAGCTTGTCCTGCCCAATCATCACGTTCTGCTCTTCCAGGGAAAGAACCAGTGATAGAGTCTAACAAATCGTATTCTTTTTTGGTCATTTTACTAACCTGAAGGAAGGTATAAATACCAATGCTGTTGAGCACTTCTTCCATTTTAGGTCCAACGCCACTAATCTGTTTCAAATCATCAGCGGTTTGCGTAGCAGCATCAAATGTACCGATGCTTCCTAATAAACTGCTCACCTTTTCTGATTTTTCTTCTTCTGAAACTTCAACCGTTTGCTTTGCAGGTTCGGCAGTTGCCACAGATGATGTTCTTGAATCGGCACCTGTACCTACTAAGCTCTGTCCAGCTTCTCTTAAGTTTTTGTACTTTTCTCCTGATGATTTCAAAATTGTCTTTACCTCTGCTTGTGCAATTACCGGGAATGTTCTTGAGTATAATAGGAACAATACAAAGAAGAATCCAATCGTTCCGATGAAAATTCCAATATCAACAAAGGTTGGCGAGAACATAGTCCACGACGATGGTAAATAATCTCTATGCAATGAAGTTACGATAATTACGAAACGCTCGAACCACATTCCTATGTTTACCACAATCGAGATAAAGAATGAAAACATAATACTGGTTCTTAATTTCTTGAACCACATAAACTGTGGAGAGAATACATTACAGGTCATCATCGCCCAGTATGCCCACCAGTAAGGTCCGGTTGCTCTATTCAAGAAGGCGTATTGTTCGTACTCTACACCAGAATACCAAGCAATAAACAACTCAGTAATATAAGCCACACCTACAATAGAACCTGTAATCATAATTACAATGTTCATCAATTCGATGTGCTGTACGGTGATATAGTCTTCAAGGTTACACACTTTTCTCATGATAATAAGAAGCGTGTTTACCATGGCAAATCCTGAGAATACCGCACCAGCAACGAAGTATGGTGGGAAAATGGTGGTATGCCATCCTGGAATCACCGAAGTAGCAAAGTCAAACGATACAATGGTGTGTACCGAAAGTACAAGTGGTGTCGCCAAACCGGCAAGTACCAATGATACTTCTTCAAAACGCTGCCAATCTTTTGCTCTACCAGACCATCCGAAACTTAATATGGAATAAATTTTCTTTTGGAATGGCTTTATAGCTCTGTCTCTTAACATCGCGAAATCTGGTAATAATCCAGTCCACCAAAATACTAGTGATACAGACAGATATGTAGAAATCGCAAATACGTCCCAAAGTAATGGTGAGTTAAAGTTTACCCACAACGAACCGAATTGGTTTGGAATAGGGAGTACCCAATAACCTAACCATGGACGACCCATGTGGATAATTGGGAACAAACCTGCTTGCACAACCGAAAAGATGGTCATCGCCTCTGCAGAACGGTTAATTGCCATTCTCCATTTTTGACGGAACAATAAAAGTACCGCAGAAATAAGTGTTCCTGCGTGACCAATACCTACCCACCAAACGAAGTTGGTAATATCCCAAGCCCAACCTACGGTTTTATTTAAACCCCAAGTACCAATACCCGTAGATATTGTATATAAAATACACCCAATACCCCAAAGGAAAGCGGCTAGTGAAATTCCAAAAACTATCCACCATTGTTTGTTTGCTTTTCCTTCTACTGGCTTTGCTACATCCACAGTTACATCGTGGTATGATTTTTCGCCGGTAACTAAAGGTCTTCTAATAGGTGCTTCGTAATGAGACGCCATAATTATATAATTGATTCTTTAATTAGATTTATGCTTCAGTTGTATTTCTCACTTTCGTGTGGTACTGCACGTTTGGCTTCGTTCCTACGTGCTCCAACAAGTGGTACATACGGTTATCTTCCTTAAGTTTTGCAACTTTACTTTCTTTGTCGTTGATGTCTCCAAATACCATGGCACCACTACTACATGCCGCAGAACACGCTGTTTGGAACTCACCATCTTTAATCTCACGTCCGTCACGTTTTGCATCAAGGATGGTTTTCTGTGTCATTTGGATACACATAGAACATTTTTCCATCACACCACGAGAACGTACCACAACATCTGGATTCAATACCATACGACCTAAATCATCGTTCATGTGGTAATCGAACTCATCATTTCCATTGTAAAGGAACCAGTTGAAACGACGTACTTTGTAAGGACAGTTGTTGGCACAGTATCTTGTACCCACACAACGGTTATAAGCCATGTGGTTTTGACCTTGACGACCATGTGATGTTGCCGCTACTGGACAAACCGTTTCACAAGGTGCGTGGTTACAGTGCTGACACATTACCGGTTGGAATGCTACTTGAGGATTCTCGGAAGCATTTTCCATTTCGCCAAATTCGCTTAACGAACTTCCTAAACCAGAAATGTTATCTTTTTTCTCGTTATCGCCTTCAAATGAGGTTTCAGATGAATAATATCTATCGATACGTAACCAGTGCATATCACGGCTACGACGTACTTCAGACTTACCAACTACTGGTACGTTGTTTTCAGCATGACAAGCAATAACGCAAGCCCCACATCCTGTACACGCATTTAAGTCGATAGAAAGGTTGAAGTGGTGACCTACAGAACGATCAAACTCATCCCATAAATCTACTTCTGGTGAAGTTACTGGAGTTTCTTCGTGGTTTAATGACACCACAGGTACTGCATTCCAGTATTTTTTATCTTTAGTATTGAATATCTCTAAAGTGGTTTCCTTAACGATATCACCACGTCCCATTAAGGTATTGTGCAACTGTACGCAAGCAAATTCGTGCTCACCAGATGTCGCCTCAATAGAAACGCTCTGTACGTTGTTGAAGTTTTGGTATAACGGATAAGCATTAACACCCGTTTGCATTTCTTCCTTCAAACCTAAGGTTCTTCCGTAACCGAATGAAAGACCAACAGACCCTTTAGCCTGTCCTGGCTGAATAATTACCGGAGCGGTAACAGACACACCGTTAACAGTCACTTTAGCATAACTTCCGTTTAAAGCTCCATTGGCAACGTGCTTATTCATTAAGCCTAATGCCTCAGCATCTGCTTTTGAAACGGTTAAATAGTTATCCCAAGATGTTCTTGTAATTGGGTCTGGGAACTCTTGCAACCAAGGGTTATTGGCTTGTTGGCCATCACCCATTCCTGTCTTGGTGTATAAAGTCAATTCAAGCCCTTCAGACTTAGCCGAAGCCGCCAATGCTCTAGCAGCATTGCTAAACGGTGTACTTGAAGTTTCTTCCTCTGAAGCTTCTGCTGTTTCTTCAACAGCCGTAGCAATAGAACCTACATAAACACCATCGTGAAGTGCTTTGTTAAATGAGCTACCGCCTAAAATAGAAGTACCCCATGCCTCTTTAATATAATCGTGATAAGAAGCATCGTTACCCGTCCATTTCAATAATGCCTCTTGGAATTGTCTTGTATCAAATAACGGACGGATAGTTGGCTGCGTTAACGCAAAATGTCCTTTTTTGATTTCAACATCACCCCAAGATTCTAAATAGTGAGGAGCTGCTGCTATATATTGTGCTTCAGAAGAGGTTTCATCTTCCTTCATTGAAAACACAATCGATAATTCTGTTTTCTTTAATCCTTCAACAAAATCAGCTGCATTTGGTAAAGAATAAGCAGGATTAACACCACTTGCGATGATTGCCCCAACTTTTCCAGCTTTCATATCAGCAACCAATTGGGCTACTGACTTATCGCTACCCTGTTTTGTTTTTATTGGTGTTTTTGGATCGAATGCTTTACTTCCTAAAGCTTCGTTGATTTCAAAAACAACGGTTTGTGCGTTTACATCTTGAATTCCTGTAACTACAACCGCTTTGCTTCCCGCTTTTTTCAATTGGGAAGCCGCATTCTTAACAGCTTCTTCTGCTTTTTCCGGTAAATTTCCAGAAACCGAACCACCAACAACATAGCTATGCAATTTAGCTAAAGCTATTTTTTGTTGTGATGGCGTTAATGGCACACGCTTATCGGCATTAGCACCAGTTAACGACATATTAGCTTCAAACTGTACGTGACGCGACATTTTTCCGTGGTCAGGCACTCGGTTTTTGGCATAGCCAGAATCAAAGCCTCCGCCTTGCCAATCGCCTAAGAAATCAGCTCCAACAGAAACAATAGTCATCGCTTTTTCAAAATCGTAATTCGCCAATCCGCGTTCTCCATATTTTGCTTGGTAAGCGTCCAATGCAGCAGATTCTGAAACAGCATCATAAACTACATGGCGAACGTTACCATATTTTTCTTTGAATTCTGAAATCAACTTACTTGTTGACGGACTAGCAAAAGTTTGCGTTAACAACACAATCTCCTTACCTGCAACTTTTAAATCGGTTAATTTCTGATTGGTCTCAGCATCAAAATCACTCCAAGAAATGGCTTTCCCTTCTTTTTTTGGACCCTGAACCCTTAAACTGTCATACAAACCTAAAACAGATGCGTTAACTCTGGCATTAGCACTGCCATTTGTTTTAGCCATCGCATTGTTTTCAATTTTTATTGGACGGCCTTCGCGAGTTTTAACCAATACGCTGGCAAAATCAAATCCGTCTGCAATAGTAGTTGCATAGTAGTTGGCCACACCCGGAATAATCTCGGTAGGTTGAACCACGTAAGGAATCGATTTTTTAACCGGGCCTTCACATGCTGCCAAAGAAGCAGCCGCTGTACTAAACCCAACATATTTTAAGAAATCGCGACGAGTAGTTGATGTAGTCTCTAACGTATCTTTATCACCTAAAAATTCATCAGTAGGAATCTCGTTAACAAACTCGTTTTGTTTTAGCGTCTCAACAATAGAGCTGTTTTCGTTTAGCTCTTCAACACTTTTCCAGTATTTCTTGTTTGATGACATATGATATAATTGAATTACTTCTTATTAATTATTAATAGTGGCACTTACCACATTCCAAACCACCCATTTGAGCCGCAGTTAACTCCTCAACACCATACTTTTTAGAAAGCTCCTCGTGGATTTTTTCATAGTAAGCATTGTCTTTTACAGCCACATTGGTTTCCCTGTGACAGTTAATACACCATCCCATGGTAAGTGGCGCGTGTTGGTACATAATTTCCATTTCCTCTACAGGACCATGACAAGTTTGGCACTCAACACCTGCAACGGTAACGTGTTGCGAGTGGTTAAAATAGGCGAAGTCTGGTAAGTTATGAATTCTAACCCATTTTACAGGTTGGGATTCACCAGTGTATTTTTGGTCGGCATCGCTCCATCCAGCAGCAGCATATAGCTTTTGGATTTCTCCATCATAAAATTCTTTTGAATACTCAGGAGACGTTTCACCTGTGTACTCATAAATAGACTTATGACAGTTCATACAAACATTCAACGAAGGAATACCTGAAGTTTTACTTACTCTAGCAGAAGAGTGACAGTATTTACAATCGATACCGTTGTCGCCTGCGTGGATTTTATGTGAAAAGTGAATAGGCTGCACTGGTTGATACCCTTGATCAACACCTATTTGAGATAAGTAGCCATACACAAAATAAGCACTTGAAAGCAAGAAGAAAATCGCCACTACAATCATCAAGAATTGATTTTGAACGAAAGCTTTCCAAAGCGGTGTTCTTTTTGTTTCTTCTGGCAACTCTATATTTTGAGCTTCAGCAAAACGACGCAACGTTTTGTTCACCAAGTATAGCCCAGCAGCCAAAAGGATAAACAAAATAGCCAAAGCCCCTAGAATAATTTCGTTTGAAATACCTCCCGAAGCAGCTGGCGCTTGAGTCGCCACAGCACCTGCACCGGCAGCACCCTCGGCAGGAGCCGCTTTCTCTTCAGCTGTGTAAGCTAAAATATTGTTGATATCTTCGTCTGATAATTGCGGGAACGCGGTCATAGCCGCCCCACCGTACTCATCATAAATTTTGTTAGCGTAAGCATCGCCAGATTTGATAACTGCCGAACTGTTTCTTATCCAAGCATGAATCCAATCCCTATCCAAACCTTGCTCATCGGATAAACGCGCTTCAACATTACGCAATGCAGGCCCGGTCATTTTTTTATCTAATTTATGACAAGCTGCACAATTGGCATTAAACAAAGCTTTTCCTTTTGCTGGATCTCCATCTTGAGCCGAAAGAGAGGTTGTAAACGCTAGTAAAACCATTAAGCCTAAACGAAGAATGTTTGCGCTCAATTTACGGTGAATCACCTTTTCCATATTGTTGGTTATGTTAACTTCTAAACTTTGGTATGATTTTTTCATTTACGAAATAGAAAAAATACAGTTAAAAAAATCTGTCGCAAAAGTAATATTAAAAGTCCATTTTAGAAATGTTACAGAAGTGTTAATTGGTAATTTAGAGCAATTCTAAATAATAAAAAAGCACGCATTTTAGTTAATATCATATACATTTGTGAAAAATATTTAAAAATGAAACCATTGAATTTGAAAACTAGCATTTTAAGCATTCTCGTTTTTGCATTGGGCATCACTTTTGGCTTTTCCCAACAAGGAAAAACCGAAATAAATCGAGATCCAAAAATAGATGTTTTGATGAATCTGATGAAGGAAATGAACAAAAACGACAATGATTCAGATCGATATAAAATCCAAATCTACTCCGGAAACCGCTCGGGAGCCCAAAAGGCACAAAGTGAATTTAAAGAATCGTTTTCCGAATGGTATTCAACCGATGTTTACGAACCACCAAATTTTAAAATTTGGGTCGGCAATTTTAGAACACGATTGGAGGCTGATAGAGCGTTGCAACAAATAAAAAAGAAGTTCCCTATAGCTTTTATCTTTAAACCCAAAAAATAAACAAAAGCGAAACAAACAGTTTATATTGGGCGTCAAGTAAATGCTATACTTGACGCCCTTTTCTATTAAAGCTTACTTTACTGTTATCTTCTTTAAAACGTTGCCCTGGCGAGTTTCAATTTTTAAAAAATACACTCCCGATTTTAAGCCAGAAACATCTACATTATCAATTGCTGAAAATTGACGGACTACAGCTTTTCCAAATACATCAAAAAGAACAAGTGAATCAATATTCACCGTGGTTTTTATTTGAATGGAATGTTTGGCGGGCATAGGATAAACACGTACCATGTATGCAACAGCGCTATCTGCCATCGAAAGTTCTTCATCCTGAACATCGCCGGTTAAAACAGCATTCGAAGGACTCAAATTTCCTCCACAACCACTATCTGTAATCGAACTGTTTTCAATCCAAGTGCCCAACACCAAACTTGGCGGATTGGGACTAGAAGCAATTGTATTGGTATAAATAACGTAAGGTGAGACAAAATCACCATTGCCATCGTCGGCAGTAAACTCCCAAACGCTGTCGACATCATTCCACTTAATTTTAAATTCACATGTACCAATGCCTCCGCAGGATTGTTCACCATCAACAGGAATCGTGGTGTAAACATTTCTGCCCGTAGCATCAGTTTCAACGTAACTGAAAATATAGTCTTGATTTTCGAACAAATCATGGCAGCCATTAAAGGTAATTTGGCCAAAAACACTGTAACAGCACATCACAATTAAAAGGGTTTGAATATTTGTTTTCATAACCAAACTAGTTTCGAGATGGAAAAATGCCTTGAAGGCAAATAATGTAATTTACAGTACCGTAAGGCTGAATATTATTTACGGGCTGACCACCTCCGGAGTTTCCAATCATAGTGCTGTTCATTGTTGTGTTGGCTGCTGCATCTGAATATTCTTTATCTAATGCCTTTGTACCCGCTGGTAAATTTCCGGTTGGCACGGATTGGTTACCATCCTCTACTACAGCATTTACAGTATGGGAGTGCGGTGGCATTTGCGAAACCGTTAGCGTATTTGTTTCCGTACCGCCTTTACTCCCTTGGCGGTAAGTACTAAGCCCGGGACCACTACCCGGATGGATAGCCACACGACCCCGCAAATCGGGAAGGGCAAAAGTGGTTCGGCCATCGCCGCCATAGGTAGTTCCTAAAATGGAGAACAAAGCTTGATACTGACTTATGGCCAATAATTGCCCGTCGCATAAGGCCCAACTTCTTGGCGCAAAATTTCCAGCAAACATGCGTATTTCACCAATAAAACCCTCTTGAGCGTTCAATTGGAAACTAAAAACAAAGCAAAGGAGAAAGAACCCGATTGTAATTCTTTTTTTCATAATGATAGATTTAAAATTAATAGCTCCTTTAAAGATAGGCAAAAAAAAAGCACTTATCAATTGATAAGTGCTTTTAAACGCATTGTTTAAATTCTATTTATTACTTCAGCTTCTTTTTAACCTCAACTTCATGGAACGCTTCAATAATATCGCCTTCCTTAACATCGTTGAAGTTTTTAATTTGCATACCGCAATCGTATCCTTTGGAAACTTCCTTCACATCGTCCTTAAATCGTTTCAACGAAGCCAATTCACCAGTATGTACCACAACACCGTCACGTATTAAACGTACTCCTGAGTTTCTTAGTATTTTTCCATTGGTTACCATACAACCTGCAATCGTACCAATTTTAGACACTTTGAACGTTTCCCTGATTTCTGCGGTACCCGTAACTTCTTCTTTAAGCTCTGGAGACAACATGCCTTCCATAGCATCTTTAAGATCGTTGATGGCATCGTAGATGATCGAGTATGTTCTAATATCGATTTCTTCTTTATCTGCAATGGATCTTGCGTTACCAACAGGTCGCACATTAAATCCGATAATAATCGCATCGGAAGCCGTTGCCAATAACACATCACTTTCTGTAATGGCACCTACGCCTTTATGGATGATATTAACGTGGATTTCTTCAGTAGAAAGCTTTTGGAACGAATCGGTTAACGCCTCCACAGAACCATCCACATCACCTTTAAGGATAATGTTCAGTTCTTGGAAATCGCCCAATGCAATACGACGACCAATTTCATCAAGTGTAATATGGCGTTGCGTTCTTACAGACTGCTCACGTTGCAATTGCGCACGTTTGGCTGCAATTTGTTTGGCTTCACGCTCATCTTCAAATACATTGAATTTATCACCTGCTTGAGGCGCACCATCCAAACCAAGGATTGACACTGGAGTTGATGGCCCAGCGGCTTCTATATCTTGGCCTCGTTCATCCTGCATCGCTTTTACTTTTCCGCTATGCTGCCCTGCTAACACATAATCTCCAACCCTTAGTGTACCTGCCTGCACTAAAACCGTTGAAACGTATCCGCGACCTTTATCTAAAAAGGCCTCCACTACTGTACCTTGAGCAGCTTTGTTAGGGTTGGCTTTTAATTCCAACAATTCAGCTTCTAGCAATACTTTTTCCAAAAGCTCATTAACACCAGTACCAAATTTGGCCGAAATATCGTGCGATTGTATTTTACCGCCCCAATCTTCAACTAGAAGATTCATATTGGCTAAGCCTTCCTTAATCTTATCAGGGTTTGCATTAGGTTTATCAATTTTGTTGATAGCAAAAACAATAGGAACACCGGCAGCCTGAGCGTGTGCGATGGCCTCTTTGGTTTGTGGCATGATATCATCATCAGCTGCAGCAACAATAATAGCAATATCGGTTACCTGCGCACCACGGGCACGCATCGCCGTAAACGCTTCGTGACCTGGTGTATCTAAAAAGGCAATTTTTTGTCCGCCCTCTAAGGTTACGCCATAAGCTCCAATATGCTGGGTAATTCCACCAGACTCGCCAGCAATTACATTTTCTTCACGTATATAATCCAGAAGCGATGTTTTACCGTGATCTACATGACCCATTACCGTAACAATTGGCGCGCGTGGCTGTAAATCTTCTGGCTGATCCTCTACCTCTTCAATCGATTCCTCAATATCAGCCGTTACAAATTCAACCTTGTATCCGAATTCTTCGGCAACGATCGATAAGGTTTCAGCATCCAAACGCTGGTTCATCGTCACCATCATTCCTAATGACATACAAGCCGAAATAACCTGTGTTACACCAACGTCCATCATAGTTGCCACCTCGCTTGCCGTAACAAACTCGGTTACTTTTAGGATTTTGCTTTCCGCAGCTTCCATTTGTTGATCTAGCTCAGATTGTTCTCTGTGCTGATCACGCTTATCTCTTCTATACTTAGCACCCTTACCTTTACTAGACTTCCCTTGAAGTTTTTCAAGTGTTTCGCGCACTTGTTTTTTTACATCTTCTTCGCTAGGCTCTTCCTTTACAATGTTTCTACGCCCTTGGCCTTTGCCTTTATTAAAGCGATCGTTACCGCCTCTGTTACCTCCCTTGTTATCTTGAGGGCCACCAACTTTACTGATTCTTCTGCGCTTTCTTTTTCCTGCACTGGCATCACCTGGTTTTGAATCGGATTTTTTATCCTCTTTCTTTTTCTTAGGCTTGTTAAATTGCGATAGATCAATTTTATCGCCAGCAATTTTAGGGCCGGTAAGTTTTTGGTATTGGGTTTTTACCTTTTCTTGAGGAACCACCAATTCACCATCAATCAAAACCTTTTTAGGTTGCTCTTTAGCAGGTTCATCGGCTTTTTTCTCCTCCTTTTTTTCTTCTTTTGCGGCAGGAGCAACAAGTTTTTCTTCTGTTTTAGGCTTAACTTCTTTTGGTTCCTCTTTTTTGGCTTCCACTGGCTTTTCAGCAGGTTTAGCTTCTTCTTTAGGAGCGGCAGGCTTTTCTTCGGCCTTTTTAGGCTCAAGATCAATCTTGCCAACCGTTTTAGGGCCTGATAGTGTTTTGGCTGCCTTTACAACTTCTTCCTGTTTGGCTTTTTCTTTGGCTTCTTCTTCTTTTTGCTTGGCCTCCAATTCTTGTTCGCGCTTAATACGCAAATCTTCCTTTTCCTTTTGCTTAGCCTCACTTACTTTTTGCGACTTCATTTTCTTATTAGCGTCGGTCTCAAATTCATCGGAAAGTATGTTATAGGTTTCCTCAGAAATTTTGGTCGTTGGACGCTTCTCTATCTCGATACCTTTTGAATCTAAAAATTCAACGGCCCGATCAAGTGAAATGTTCAGTTCGCGTAATACTTTATTTAATCTAATTGTTTCAGCCATAAATTGCCTTTAAAATACTCAAATATATATATTATGCCTTTATAATGGCACAAAGTTGTGCAAATCTGCACTATTTTTATTATTCTTCAAATTCTTCCCTAAGAATTCTGATAACTTCGTTGATGGTTTCCTCTTCCAAATCGGTTCTTTTCACCAAATCATCAACATCTTGCTCCAATACGCTTTTTGCCGTATCCATTCCAGCTTTGCTGAATTCTTCGATGATCCATCCTTCAATTTCATCAGAGAACTCTCTTAATTCTACATCTTCTTCAGCACCTTCTCTAAACACATCGATTTCGTAACCTGTTAATTGACCGGCCAAACGGATGTTGTGACCGCCTCTACCAATGGCTTTACTTACCTCTTCTGGTTTTAAAATTACCTCGGCACGCTTCGCTTCTTCATCAATTTTTATTGAAGTTACTCTTGCTGGGCTCAAGGCACGTGTAATGAACAACTGTAAGTTGTTGGTATAGTTAATTACATCGATGTTTTCGTTACCCAACTCGCGTACAATGCCATGAATTCTTGATCCTTTCATACCTACACAGGCACCTACTGGATCAATTCTATCGTCATAAGAATCTACGGCTACTTTTGCTTTTTCACCTGGAATTCTCACTACATTTTTTATAGTAATCAAGCCATCAAACACCTCTGGAATTTCCTGCTCGAACAGTTTTTCCAAAAATACGGGCGAGCTTCTCGACATGATTATGGTTGGTTTGGCACCTTTTAATTCCACACTATCAATCACACCGCGAACGTTATCGCCTTTTCTAAAGAAATCAGACGGGATTTGCTTGTCTTTTGGAAGCACGATTTCGTTGCCTTCATCGTCCAACAAAATCACAGCTCTATGACGGATGTGGTGCACTTCGGCTGTATAAATTTCACCCACTAAATCTTTAAATTGTTTGTAGATAATGGTATTGTCATGCTCGTGAATTTTCGAAATTAGGTTTTGGCGCAACGCTAAAATGGCACGTCTTCCTAAATCGACTAATTTCACTTCTTCAGATACATCTTCGCCAACTTCAAAATCGGGCTCAATTTTTCGCGCTTCAGAAAGAGATATTTCTTGGTTTTCGTCTTCCACCTCTCCGTCGGCAACTACAACCCTATTCCTCCATATTTCTAAATCCCCTTTATCTGGGTTAACAATAATATCAAAATTATCATCATCTCCAAATTTCTTCTTAAGGGCACTTCTAAATACTTCTTCCAAAATAGCCATTAACGTTACTCTGTCAATTAGCTTATCGTCTTTGAATTCTGAAAAAGATTCAATTAACGCGACATTTTCCATATCTCTTTTAAATTAAAATTTAATCATAACTTTTGCTTCAACAATATCTTCATAAGGAATATTGGCTTCCTTTTTTACGGTTGTTTTGCCTTTGCCAACAGGCTTGGGCTCTCTAACCTTCCATTCTAGCTTTATGCTTTTATCGTTCGCTTCGGTAAGCACCCCTTCAATAGTTTCAGAGCTGGTTTTTACTTTTAGCGTACGGCTTACATTTTTTTTATACTGGCGCTGGTGCACCAATGGAGAGGCTGCTCCTGCCGACATCACTTCCAGCGAAAAATCTTCCTCCTCACGGTCTAAATTATGCTCTATGGCACGACTTACAAAAATACAGTCGTCAACCAAAACCCCATTATCGCCATCAATAATTACTTTAACGTGATTGCTTGGCGAAATGCTTAAATCTATCAAAAATAAATCCTGACGTTCCGTCAACGCGGCATCGAGTAATTCTGTAACCTTGGTTTTAAACATTTTTTAGTATAAAAAGAGGGGACTTTTCGTCCCCTCATAATCTTTAATTTCGTCTTTCAATGGTGCAAATATATAATATTTTATTGATTTTTAAAGGAATATTTCATAAATTTAAATACCGCCGACGCAATAGAACACTAACTAAACACATCTTGAACTGATGAAAAAATTACTTGTCCCCACCGATTTTTCTGATCAAGCCGAAAACGCCCTAAAGGTTGCGGCACAAATTGCAAAAAAGCATAACTGCGAAATTTATCTGCTCCACATGCTTGAAATCCCGCTGCAGGAAGTAGACCCTTTGGGCACCCAAAGCGCTTTACCCGAAGCCATGTTTTTTATGAAACTGGCCCACAAAAAGTTTGAAACCCTAATGAAGAAAGATTTTTTGCAAGGGATAACCGTGCACGAAACCGTAGATTTTCAAGAAATTTTTAAAGGGATTTTCCATGTGTGTAAAAAACACGACATCGATTTGATTGTAATGGGCTCTAACGGTGTTAGCGGTCTGCGTGAAATGCTGATAGGAAGCAATACCGAAAAAGTAGTTAGAACTTCAGAAACACCGGTTTTGGTGGTAAAAAAGGAACACCCTGTTTTTAATATTGGGCATTTTGTTTTTGCTTCAGATTTTGAAGATGAAAGCAAAGCCGCCTTTAAAAAAGCCATAGATTTTTCCGATATGTTCGGAGCCAAACTACACTTGCTTATGGTGAACACCCCCAACATGTTCATAACCACCCAAGAGGCTAACAAACGTATGGAGCCCTACGAAAGGCTTATAACCAACAAACCCCACACTTTAAACATTTACAACGATTTAAGCATTGAAAAGGGCATCATGAATTTTGCCGAATCTATAAACGCCGATATCATTGGCATGAGTACCCACGGCCGCCAAGGACTTTCGCATTTTTTTAATGGCA
Organism: Tamlana crocina; assembly: GCF_012037625.1. Taxonomy (NCBI): domain Bacteria; kingdom Pseudomonadati; phylum Bacteroidota; class Flavobacteriia; order Flavobacteriales; family Flavobacteriaceae; genus Tamlana; species Tamlana crocina. The sequence continues at coordinate 55,520 of NZ_JAAVJS010000015.1, forward strand.
GCATCAGCGAAGATTTAGTAAACCACGCCAAACGCCCAGTGATTACTTTTAAGATTTAGGGAGCATAATTGTTTAAATATTTCCAAAAAGTTTTTAATAAGTTAACAAAAAGCTAGATAAATTTATTCATCTTTAACTTTTGAAAACTTAATTAAAACCTCATGCAAAAAAAATACTTTTTCCTCCTTACTAGCTTGATTTCAACATACCTGAATGCCCAAATAACCTTAACCAACACTAATAACACCGTTGAAATTGGAGACACATATAATTATATTTTGGTTTCAAATTATACATTTGATGTAAGTCAAAGCGGAGCAAATCAAACCTGGGATTTTTCTAGTGCCACAGGAAATATAGACACCACCAATTGTATTAGCCCCTCAAATGCTTCTGAACCATCTAATTTTTCTTCTGCTGATTTAGTTTTATTTTCGTCAAATTCTGGTACTGAAGCATACATGTCGGTTTCCAGTTCTGAAATTTCAAATGAAGGCTATTATATTCCTGGAAGCGTTAGAGCCATTTATTCTGATAAACAAGAACACCTTAAGTTTCCTATGACATATAATGATGTGTTTAATGAAACTTTCTCAGGAACTGTTGAAAACATTTCTACCGAACAGACTTTCAATAGAACCGGAACTATAGAAATAACAGCTGACGGTTATGGTAATTTAATTTTACCCTATACAACAATAGACGATGTACTCAGAATTAAAACAGTAATTTCAAGCATAGACACATATATGGGGATTCCATTACCAGAAACAACAACCATTTCATACACCTGGTTTGACACCTTGAATAAAAACTACTTAGCTTCTACATCTGAAGTTTACAATAATGGTTCTTTAGTTTCATCTTATGCATATTATTTAAGTGAAACAGATTTAGTTTTAGATATAAATAAAGTTAATTCTAAAGAATACCAATTATCTATATTCCCTAATCCAGCCAATAGCTATACTATAATTAAAAATAACTCTTTCAACTCTTTATCCGCATCTATTTACGACACTAAAGGCTCTCTAATAAAAAAACTTGATGTTGAAAATGGAATAAACAGAATTGACGTTACAAATTTTCGTCCCGGAGTTTACATAATTAAATATCAGAAAGATTCTGAACTTTATACAGACAGGCTTGTGGTTAAATAATGCACAAATAATTTACTTCACCAAAACCCCTTTTACTTCCATCAAAGGAATGGGTTGCAACGCCTTTTCGTTGATGGTATTTTTTCTAAACAGATAGGTTTTATCGAACATTTGGTTGCCCTCAAAAAACGATACTTTAAATTGATTGTTTAAAGCAAAGAGTTCTTCCTGCATCAATTCGATTTTAGCATAGCTTTTTGCGGAAAGTTTATCGAGTTTTTTCCGAAAGGTAGACGTAATTTTATCGCCAGCATAACCGTTGGTTACAATCAACACCACCTCTAAATCTACATTTTTATCGTTAATGATGTAAGCGTTCCAATCTTGGGTCTTATAAATATCGTTGTACTCGTTTACTACGGCTACGTAAACGCCTTCAACTTTTGGAATATCAATATCTTTCTTCATGCTGCAAAAATAGAAAACTATTCAAAATAAGGATTCGAATAATTGGGTTTGGTAATGCCCCGTAAACTGAAAACAATAAAATGGTTTAGCAAATCTGTGTTAGAATACACATCGAACAAGTTATTACGTATAAAAGCGACTTCTTCAAACCGTTTAAAGTACAGATCGCAAAACAAATCTAAATTCACCCCTTCCAATAAAATATCTTTTTCTTTTGCCACTTTCAAAAGGCTGTAAATCCGCTCTTTTACAAAATTATTCCGAAAATCATCAAACACTTTATTGGCTAACGGATAGTATTTTCTTAGTCCGAAAATAAAGGAAGGTTTAAAGTACTTTAGGCGCTCAAAAGCCTTTTCGTACATTAAAATAATACTAGTGATTGGGTCTTTCTCGGATTTTATTAAATGCTCTAGTGTTTCGTTGTATTCGTTAATTAAATATTGAATACTGGCCACCACCAAATCTTCTTTACTGGAAAAATACTGGTAAATGGTTTTTTTAGAAATCCCCAATAGGGCAGCGAGCTCATCCATAGTGAACCGCTTGCTGCCGAATTGGGTAAATTTCTCGGCTGCGAACGCAATAATGTGTTCTTTGCCAATCATAAACAAACTAACCTAACATTAAAAAAAAAATCTATTTCCAACCGCCACCAAGTGCTTCGTATAATGTAACGACGCTTAGTAATTGTTGTAATTTGTTATCAATTACGTTTAACTCGGCATTAAGCGCACTTTCTCTTGCGGTTAATAAATCAAGATAATTAGCTAAACCGTTTTGTAATAATTCTTCTGAGTTTGCTTCGGCTTGACGTAGTGCTTCAACTTCATTTTTACGGTATTCGAATTTTTCGGTTTCAGCATTGTAAACATAAAGTGCGTTAGACACTTCGTTACCTGCTGTTAACAAAGTTTTCTTAAAATTTAAAAGCGCTTGTTCTTGCTGTGCTTTGGCTACTTCGTGTTGTGTTTTTATTTTACGCTGATTAAAAATTGGCTGTGTTAAACCACCAATAACTGTTGCAAATAATGAATTAGCATTAAATAACTTATCTAATTCTAAACTTTGAAATCCGCCACTTGCCGTTAAGGTTAACGATGGGTAAAAGTTACTTTTTGCCACATTGGTTAGCTCGAAAGCATTGATTAAATTATACTCTGAAGCAATCACATCTGGTCTGTTTCTCAACAAAGTTGCTGGCACACCAAGTGTAATCTTTTCATCTAACTGTTGCTCGGTTAACTTGCTTCGTTTAATTGGTTCAGCAGGTCTTCCTAATAAGAAATTTAACGTGTTTTCGGTTCTAAAAATAGCTGCTTGTAAATCTACTTTTAAGGCTTTGGCATTGTTAAACTGCGCTATGTATTGGTCTACCGCAACTTGTGTTACGCTTCCGGCATCTTTTAATGCCTTAATAGTGTAAACACTACTGTCTCTGGTGGCAATAGTTCTTTCAGTAATTTCTAATTGTTCGTCTAACGCTAATAACTGATAATAGGTTGATGCTATTGCCGAAATTAATTCGGTTTTTACCGCTTTATGTGCTGCCACAGTTTGTAAATAACTAGCTTCACCTGCGCGTTTATTACTTCTTATTTTACCCCAAATATCGGCTTCCCAAGATAAACTTCCTGATAATTCATATTGATCTACAGACGAGAAAAAACCACCAAACTGACTGTTTTCAGACAGTTCTTGGTGTGTTGCTTGGGCTGTACCAGTTAACGTTGGTAAATAACCTGCTTTACCTTGTTTCATATACGCATTGGCGATAGCAATTTGCTGAATAGCCACACGAATATCTAGATTGTTTTGAAGACCTTCTTCAATATATTGCGTTAAATATTGGTCTTTAAACATATCTTTCCACGATACATTGGCTAACGATATACTGTCTTGTGGTAAGTTATCGGTTCTGTACAAATGTTCTGTTTCTTCTAATTCAGGACGTGTGTAATCCTTCGCCACAAAACAACTTTGCAGTGTTAGCGCCAGCATTAAAACTAATGCGCCTTTACTAAAATTTTTATTTATAGTTGATTTCATTTTTTTAAGCTTCAATTGTTTCTACTTCTGGTTTACGCGATACTTTTTCTTGTAACCATTGGAAAAAGATGAATAAAATTGGGATAACAAATACACCTAAAATGGTTCCTATTAACATACCACCAGCTGCACCTGTACCAATAGAATTATTTCCTTCGGCACCAACACCTTTGGCTAATACAAGCGGCATTAACCCAAGTATAAAGGCGAATGATGTCATTAAAATTGGTCGTAAACGTGCTTTGGCACCATGGATAGCTGCATCTACTATACTTTCGCCTTGTTTGCGTCTTTGCAATGCAAACTCAACAATAAGTATGGCGTTTTTAGCCAACAGACCAACCAGCATTATCAGTGCAATTTGGAAGTAAATATTGTTTTCTAATCCGAAGAATTTCGTACTTATATACGCACCAAACACACCAAATGGTAGCGATAATAACACCGAAAATGGTAAGATATAACTCTCGTACTGCGCACTTAATAAGAAATACACAAACAGAATACTTAAGATGAAAATAAACGTGGTTTGGTTACCTGCATTTACCTCTTCTCGTGTTAAACCAGAATATGCAACGGTGTAATTACTTGGCAGTTTTGCCACTTCTTCTTCAATCACTCTAATAGCATCACCTGTACTAAATCCAGGGTTAGTTGCACCTGTTATATTTGTTGAATTAAATAGGTTGAAACGAGTTACCGATTGCGGACCATACACACGTTTTAAAGTTACAAACTGTGTAATTGGCGTCATTTCACCAGAACTTGTTCTAACATACATACTGTTTAGGTCATTTTCATCTGCTCTGTCTTCTGGTAACGACTGAATGTATACACGATACTGTTTACCAAATCGGCTAAAATCTGAAGCGTAAATTCCACCTATATAACCTTGAAGCGTCCCGAAAATGCTGTTAATAGCCACACCTTTTTCTTTAGCTAAAGGCACATTAACTTCCATTTCGTACTGTGGATAATTAGTGTTGAATGCCGATTGCGCATATTGAATTTCTGGATGACTCATTAAGGCTGCTGCAAACTCTTTATTAGCTTTATCTAAATCGGTAAACTCACCACCGAACTTGTCTAATAAATTCACCTCAAAACCAGCAGAGTTACCAAAACCACGAATACTTGGTGGCGAGAAGAAAATAATTTTTGCTTCTGGAATAGTAGCCGCAATACCAAATAATTTTCCGGTGATGGCTTGTGCAGATAAGGCTTCTGATTCTCTTTCAGACCAATCGTCTAACTTCACGAAACCAATACCAAAGTTACTACCAGCACCACTAATTAAGCTTCGTCCTTTAACAAAACTAGCATCTGTAACACCATCAATGTCTTTAATTTTTGCATATAATTCTTTAGTTACTGCATCGGTACGGTCTAATGATGCACCTGCAGGTAATTCTATGTTAGCAAAAATAATTCCTCTATCTTCATTTGGCACAAATCCTGTTGGTGTTGTTGTTGCAGCCCAGTAAATACCTACACCAGCAATGATTAATAGCATCACTGATACAAACTTGTTTTTATATAAAAACTGTAGTGACTTTCCGTATTTATTTACAGTTGCGTCAAATCCTCTGTTAAATAACGTGTAGAATTTTTGAAGTGCATTTTTTCCTTTTAATTCTTCATCGTCTTTATGTTCTTTTAATAACAATGCACATAATGCCGGACTTAACGTTAAGGCGTTTACTGCCGAGATTAAAATGGCAATAATTAAAGTAACACCAAACTGCTCGTAAAATACACCTGTTGGACCTGTTATGAAGGTTACTGGAATAAATACAGCAGACATTACCAATGTAATTGAGATAATAGCTCCAGAAATTTCGTTCATGGCTTTAAGAGTGGCGCTCTTCGGTTTTTTCTCACCACTATCCATTTTGGCGTGTACGGCTTCTACCACAACAATAGCATCATCTACCACAATACCAATTGCTAATACTAATGCGAATAATGTTAATAGGTTTATAGAATATCCAAAAACATTCAAGAAAAAGAAGGTACCAATAATAGAAACCGGTACTGCAATTGCAGGAATTAATGTAGAACGGAAATCTTGCAAAAAGATAAACACCACTAAAAACACTAGTAAAAAGGCTTCTAAAAGCGTACTAATTACCTTGTCTATAGATGCGCTTAAGAATAAACTTGTATCGTAAGGCACAAAGAAGTTTAAACCTTCAGGTAAACCTTGTTCTACATCGTCTAAAGTGGTTTTTATGTTTTCTATAATTTCGGCAGCGTTAGATCCTTTGGTTTGGAAAATTCCCATAAATACCGCTGGATGTCCTAAACTTGTAGCGTTAGACGAATAGGATTGTGCATCTAACTCAATATCTGCGACATCTTTCAATCGTAAATATTCACCATTTCCTAAAGCTTTAATTACGATGTCTGCATATTGCCCTTCTTCTTTAAATCGTCCGCTATACTTTAAAATATAAGAGAATGATTCACCATTATTTTCACCTAAAGAACCAGCTGCAGCTTCTAAATTCTGTTCGTTTAAAGCAGCTGTAATATCTGATGGTATTAAATTGTAAGCTGCTAATTTTTCAGGTTTTAACCAAACACGCATAGCGTAATCTTGTTGTGAAAACACCGATACATCACCAACACCTTTAATACGCTGCATTGCAGGAATTACGTTTATTTTTAAGTAATTCTGAATAAAAGTAGCATCATAATCTTCGCTATCAGAATACATAGCAATAAACATTAATGCACTGGTTTCTTGCTTTTGCGTTACAATACCCGTTTGAATAACTTCTGAAGGTAACAACGGATTTGCACGTGCTACACGGTTTTGTACGTTTACCGCAGCAATATCGGCATCCATAGTTTGGTCGAAATACACGGTAATTTCGGCAGTACCATTATTTGATGCTGTAGATGTAATGTACGTCATACCTTCTACACCATTAATTTGCTCTTCAATTGGTACAATTACACTCTCTAAAACAGTCTCTGCATTTGCACCTGTATAGTTAGCCGTAACCTTAATAGTTGGCGGCGCAATATCTGGATATTCCTCTATAGGTAAAGATGTTATACTGATAACACCTAGTATAACTATGATAATAGAGATTACTGTTGAAAGCACTGGTCTTTCAATAAATGTTTTTAACATAACTAATAAATATGTTTAAGGAATAATTTAGTTTTTAAATAAAGTAGCTACTTTTTTAGTGGCTTCGGTAAACGGAATTTCTTGTGGCGCAATTGGCATACCATCACGTAATTTTGAAACACCAGATGCTACAATTTTAGTATTAGCATCTATACCTGATTTTACCACGTAAAGATTATCTACTTTCGCTTCAACTTCAATAATTTTACTGCTTACTTTATTGTCTTCGCCCAAGGTGTAAATCATTACTTTACCTTGCTGTTCAAAGGTTGACGATTGTGGTACAACTACTGCATTTGCGTAAGTTGAAGGAATACGTATTTTACCGCTGTTTCCGTTAGTTAACAGCTCGTTTGGATTATCAAAAGCTGCTCTTACTTTTATGGTACCAGTTGTTTCGCTAATTTGACCAGTACTGGTTTGAATACGACCTTTTTCAGAATATATATCGCCATTTGCTAATACTAAACTTACATCTGGCGAATTTTTAATACGCTCTGCTTTGGTTTTACCCTTCATTCGTTTTAAATGGTCTATGTATTGCGCTTCGTTTAAAGTGAAAAACGCATATACTTGACTAATATCGCTAACCGTAGTTAATGGTGTTGGATCGGCAGCGCTTACTAAAGCACCTTCTCTAAAATTAATAGAACCTACGTAACCATCAACCGGACTTTTTACCGTTGCATAACCAATATTGGCAGCAATACTACTGTAAGCTGCTTTGGCTTGTGCTAAATTGGCTTTTGCAGTTTCTAATTGTACAGGACTAATAATATTTTTTTCTACTAAAGGTTTTAACTTATCAACCTCAACTTGAGCCACATTAACTTGTGCTTTTGCCGCTTCGGCATCTTGACTTAGCGATTGCGTTTCTAACCTAAAAAGAGGCTGACCTTTGCGTACTCTAGCACCTTCGTCCACCAATACTTTTTGAATGTATCCTGAAGTTTTTGCACGCACATCACTGTTTACAATACCTTCAATATTTACAGGATATTCGTTAAAACCTTCTACCGTTTGGGTTTGAATTTGCGTTACCGGAAATGGTAAGGCTTGCTGTTGTTGCGCTGCAGCTGCTTGCGCATTGTCTTTATTACCACAGCTAACCACGACTAGAAACACACTAGCTATGGTTAATATTGAAATAAATTTATTTGTTGTCATTATTTTAAAGGTTGAATTTATTTTTAATTAGGTTTTCTTTTAAATTTTCTATTGAAGCCGAAGCATCTTCTACAAATCGTAAATAATCGTTATGAAAGGTTAAATCGAATTTTTCTTCTTCATCTGTAATATGCTCGTTAATAGCTTCTTTGTAAGCTTTCATTTCTTTATGAAGTGCCGCAACTTCTTCCCATTCTTTTATCATTTCATTAATATGATGTAAAACAGAATCTTTATTAATGATGAAATACTTTTTACGGTCACCAGTTTTGGTGAAGTATTCTAATTTCTTTAAATCTTGTAAGTGGTTTAAATGCGTAGAAATTGTGCTTTTACTAGCTTGAAGTACAGTAACCATTTCATCAAACGTAGTACCGCGCTTACCAGTTAAAATCACGTACGCCATAATGCGCGCAGCAACAGGCGCTAGGTTTTCTCTACCTTCTAAATGCACACCAAGTTTTTCAACCAGTGCCATTTTTTTGCTACATATATCTTTCGTCATAAATTATTTTAAAAAATTATGCTGCAAAAATACATCAGGTTCGGAACAAACCGAACTAAACGAAGTTAATTTGTTGTTAAATAAAAAAAGCCGATGTTTCCATCGGCTTCAAATAGTATTTTATAGATGCTTATTTTATAACGCAGACTTAAACTGCTCTAAGAAACGCACATCGTTTTCGCTCAATAAACGGATATCACCTATTTGATGTAAAAGCATGGCAATGCGGTCTATTCCCATTCCGAAAGCGAAACCAGAGTATTCTTTAGAATCGATACCGCAGTTGTCCAAAACATTAGGGTCTACCATTCCGCAGCCCATAATTTCCAACCAACCGGTACCTTTAGTAATTCGGTAATCAATTTCGGTTTCCAATCCCCAATACACATCTACCTCGGCACTTGGCTCGGTAAACGGAAAGTAACTTGGGCGCAAACGTATTTTACTTTTTCCGAACATTTCGGTAGTAAAGTGCTGAAGCGTTTGTTTTAAATCGGCAAAACTCACGTCCTTATCAATGTACAAGCCTTCCACCTGATGGAAAAAGCAGTGCGAACGCGCCGAAATGGCCTCGTTACGATACACCCTGCCCGGAGAAATGGTTCGGATAGGCGGTTTGTTATTTTCCATATAACGTACCTGCACCGAACTGGTGTGTGTACGCAATAAAATGTCAGGATTGGTTTGGATAAAAAACGTATCCTGCATATCTCTTGCTGGGTGATATTCAGGTAAGTTTAAAGCTGTGAAATTGTGCCAATCATCTTCAATCTCCGGCCCCTCACTTACGTTAAATCCAATGCGCGAAAAAATATCGATAATTTGATTTTTTACGATAGAAATAGGATGACGAGCACCAATCTGAACAGATTCGCCCGGACGGGATAAATCGCCATAAACGCCTTTTACCTCTTCTTTACTTTCCAGCTCCCCCTTTAAGGCGTTGACTTTATCCTCAGCCGTTTTTTTCAGCTTATTAATGGTTTGTCCGAATTCCTTTTTTTGGTCGTTCGCCACATTTTTAAACTCGGCAAAATACTGTTTCAACAAACCTTTTGACCCCAAATATTTTATTCTAAAGGCTTCAACCTCTTCTTTAGATTGGGCTTGAAACGTTTCGGCTTCGTCAATAAGTTCTTTAATCTTTTCTATCATAACATCTTAAAAAGGATGGCAAATTTAGTAAAATATAGTCATTACGCACAAGACGATGTCATCTTTAAATCAAGAGATTGCTTCGATAGCCTCGCAATGACCTGTAATTATTCGATATACTCCGTTTCCACAAAATAATTCACAATAGCTTCTTTCATCAACACCGATTGTTCCCCTGCTTTTAAATGCGGTAAGGTTTCCAGTGTTTTATAATGCGGCCAACCTTCATCATCGACAAAATCGAGTTCGTAGTAGCCATAAGGCGCCAAAAGTTTACAAATGGCGATATGCATTAAATCTAGCTTTTGGTCTTTTTTAAAACTGCGGTGCAGCTGCCCCAGTTCCTGCACTCCGATAAGGTAAATAATGGCATCGAGGTCCATCGTGTCGCCATCGGCAAATTGCGCCGATAATTTTTCCACCACCAAATCCCACCGTTCTTTTAATTGCTCGTCCCTAGCCATAAATTAGTTTCTAGTTTCAGGTTTAAAAAGTTCAAAGTTAACAAACCTCTCGGTCACTTCGCCACATCTCTCCTTAAAAAGGAGCGAATTTAACATGGTTATTTAATTATATTTGACAAAATTCTGAATTATGGGCGTAATAGATATTGTTTTAGGGGCTTTAATTTTATTTGGACTAGTACGTGGTTTCATGAAAGGCCTTTTTGTAGAAGTGGCCTCTATTATTGCGCTAGTTGCCGGAGTTTATGGCGCCATTCATTTTAGTGATTTTGTTGCCAGTTTTTTACAAGACAAAACCGATTGGACCGACAACACTATTAAATATTCGGCATTTGCCATAACGTTTATCATTATTATTTTGGCTATATCGTTGGCCGGCAAAGCATTGACCAAATTGGCTGATTTTGCCGCATTGGGCATTATCAATAAAGTTTTGGGCGGAATTTTTGGCGCATTGAAAATAGCCCTGGTTTTAAGTGTGGTTTTGATTGTATTCGACCGACTAAACAACACGCTGCCTTTTGCCAACGAAGAGGATTTGGAAGACTCCTTGCTTTACAGCCCTGTAAAATCGCTGGTGCCGAGTATTTTTCCGAATGTTTTGAACAATGATGAAGATTCTGACGAAACGGACAGCAACGTACTCCAATCAGTTTAAAACAAACTGGTAATCAATATCGTCAACATTCAACAGGCTTTTGCCTTTCCGCCTAAAAAATAAATCTTTTAATTCTTCTATTTCCTGCCTATTGAACAACAATACCAAATTCGGCTGAACCGAAGGTATCGGTATTTTTCGTTTGAAGGTCGATTTGGCATATTTGCACTCCCAAAATTGGGCGTCGATGGTTTTTAGATATTCTTTAAACTGGATATATTGCCTGTAATCAAATTCAAAATACAAATTGTTGAATTCCAAATGATAAATTTTACAATTGACGCACAACGACAACTCGCCATTTTTCCCTTTTGATATTGTTTTTATGCTTTGGCACATGATTTATTATTTTTTCGATGGTTACAGCATAAAATTTGGCTAGTAACAATCGGTTTTTATCTGTTGATTTTCTCTATAAAACTCAAACGGTTTTAAGGAATGTTCGGCACAAATGCTTTTTAAAACAGCAAACACACTATTTTGCATGGCCAACGACCCGCAAACCATAATCACACCGTTTTCGCTTAAGGTTTTAGTTATTAATGCCGCGTCAGTTTTTATGGTGTCCTGCACATATTGTTTTTGGCCTTCCTGCGAACAAGCCAAGTTTAGTGTATTCAATCGGTTTCGTTCTAAATCCTTTTGCAAACCGGCTATGATGGTTTCTGACGATGATTTCCTTCGGATGCCCCAGTATAAATGGGTTTCTACCTGATTTTTGTTTTCATCAATCATCCCCAAAAATGGCGCAATGCCCGTTCCGTTGGCTATTAAAATGGCTCGACTGACTTTCTTCGGAAAATGAAACGCTGGATTTTTAACAATGCGGGCTTTAAAGGTTTGGCGTTCGGATAAGTCGTTTAAATAGCCCGAGCCCAAACCGCATTCGTGCAGCTTAATGCTTAAATGCACATGCCCGTTGATTCGCCCAATGGAATACAAGCGCTCCCGATGGTCGTTTTTTGGGTAAATGGCCAATAAATCGCCCGACTTGATGGTTTTGGGCCACTTGGGTTTCAGGGTTACCGAAAACGTATTGTCGGCACTCACTTGGGCCAACTCCTTTTCAACTACCACGAAACGTTTCAGGTTTTTGGGCTTTGCTGTGAGTTTATCTTCCGGAATGGTTAAGGACAAGTTTAATTTACTGTTCCAATTTTTTACCCACGCATCGAATGCCTCAAATGATTTGTCGTTTATGGTGTGCAATTCGGTGAGTTGTGTAGCATTCTTCAGTTTTAAAAAGGCTTGATTTGCATCTTCTGCAAACTTGCAAAAATCGGGATAGGCCAACGAACCAAACCCAACCACCGAAAATGAAAACGGCTGCTCCTGCTCAATTTCTTCGGTTAATTTTAAAAATTTATTGGCATTGGTAGGCGCCTCGCCCTGCCCATAAGTCGCCGTTATAGCTACAATTTGTTTCGCTGTTTTAAAGGTCGAATAATGATTAAGCTCGGTGATGTACGATGTTTTTCCCGAAGCCAACAATTGTTTGTGTAAGGCATTGGCATAAGCAACGGTGCTTCCGTTTTCAGAACCCACTAAAATTACAAACTCGGCTTCATCCTTTTTGAATTTGTTTTTTAATCGGGAGGCTCGGCGTTTAAAAGTCATCGCAAAACCAGAGTAGATAAAAAACAGAATGTTCACCGTGGCAATAGCCAAAATTACCGACCACAATATGCTGCCTTTACCCGTATGCAAGTTGAGACTTAATGCCGTAAAAACACTGAATTCTGAAATATTGATGTCGCTCAAAACTTCTCCCGTAAACTGATTAACCAGCATTTCTTTGTTATTCAATTTTAAGGTGAAATAATCTTCAACATCGGGTGAAAAGGGAAATTCAATGGATTGAATTTCTGAAAGCGAGGTATTTCTGAAAACATTAAAATCTGAAATCTCCTGTTTTGGAGTTTCAGAAAGCGATTCGAAATTTACTTGGTGTTTTGCTTGCGATTCGGGCAGCAAATCAAATTTATCGAATGATAAATACACACCCGTAGTAGTGATGATAATGATGGGGATTAAAGACAAACGCCCCAAAACCACATGCCAGTATTGATTAAAATCGTCATTGACTATTCTTGAAAAAAATTTTTTAAATGAACGTTGCCGCTTTACAATCAGCACCGTTCCGGAAACGGCAATTAAAAACAAGAGGAACGAACACAGCCCGACAAAAAAACGCCCCACACTCTTTAAAAACAACGACCGATGAAAGTTGGTTACCCATTGAAAAAATGGTGAAGGCTTTAGTTCCTCCCCTAAATATTCGGCTGTGTTTGGGTTGAAGTAACCTTCTAAATTATCGCCCTCTTCGGTAATAACGGATGCTAGAACAAAATGGTTGGCATCCACTTTTATGTCTATAATTTCAGGATACATTTCTTGAAAAGCAGAAATGGTTTCAGCAACAGTTACCTCATCCAAATCGGCAACTTCAAAAGGCTGCAATTGTTCCGAAATGGGTTGAAAGGCCAAAATAATGCCCGTTACCGACGCCAAAAAAATGAAAATAAAAGAAGATACAGCCAACGCTAGATGACTGTACCTCCAAATTGAAATAGACATAAAAACTAACTCGAAATAATTATTATTTATTGGGAATCATCCGCACGTAACGGATAAAGCCCTTTCCGTCATGCTTGCCTTTAATAGCTTCGCTGGTCAATGGAAATTGCACATCTTTTACATGATATTTATCGTCTTCAACCGCAGATTCGAAACGGATGCTGTACCCTGCATCAATTTTCGAATCTTCAATATCGATAACATTAATGCTTCGCTCACCACCAGAAATGGTTGCCCCGGTTATGGCATCGATGTTGTTACGTTTTTTTCCATAGAATTTCCACCATTCTTCAACTGTGTTGTACCATTCATCGTCATCACCAATAACGTAAAGGGTTTTTTCGTATTCGCCTTCAGGATTAATTAATGAAATAACAATGTATGCACCATGCCCTGTGTAATTGGTCAATTGGATCATGCATTTGTATTTGGTAGATTCCGTTAAGGTTGAAAAAGATACGAGACCTAAAAACAGCACACCTAAGATACTTATATATTTTAATTTCATGTTTTATTATTTTTTACTTTAAAAAATCGATGGCTATGTTTTTTTCTTTTAAAATTTCGTTTTCTGAAGCGAGGTCGTAAACGGTTTCTTCAAACTCGGTCACGGCATCTTTTTTAGCGCCGTTGGCTATAAGGTACTTTAATATTTCGGTATCCTTTGCCTTCATGGCGGCTAAATGCAACGGGGCGTTACCTTCGTTGTTTTTACTGTTAATATCAACATTGTATGAAGCCGCTAATTTCAACAAATCCATATTCTCTTTATTTACCGCCAAATGGTATAGAGAACTGCCATCTTTCTGTAGTTCAGACACCTTTAAACCAGCTGTTTGCAACAATTTTAATTTTTTTTCAAACTGCTCTTTATTTCTTGGGCTGTAAGATTCAATTAGATAATACGCTAAATTATTCCCGTTGGAATCTACTGTAAGCACATCGGCATTATTTTCAATCAAGTAGTTTATTACCTCGGGTGAATTATGCTCCACGGCCATCGTTAAAGCCGACTGTCCTTTGTTATTGATAATATTGATATTTTTCAACTCTTGCTTTAACAGCTCTAATACTTCAATGCTGTTCCGGCTTGCGGCATTCATAAAAGCATTGTTACCGTTTTCGTCAACCACGTTTACATCGTTCCCTTTTTCAATAAAATACTTGATGATTTCCAAATCTTTACTTCTGCCCGCTAAGGTATGGAGTGGCGTGCTGCCATCTTTAGTGGTCACTTTGGGGTTCAATCCAACACTCTCCAAAAACTGGAAAACCTCCAATCCGTTGGTTTTACCGCGCGTGCCCTGAGCCGCAAAAATAAAGGCCTGATTGTTTCCTTTTACGCCTTTTTTTATCAGCTCTTTCAAAGCCTCGATATTTCCAGTGCGTGCTACGTAATTGAATACGCCATTGCCTTCGTAATCGGTACTGTTGATGTCCAATCCTTTTGAAACGAAGTATTCGGTAAGTTTGCCTGTTTTGTCATTTGGTACGGCCAATAGCAATGCATTAGCACCGTTTTGGTTAACATCCTTTTGGAGGTTAGCTCCGTTAGCCAAACAAATATCGTACACTTTGGTGTTTTCCTGCCCGCCAGATGCCGCAAAATTTAGTACCGTATTACCATGGTCCTCAACCATATCGGTTTTTGCTCCGTTTTCAATTAAATACTCCATGATATCGGCATTACCCATTCTGGCAGCCCAGAAAATGTAGGTTCGGCCATCGTGCGTTAATTTGTTTACGTCGTTGCCTTCTTTTGAAATGATATATTTAATGGTTTCATTGGGGGCGTTATTGTTAATGGCAAATACCACGGGGTCGAAATAATGGGACGTCAATTCTGAAATATTATTGCCTTCTTTAATTTTGGCATCTACCTCAGCAATGGTCGTGGTGGATTTCCAAAAATCTCGGCTTAAAAACACGTTGTTTTGTGCAAATCCTTTTATGCAGAAGCTCACGACGGAAACAATTAAAATTGATTTTAAATTCTTCATTCTATTTTGGTTTTTATTCTTTTTAATTCAGGAAGCATAACAGCTTATCGATTGCAAATTTATTCAAAATCTATCTTAATTTAGACTGATTCTATTTTGAAAAAAGCAAATTTATGTAGAATCATTCTAAATTAAAACAGGTTTCTTACTTTTTTTTACAAAAAAACGCCGCTAAAAATAAGCGGCGTTTATAAAAGATTTACAATCAGCTAATACACATCTTTAACGTTCTTCTTTACCCATTTCATACATTCCTTAAATGTTTCAAAAATGTGTTCCTTGGGAATTAAATCGGGAATGATACCAATACGCTCCATCATATATTGAGGTTGTTTCAACAAGCCTACAAAAAGCACTTCAATATTTTTTTTGTTCAAATCCTGAAGCACATCTTCCATAGCATAAAGCCCCGATTGGTCCATATATTGCATTCGTCCCAACCTTATGATAACCGTACGTGCAGTTGCAGGGATTTGTTCGGCCAATTGTTGAAATTCACTTGTAGAACCAAAAAACAGTGGCCCTTTAAGGTGCTTGATGAATACTTCTTCTTTTAAATTTTCAGGGAAGCCAGCCTCATCTTTCCAAGCATCTTCCTTGAGAGGTGTTACATTACTACGTTCGGCCGTTAAGTCCCCTAATTTCTTCATAAACATCAACGAAGCGATAATTAAACCGATACCCACGGCATACACCAAATTCCAAAACGTTGACAGAAAGAGTACCACCAACATAATAAGCACCTCTGAACTTAATTTAAATGGCCCAAGTTTAATATCTTTTGGCAAACTCGGAATAGCTTTCAGTCCTTTATAATCCATTACGCCAATGCCTACGGTGATTAAAATCCCAGCCAAAACCGCCGCTGGAATTTTTGATGCGATTGGGCCTAAACCGAGTAAAATTACGAACAATAGCACTCCTGCAATCATTCCTGAAAGTCTGGTTTTTCCGCCTGAAGTAATATTTACCACTGTTCTAATAGTTGCGCCAGCACCAGGAATACCACCAAAAACGGCAGCGATACTGTTACCAATACCCTGCCCTACCAATTCTTTGTTGGGTTTGTGCTTGGTTTTGGTCATATTGTCGGCCACTACACTGGTCAACAAAGAATCTATCGCTCCCAAAAGCGCCAAAGTAAGCGCGGTGAACACATAAGGGGTAACGTGGCTGAGTTTAAACCCGGTAATGATTTCCAAATTAGGCACTGGCAATCCGCTAGGGATTTCTTCTATGGGCCTATAATCTAGCCCGAAGCCAACCGCTATCCCCGACATGACCAATAAAGCTACCAATGTGCTCGGAACGGCCTTGGTCATTCTTTTAAAACCATAAATAATAAGAATAGTACCGAGTGCCAATATCAATTCCAGCCAATTGATATTCTGCAGCGCACGCGGAAACGCTTTAACGGCTCCTAAAGCTCCCGAAGCTTCCTTTGCTGCCAAAGTTTGGGATTCTTTTAAAATATCTATCTCAGTTATCTTTTCAGCTCTTCTAATAGTTTCTTGAAAGTCTTCCAACACCAAAATACCTTCTTCGGCTTCTTCTTTTAAAATATTCTCTAAAATAACCTCTTCGGCCTGTGGCTTAAAGGTATCAACAAACTCTACATCTTCTTTGGGATAATAACCCAATGAAGGCAAAATTTGGGTGAGCAGAATAATAACCCCAATAGCCGTCATAAATCCAGAAACCACTGGATAAGGAATATAACGAATGTATTTTCCCAAACCCAACATGCCCAAGCCTATTTGCATGAGCCCTGCCAATAAAAACACGGTTAGGATTACTGGCAGCGCTTGATTGACATCACCATCGTTAACTGCAATAATACTGGCAATCACCACCATACTTACGGCCGTCATGGGTGCAGTGGGTCCAGAAATTTGAGTGTTGGTTCCTCCAAAAAGGGCAGCAAAAAAACTAATAAAAATAGCTCCGTAAAGGCCGGCCGTAGGTCCTAATCCGGAAGACACACCAAAAGCCAATGCCAATGGTAATGCTACGATACCTGCGGTTATTCCTCCAAAGGCATCGCCTTTTATGTTTGAGAACAATTTCTTCATAAGAATGTTTAATTTAGAGACAATCGTTAGGTTTATTGGTTTTATTGCAAAAAAAAAAATCAACACTTAAAGTATTGATTTTTTTTGATTTTTAAAAGTTTACAAAGGTCATTATGTTAAATTGGTCTCGACCATCGGTTTCAAAAAACTGGTTCATGTAACCAGCTTCTACCCGAATATTTTTACTGATATTATAACCTAAACCTCCGTAAAGTCGGTTCCTATCGAAAACGGCCGATTCGGTATTTAAAAATATTTCGTTGTATGCTGAAAGATAAAATTTGCTTGGGTTTTCATCCTTTGCACAAAGCGGAACGTTCACACCCAAAAAGTACCGAAAACGCATTTTAAAATCGTCCTCCACAAAACGTTGTTCAAAACGGTAGCGATGCTGTAAGCTTACTGAGCCTATGGCTTGTTTTGAGATGAACTGTTGGAAAATACGATGCTCGTTAACCGAAACTTTATCATCTGTATTTCCAACGTAATTTTCAGAAAGAATGTAGCCATAGCCTAACAGCACATTGCTTTTTCCTTCGTTAAAGTTGTACCCCAAACCAGTTCGTAACAGCAACTGCTCTAAATCGCCAATGGCATTATAGTTTCGGTACTGAACCTCGTTATGGATGTTCCACTTGGAGTTTATTTTTTTATTCCCGATGTAAATGAGCCAATTACCAAAATTGCTATCTTGGGCTTGGCCAAAAAAAGGTAGCATTAACCCGAAGATTAATGCCGCCAAACTTATTTTCTTTTTCATATCATTTCTTCCCATACAGTGCTTTATTCGTAAAACGTCACTGCTCCTGTATTGATGTCGTACATGGCACCAATAATGGCTATTTCCCTTTTATCTTCCATTTCTTTTAAAACTGGACTTAGCTTTCTAATATTTTCAATTGTTAAATCAACATTTTTCTCGGCAACATTGTTGACAAAATCGATATTGGAAGAGTTTCTTTTGCTGGCATCTGCTGGTTCCTTAACAGCATTTACGGCTGGTTTAATTTTACCAAGCATACTGGTTAAGTTTCCTAGTTTAGCATCGTCGCAAGCGCCCTTTATTGCACCACAACTAGTATGGCCCAAAACCACAATGATTTTGGTTCCTGCCAATTTACATGCAAACTCCATACTACCCAATATATCTTCGTTAACAAAGTTCCCCGCAATTCGAACGCTAAAAATATCACCCAAACCTTGATCGAAAACCAACTCAGCCGACACTCTCGAATCGATACAACTTAAAATAGTAGCGAACGGAAATTGCCCATCGCTGGTATCGTTTACTTGTTCTAAAAGGTTTCTATTTGCTTTTAGATTATTTACGAACCTTTGGTTTCCTTCTTTTAAAAATTGTAACGACTTTTCTGGCGTCATTGTTGCCTGTGTTTCTTTAGTGTGTGCTTTCATGATATTTGTTTTAATTTAATTGGTTTTAAGAAAGGTTTATCCCGAAATAAGCAAGGATACCTCTATTTTACTGATAATGTCCTTGATATCAGATTTCTTTAAACCATCATTGTTTTGTTCTTTACTTTTTCGGTTTAAATAAAGTAAATTAATATTACTCTTCAATAGGTATTTAGATAAATTACTTACGGTATTGTCGTTGCGCTCGAAAACAAACTCCACATCCCCATTAGCTGAAGACGCTTCGTTGGCTTTGTGTTTTCCGGCTTTATCGACAACCTCGAATAATTTCAACGGTTTTTGGGCCTGTTCCAATAAACTGTTTGTAATGACATCGCTATAGCCCGAGGCCCTTCCGTTTAAAATAGCCATAAACAGTGTTTTATCGGGCTCAATGGTGTTTTTGCTGTTAACCACCAATACTGGGCCTTCATGGGCTTTTAAAACAAAATTTATAATCTTGTCTCCAGCCAAACCCAATCTCGATTTTCGGCGTCCCACAATAACAAAGTCGGGTTGATACGCATTCAATTGGTCTTGAATCTCGTTTTTTATGTTTCCGAAAGCATAACTGTAATCAATCTTTAGGCCGTAGGTTTTGGAAACCGACTTTATAATGCCATCAATACTGTTTTTGGTTAAGCTATGCTGCTCGTTTATGGTGCGAAAGCTGGATAATTGGCTATCTCTATCCACCACATCCGTTCCTTTTTTCACATGAAAAAACTTGACATCAGCACTTAAGGTCTTGGCCAAGGCTACAGCACTTTTTAGTATAACCTCGGTAGAATCCTTTAAGTCTGAAAGGACTAAAATTTTATTTTTATTGCCTTCCATGATGATTAACTTAAACTGATGCTCGACTTAGGTCTTTCATTGAAAAACTTGATAAAGCTCTCGGGGTTTTCTTCAACGCCACGTTTCGATACCAATTTAATATCGATGTTTCGTTCTTTAGCTTTAAATAGGAAATCTTCAAGAATTTCTATGATATCGTTATCCAAATACCTTGTTTTTAAAAGGTTCAGTTCCAAATAAGTGTCTTTTGGTAAACTGTCCAATTCCTTTAAAATAGCACCTTTGTTGAAAAAGGTAACCTCTTCGGCCAGGGTCATCTTAATTTTATGCTTTCCGTTGCTCTTGTCTTCAATATGAAGGAAATGCGAATTTTGGTAGCTCTTTAAAAGAATAACCACGATACCAACCATAAGTCCGAGTCCGATACCATACAACAAATCGATAAAAACGATACCCAAAACCGTTACGATAAATGGCACCCATTGCTTCCAACCTAAATTGTACATCACTTTAAATAATGAAGGTTTTGCTAGTTTATATCCTACAACCAATAAAATGGCCGCTAATACCGAAAGAGGAATCATATTCAACAATCTCGGGATCAAAATCACCGAAATCAACAAGAAAAATCCGTGAATAATTGCTGATAATTTAGATTGTCCACCTGATTGGATATTTGCAGAACTACGAACAATTACCTGTGTAATAGGCAATCCACCAATTAAACCGGAAAGAATATTACCAGTTCCTTGGGCTAACAATTCTCTGTTTGTTGGCGTTACGTTTTTATGCGGATCCAGTTTATCGGTGGCTTCAACACACAACAATGTTTCCAAACTGGCTACCAATGCAATTGTAAATGCCACTACCCAAACATCGGGATTGGTAATCACTCCAAAATTGGGAAAACTGAATTGCGCCAAAAAGGACGAAGCATCTTCGGGTACGGGCACACTCACCAAGTGTGATTGAGCGATAGACAACGTTTCGTGGTCTTGTGTAAATACATAAAAAATGATACCTAAAATCACTGCTACCAATGGGCCTTGAATAAGTTGGAAAATTTTGGACTTTTTCGATAACACCCTATCCCATAGAATTAGAATGGCTAAACCAAGAGCTCCAATTAAAAACGACCCCCAAATAATATTATCAGTAATACTAAGCAACGAAGAAAATGTATTTTCTCCGGATGCCTCAATAAAACTATCGGCTCCTTCGGGCTCGGCATCATAGCCAAAAAAGTGAGGAATTTGCTTCAGTATAATGATGATACCAATACCGGTAAGCATCCCTTTAATAACCGATGATGGAAAATAATATCCAATAACACCCGCTTTTAGCACTCCAAAAAGTAATTGGATAATTCCACCCAATACAACGGCCACCAAAAAGTTTTGATAACCACCCAAAGTTCCAATGGCAGTTAATACAATGGCAGCCAAACCTGCTGCGGGACCACTCACCCCAATATTTGAGCCACTCAATGCCCCAACAACAATACCTCCTATAATACCAGCAATTAATCCTGAAAATAAAGGTGCTCCACTGGCAAGAGCAATACCCAAACACAGCGGTAGGGCAACAAAAAACACGACTATACTCGCAGGCAAGTCACTTTTTATGGTTTTAAACATATTATAATAAAATTTTAGCTTGGCCTTAAAGTGAAGCCAAACATAGGTAAACAATAAACATTTAATAAAGACTTATAAAAAGCCTTAAAACGGAATTATAATATGAATGATTTGGGTGGGGGAGAAATCAATTTTAATAAGGGGTCAGGATACTTCTTTAGGTAGTATTCTAAATCGAGTTCTTCTTCAAAAAGAGAAATATCTAAATCTGTCTCTTTCGACTCGTTGAAAAGAAGCTCCTTCTCTACATTTTTCTTGTTTCCTTTTTCTTCTTCTTCCGAAGCATTGAAAAATACTGAAACATCAGCAGAATCGTCTAATACGGTCACCAGTGTCGGAGCCATTAAAAACAGCACAAACAGCGTTGTAAAGCATATTGAAACGATTTGTTTTAGCATAAAAACTTGTTACTAGGTTAACAAATATACAATTCTTAATGTTAATTTTCTATTAAAAACTGTTGAGCAGTTTTATGTCTTCTTGTGGCACCCAACCTGTTTTTCCGTCGGCAAGTTTTATCTTTTTCCAATCGTTGTAAGTCTCTTCCACCTGAACCTTAGTGCCTTCGTGCAACCTAAAGGCTTCTTCACTGCGCGCATTTGGCGTGCTTTGCACTTTACTTTCTTGCACAAAAACTATTGCCGGATTATCATTTTTGTCCAAATTATATTTATGGAATGCAAATGCCAAGGTTATGCAAACTAAGCCCAAACACACAAAACTACCGATAAACGCTAACCGCTTTCGGGTGGTAGAATAAGCAAAGTAGTACACCAAAAATAAAACGACAAAACAGAACACAAAAGCCACGGCTACTTTGGCCCAAGCATCAAACGACAGTTTGTTGGTCATGTTTTTTATAAGCTTTGAAACCCCGGTTTCGGGCACCACCTCAATGGCATCAATGGTCATGTTTTTGGCAAAGACCATGTTGTTTTTAATATCTTGGTCGTTAGGTGCCAACTGCAAAGCCTTTTCGTAATAATAGATACTTGGGGCAATATGGCTGAGTTTGTAGTGGGCATTGGCCAAGTTATAATATAAATCGGCAGAATGCTCACCAATTTCTAAAATAGCCATGTAATCGTCAATTGCTTCGGCGTATTTCCCTTCGTTGTACAAGGCGTTCGCTTTTTTAAACAAGTCTTGGTTTTGCGAAAAAGACATCAACCCAATCAACAACAAAAATGTATAGAGTAGTGATTTCATGTTTTAACGTGCTTGTTTATCAATTAACGAAATAGTTTTTGCGGCCTTTTCATAATCTTCCTGCATGGTAACATGGTCTATTGGGGTGTAGCGAGCCAGTTCGCAATTTTCAATTATTCCAATAAAATCATCAACCACATTGGCATCAACCTGCTTTTCTTTTAATAGATTTTCTATTTTATCTTTACTGAAATCGCTGGTTTCAATATGTAATTTTGCCTTTAAATAGTTGTGCAAAGCTTTTTCAAGCGCAATGTAAAATTCCTCTTTTTTACCCAAGGATTTTTTAGCATTACTTAAATATTTTCTGGCCAGTTTATCGGCCTTTCTAATTTTATTCCCAAATACATCGGCATCCCTAACCGCCTTTTTACGACGTACAAAAACGGCCAACGGAATGGCCAAAAACGGTGCCAATAAAAGCCCCCAAAACAATTTGGTTTTGAAAAAATAGCTACTCTCAATGGGGTGAAAATCGGTTTGGGTTTTGATAAAAGCAAACTGATCGTTGTTTAAAACTACCGCCTGCTTACCTGCATTAGTTGTAGAGGCATTATTATCTGCGGTTGCGTTGGATGGCCCACTTAGCACGTTGATGATTATTTCATCGGAAGATAAACGCTTATAGCTTTCGGTTTTTACATCGAAATACGAAAACGAAATGCTTGGTATTGGGTACTTCCCTTTGTACTGTGGCACCACGGTATAACTATCTGAAATAGCTCCCTGCATTCCTGAAAGGTTGGTACGTACATTTTCTGTATGCTCTGGTTCGTATACCTCCAGCGAGCTTGGCAATGAAATTTTGGGCAGCTTAAACAGTTTTAAATTGCCATTTCCGGACACTTCAACTTTTACCTGAAGCGATTCGGTGGCATCCAACTCTGTTTTTGAAGCCGAAACGTTTAAATCGAAATCACCAACAGCCCCGGTAAAATCTAACGGTTTACCAGACTCTGGCAAAGGTTTTACATTGATGGTTTTGTTACCAGCCGAAACGGTTCGGTTGGTACGTTGCATATAAACACTTCCAAAAATATCGCGACGATTGGTAGGCACGCGTAAAGCAATATCGAGCGTTAAAGGCTCAATATTGAGCTTTCCGGTTTTTTGAGGGTAAAGCACAGTTTTGCGGAGTACCAAAAAACGGTAATCTTCTCCATTATACTTTCCATTCTGTACTTTTTGGCCTTGGGTATTTATATTTTGACTCCAAAAATCGTTATACCTCGGGATGTCGATTTCATTCCAATTATCAACCGCAATTTTTGGGGACACGTACAGTTTGTAAACCACGGTAATGGCCTCGTTTAAATATGGATTGGTTTTGGAAACCTCGGCCACCAAGTGAATGTTTTCTGAAGCTAAATACTGTGGGTCGTTGGGATCTTTCGGAATATCGACCGCTGCCGTTACTTCAATTTTTAAGGGAGTGGTTTTATAAACAGTGCCATCAATAACGATAGTGGCTTGCTGAATGGTGAAATTTCCACGCTTCTTCGGTGCCAAGAAATAACTATAGGTTTTTTTAAAGGTGCGCTTACCATTAATCCACGAGTTGCTCACCGACTGATTAGGACCGCCAACAACAGTGAAATTGGCAAAATCGGGCGGGTTGAAATTATCGCCATCCTGATTCATTTCAAAATCGATACGTAACCTTTCGTTCACACCCAATTTTTGCTTACTCACCTTGGCATTAAACTGTACCTGGGCGGTAGCAAAACCGGTTGTTAAAACCAATAATATAAGTATGTATTTTTTGAATTTCATTTTTTTAGATTGAGATGCTTCACTTCGACTGCGCTCAGTGCAGGCCCGCTCAGCATGACAAAACGACTGTAAACTTCGAGCTTCTGTCTTCAAACTTCTAAATTTTACCAATCTTTATCAGATTGAATGATGACGCCTTTCTGCTTTTCGGCATTCATTTTTTCCTGAACCTTTTGTTCTTGGTTATTCATGGCTTCCAACAAATTTTTTATCTGTTGTGGCGATAGCTGTCCGGGCTGTGGTTGTGGTTTCGGCTGCTCACGTTCTTCATCGCCACCATCTCCTTTATCTTTTTTGTCTTCTTCAGGTTTGCCTTCATCTTCTTTATCCTCTCCTTCTTTGTTGTCTTGGTCGCCCTCGTCTTTTTTATCGTCTTGATTATCGCCTTCCTGATCTTGATTATCTTGGTTATCCTGATTTTCTTTATTCTCGTCGTTTTCCTGTTGATCTTTTTTGTCTTTATTTTCGTCCTTGTTATCCTGATTCTCGTCTTGGTTTTGGTCTTTTTGCTGCTCGGCACAGTCTTTCGCCACTGCCAAATTATACCGGGTTTCGTCGTCGGAAGGATTATTTCGCAACGCGTTTTTATAAGCGTCAACGGCTTCCTGACATTTTTTTGCCTGCATTAAAACATTACCGATATTGTGGTAAGCCTTATGTTTTTCTGCTTTTGATGTCGCCGATTTGGCAGCAGCTTCAAGCCTGTAAATAGCTTCATCAAAATTACCTTGCTTAATGTACGATGTGCCCAAATTGTAACTACCCACCGCCAAATTAGGTCGCTCAGAAAGGGCTTTTCGATATTCCATTTCGGCAGCAACGGCATCTTCATCCAATAAGTTATTACCTTGATAAACAAAATTATTAGCCTTTTTTAAAGCCAAAAACTGCGCTTTATCCTCTTCTTGCGCAAAGGAGAAAACCGTTGTAAAAAGGAGTAAAATTGCTAGTAATTGTTTCATTTTTTATTTCTAAGTTAGAAAATATGCTATGTTTTGTTCGTTAAAAATTTTATAAAATATCTCGATTCCAATCGTTTATAAATTTTCATTGAACAGGTTTAACTTTTTAAGCCAAGCTGTTTTTCGTTCCAAAAGGAAAATATCGAGCAGCAAAAAGAAAATACCGAAGCCTAAAAACCACTGAAACTGCGATTTAAAATCGGCAAACTGTTTCGATTCAAATTCGGTTTTGTCCATGGCATTCAATATTTCACGGATATTTTCAACAACATCTTTCGTATTCTTTCCGTTTATGTACGCCCCATTCGCCTCGCTGGCAATATTTTTAAGGGTTTCTTCGTTCAACTTGGTAATTACCGTTTCGCCTTGGCTATCCTTTTTGTAATTAAGTACCACACCATTTCGTTTTTCTGGAATAGGCCCTCCCTTAACATCGCCCACGCCAATGGTGAAAATACGAATACCTTCTTCGCTAGCTTCTTCGGCCACTGTAGCGGCCTGCTCGCTGTGGTCCTCGCCATCTGAAATAATAATGAGCACACGGTTGGTTTGTTCTTCATCATCAAAATAAGTTTTCGCCAAATTAATAGCTTCGTTAATGGCCGTTCCTTGAGACGATAACATATCTGTGTTCATACTTTGAAGGAACATTTTGGCCGAAGCATAATCGGTAGTGATAGGCAATTGCGGAAAGGCTTTCCCAGCATAGGCAATAATACCAACGCGGTCGCTGGCCAAATTATTGATGATTTGGGTTACCAGTTGTTTGGATTTCTCCAATCGGTTGGGCGCAATATCTTCGGCCAACATACTTTTTGAAACATCGATAGCAAAAACAATATCGACGCCTTCGCGTTTTACAGTCTCCAATTTCGTTCCAATTTTGGGGTTTACCAAAGCCAGTGCCAAACAGGCAAACGCCAAGCAGAGTACCGTAAGTTTTAAAATGCTTTTGAAAAGTGAGGTATTCGGACTCAACTTTTTAAGCAACTCCTTGTCGGCGAACTTCCTTTGGGCGCGGTATTTCCAAAACTGAAGCACCAAAAAGAGCAACACCACTACAGGAATAACTGCCAATGCCCAAAACCATATTTTTTCGTCTAATTGATACATATTTTAGTATTCAGTCGCAGTATTCAGTCAAGCAGTCATGCCACGAACACTGATCTTTATTTTAACTTCAATTTACTTCGACTTAGCAAGCGCAACCATCTTCAGTTTAAAACTTCTTCTTATGCCTTAAATAAAACTTCTAAAAACGGTAAACCTCAACAACACTTCGAACATTAACAGTATGCCTGCTAAAATCACCAACGGACGGAATTTTTCATCATAATTATAAAATTTGAATTCCTCTATTTCCGTTTTTTCAAGTTTGTTTATTTCATCGTAAATGGCTTCCAGCTTTTTGTTATTGGTGGCCCTAAAATACTTTCCACCGGTAACTTCGGCGATTTCCTTCAACAAAGCTTCGTCAATTTCCACCTGAATGCGGCCGTACTGAAACTGCCCGTTGGGCAAAATAGCCACGGGAGATAGAGCCATACCGTTGGTACCCAACCCGATGGTATATACTTTTATACCGTATTCCACGGCCAATTCGCTGGCAATTTTCGGGTCGATAAACCCAGAATTGTTTACCCCATCGGTTAGCAAAATAATCACTTTACTTTTCGCTTTGCTGTCTTTTAAACGGTTAACCGAAGTGGCTAAGCCCATCCCAATAGCCGTTCCGCCTTCAATAATCGTGTTGTATTTTATACTTTTCAACGAACGCAGAACAATGGCCTTATCGCTTGTAATAGGTGTTTTAGTATAGCTTTCACCAGCATATTCTACAAGCCCAATACGATCGTTGGGGCGTTTTTTAATGAAATCGGCCGCCACATCTTTTAAGGCCTCCAATCGGTTGGGCGACAAATCTTTTGCCAGCATACTAGCCGAAACGTCAATGGCCATTACAATATCGATACCCCTTGTAGTTTTAGTTCGTGTGGACACATCGACCGACTGCGGACGCGCCAAAGCCGTAATTAACAACACCAAAGCCAACAAACGCAACACGAATAACAAGTGCTTTAATTTCGGCAACCAAGAGTTAGTAACTTTAAAGCCTTTTAAACTTGACATTTTAAGCTCGGCGGTTTGCTTTTTATTTTTGAACACATACCAAAGCACAGCCAAAGGCAAGGCCAACAGCAACCAGAAAAACTCTTTATTTACAAATTCTATGCCTTCAAACATTAGTTTTCTGCTTTTTTAAGTTCCACGGAATTTAAGATGCGCTCTACCATTTGTTCGGCGTAGGTATCATCCAACTTCCAAACTAACATGATTTGCTGAATCACATTTTCTGAGTTGAACAGTAAAATCGTGTAATTTCCTTTTTCTTTTTTATCGGGAACCAAAGTTGGGAAATCGCCAGTACCGTAAATCTTGAGTCCCTCGGCACCGTTTGGCGTTACAAACTTGTCGTTCTTAACCAACATATTTTCTACACCCTGCTGCTCAATCATTTTCATGCTTTGATCGGCAACTTGCTCTAACTCAATTTTATTTTGACCTAAGTTTTTCAGCTTAGTGTTTATTACCACGACATTAAAGCCATCAATAAGGCTTCCGTAGCCAAACATGGTCATATCTACTTGTTGCCTGGCTTCCTCTGGAATGGGTGGCGGCATGCGTTTTAAAACCTTTGGCGTACTAATCGTTACCGGCGGAACACCATATTGGCTGGTTACCCATTCGCCTTCCAAAAGTTCTTTACTATCGTGGCCTATTATGGTATCTTTTACATAATCGAAACCAAATTTTATAGAAAGCCCGGTGATGGTGGCCAAAAGCAAAAACACACTGATGCCCACAGTAAGCCACACTTTTTTACGCTTCTTTTTACGCTCTTGCTCTTCGCGATATTTTTGGTCTAGAAGCTTTTCTTCTTCGGTGGGTTCTGGCAAGGCTTCTTTTACGTGGTCTATTTCCAAATCAATAGTGTCGCGGTCTATTTTAGCCAACTCGATATCTGGGGCAGATTTAGCAAATTTCACCAAATCGGCACGTTTTAAAATAGCTTCCAGATTTTTAATATCTTCTTTACTCAAATCGACCTGATTGGCTTCTTTTAATAAATTCAATCGGTTAATTAACTCATCAGTGGTACTTTCCAAAGCATGGTCGTACACTTTTTCATCTAAATATTTTCGGATGATAAATGTCAATTCAGAATAATAATCCTTCAGATTTTTTTCCTGTAAATAAGGCGCTTCGTCTAACTTTTTCAATGCCAACTTCGCACGGTCGTATGGTGGGAGCAAGGCTATTTTTTCTTCTTCGGTCAATGGTTTTTTTCGCCAAATGAACCAATACAGTAAAAAGGCCGCAACGCCTAGAATTAACAAAGTTATAAGCACATATTTCCACCAATCGCTACCTTGTTTTTCAACCGCTATAATGGGTTTGATATCATACAGACCTTTGGTAGAATCGACTTCGATATTTCTAACCTCAACCTGCAGCGAATCGGTAAAGAAAGTTTTATCGCCAATAATGATTTTTTGCCTCGGAATGGTGTATGCTCCAGAATCGAACTGTGTGAGTCCGTATTTTTTTATCAGATTGAATTTATCGTTGTTCTTTAGTGTATCTACATCGTAAGACTCAATCATTTCCAAGGGTGAAAAGGTTTGCCCCTCTGGAAAAACCACTAATTTGGTAGAATCGACCTCTACTTGAATGTGATAAGTAATCTGTTCTCCTATTTTAATTGACGTAGAGTCTACGGTTGATTTAACTTGCGAAAAGGAGAACAAAGAACCAAGTATAAGGAATAAAGACAAAAGCATACCTTTTTTAAAGTTCCTCTGTTCTTTGTTCTTTATTCTTGGTTCTAATATGTTCAAATAATTATGCTTCATTTTTAATTAGGTTTCGACTGCGCTCAACCTGACCACTCTTTGTTTATCCTCTTCTTTTAAAATAGCCCAATAGTTTTTTCACGTAGCTTTCATCCACACGGCAATCAATAGCACCAGCACCCGATTTGGTGAAGGCTTCTTTGTAGTAATTCACTTTTTCGTTGTAAAACTTACCGTAATTTAATCGCACTTTTTTCGAAGACGTGTTTACCAACATAAGCTCTCCCGTTTCTTCATCCTGCATTTGTACCATGCCTAAATTGGGGATTTCCTCCTCGCGCTTATCGTACACACGGATGCCCGTTACATCGTGTTTTCCCGCAACTATTTTCATGGTGTGATGGTAATCGTCGGCAATAAAATCAGACAGCACAAAAACAATGGCTTTCTTTTTCATGACGTTTTGCATGAATTTTAAAGCTTCGGCCACATTGGTTTGTTTACTTTCGGGCTGAAATTCTATCAACTCGCGGATAATTCGCAATACGTGGGAGCGTCCTTTTTTTGGCGGAATATACAATTCAACCTTATCGGAAAACAAAATCAGTCCGATTTTATCGTTGTTTTGAGTGGCCGAAAATGCCAATGTTGCAGCTATTTCGGTAATTACTTCGTTTTTAAACTGCTGTTCCGTTCCGAAAAACTCCGATCCTGAAACATCGACCATCAACATCATGGTGAGCTCGCGCTCTTCCTCAAACACTTTTACGAAAGGCTCGTTGTAGCGTGCGGTAACGTTCCAATCGATATTACGAACATCGTCGCCAAATTGATACTGCCTTACCTCACTAAAGGTCATACCACGCCCTTTGAAGGTGGAATGGTATTCACCTCCAAAAATATGATCGGACAACCGACGTGTCTTGATCTCTATTTTACGTACTTTTTTTAGTAAATCTTTGGTATCCATTAGAATTGTTCAAGGTTTGAGGTTTAAGGTTCAAAGTTTAGTAACATTGAACTTGAAACTTGTAACTTGAAACTCATCAAGGCACTTCTATTTCGTTTACTATTTTATTGATGATATCAACGGAAGTCACGTTTTCGGCTTCAGCTTCGTAAGTAATGCCAATTCTGTGTCTTAGCACATCGTAAACCACGGCACGAACATCTTCTGGGATGACGTAACCACGGCGTTTAATGAACGCGTAACATTTTGCAGCAGTGGCCAAGTTGATACTACCACGTGGCGATGCCCCAAAGGAAATTAATGGTTTTAAGCTGGTAAGTCTATATTTTTCTGGGTAACGCGTAGCGAAAATAATATCGAGGATGTATTTTTCAATTTTCTCGTCCATATAAACCTCGCGTACCGCCTGTTGGGCATTTAAAATTTGCTTGAGCGACACCACTGGATTCACTTTTTCCCAAGCGCCTTTTAAGTTGGCTCGCATAATGAGTTGTTCCTCATCAATTTTTGGGTAGTCGATAACGGTTTTTAACATAAAACGATCCACTTGTGCTTCTGGCAACGGATAGGTCCCTTCTTGTTCCACCGGGTTTTGGGTAGCCATTACCAAAAAGGGTTTATCTAACTTAAAAGTATCATCGCCAATGGTTACCTGCTTTTCCTGCATGGCTTCCAGTAATGCGGCCTGTACCTTGGCGGGTGCCCTGTTTACCTCATCGGCCAAAACGAAGTTAGCAAAAATAGGCCCTTTTTTGATGGAAAAATCATTGACTTTCATATTGTAAATCAATGTACCCGTAACATCGGCAGGCAAAAGATCGGGAGTAAACTGGATTCTGCTAAAGCTACCTTGAACCGCTTGCGAAAGCGTATTAATGGCCAAGGTTTTTGCCAAACCTGGAACACCCTCTAGTAAAATGTGCCCCTGACCAAGTAAACCAATAAGCAATCTTTCTACCATATACTTTTGGCCAACAATCACTTTGTTCATCTCCAACATTAGCAAGTCAACAAAAGCACTTTCCTTTTCAATTTTCTCGTTAATCGACTTAATATCAATTGTACTTGTTTCTTCCATCATTTTTTAATTTTATTAAAAGCCCGAATATACAGTCCTTATTCGAGCATTGCAAATTGTTAAAATTTTTATTTTGCCGCTGTTAAAAATTGGTTAAAAATAAACTTTCGAAGGCGTTAATTATTGGTTAAAACCGCTAAAGACACTACACTCACTTTGTTTTTTCAATTATTACGATTGTTTTTGAGGTTTTCAAACACAAAACGTTCTCAGCAAATAGTTCCAAAAGCGATACGTCTCTTATACATTTTATAATTCACTGAAAACCAAAACATATAATTATACCAGTTTACATGGGTTTTGATTATTTTTATGCTGAAATAAGAAAATATTGGTGGATTAGTTTTTAGCTCCCAAACAAACATGATTAACAAGCGCCTACTCATAAAACACCTTTTGGCCCATAACGACGAAAACAGTTTTTACGACAAAAAACGCAAGATCGATATTAGCCACAAAGAAGGCAAGGCCAAGTTTTTAAAGCATGTTTGCGCGCTCTCGAACAGCAACCCCAAAAACAACTCGTACATAGTTATTGGCGTTGACGATGCCGACAATAAAATAATAGGTGTCGATTTTTTTGATGACAGTAAAATACAAAACCTCATCAATGCTTACTTAAGTCACCCACCTATAGTGCAATACGAAAACATTGCATTTCCCCACCTGCCTGAAGACAAAGTGGTTGGGTTGGTAACCATTCGGCCCACAGGAACAATCACATCGCTTAGAAAAAACATTTGGAAATATTATGGTGGCTCGGTGTTTTTTAGGGACGGCAGCATGAGCATGCCCAAAGTGTTCAATATTGAAATTAAGGACGTTAACTCGAAAATTGTCGAAGCCATTGAAAACAATGCGCAAAATAATATTGAACATACACTGGATGGTGTGTTCCATTTTATGGACACCCGAAAAGATTACAACGCCCAATATAAAGTGTTTAAGGAATATTTTGTTGTGTGTTGGGCTGGACAAAAAAAAATGGTGAAAGACGAAACGTTCTATTCACGGGTGGATATTGAATTGATTAACGAACAGGTACGTTTGTTTTTTTCGGCGTTGGATGAAGTGGCCATCACCATTGACGAAGACAGCTTTAAAATATTGGAATATGTAAATTTAGGACTTCAAGATTCGAAAAAATATTATCCTTTGGAAGAAACCTTAATCAACTTTGAAGACAATGCCCAATACCACATAAAAACCAAACTGCTGTTTGAACCGCCACAATTCGACAAAAAAATACTTCACCACATTTACAACAGCAACAATGCTATTTTAAACAAACTGAAAAAAGGGCTCAAACTCACCGAACGACAACTCTCCGACTTAAAAAATCTGCCTAGCACTTACCTCATTTGCTATTTAAACTCGTTTCATGAAGCCTTAGAAAAACTTAATGAAGCCAAGCCTTATCTTAAAGCACACAGCGGGGAAGTATATCAACTTTACAAAGAAGCCCTTCGCATACTTAGAAAAGTGAAATATAATTAATTACGATTAACTTAACCCTTACTTAACATTAAATATTGCTTTATTAAAACAAAAATTGTAAGTTTGTACTGCTATTAATCTTTTTAATTAAACCTTGTGCTCCAAATCGAAACAGAGTCAAGGTTTTTTTATTTATACGAAGTTCAGCTGACTGAAACTTCTTGGTCGTCAACCTGAAGCCACTTTCCTAATACCGTAGCATAAAAGGTTCTAAAATCGATTTCAAATTTTAAATCGCCATTAGTATCCAAACGCCTAATATTATTAAAAAAATACTACATTTAGGCTAAAACTAAATATTTAAATGGTTTTTAACAATCGCATATACAGTTTTCTAATTTTTTGTTTCCTTTTTACTTTGCAAATGCAAGCTCAAGGAAATGCTAAAGAATTTCATTTTATTAACATAAAAGATGGTATTTCTAAGGTAGCCGTACCTAGTATTACCCAAGATAAAGATGGCTTTATATGGATAGGTACCAATGGTGCTGGATTATATAGGTTTGACGGGATTGATTACCTTTCGTATAAGCATATCCTTAATGATTCAACCTCTTTAATTAGTAATATAATTTATTGTTCTCACCTAGATTATAAAAACAGATTATGGATTGGTACTGAAGAAGGGCTTAATTTATACCAAAGAAAACTTGATAGGTTTAAAAAAATCTCTATCCAGCGAGTAAAGAAAAACAAAAACATGCCTGTTACCGTAAGCAGTCTGGGGTCTGATAGATTTGGTAATATTTATGTAGGTACTTTTGAAAATGGACTATATAAATACAATACAGACAATGATAAGATAGTACAAATACTTATAGATGATGTAAATTTAGAAACAAGCTATATAAATATCAACGGTATTCAAGTTAGGCAGGACGGTAAAGTTTATGTAGCCTCTAATATTGGGCTTTTAGAATACGACAGTTCAACCAATATACTAAAAAAGTGTTTCTTTTCTTTAGAAAATGGGAATGTTTCTATAGATGAACCCTTACAATCAGTACTGTTAGACAACTCAAATAATATTTGGATTGGTACACTAGAAAACGGTCTATATAGGGCTACTTTATTAAAAAATGGCAATCAAAGTTCATTTAAATTAAACCATTATAAACTAACAAAGAAACGCATACTATCAATGGTTCAAATTCCTGACGGCACTTTGCTTATCGGCACAGAAAACGATGGATTAATTCACATAAATCAAAATGGTTCAGTAATTAAAAATTACAGATTAAATAAAACAGATAAAGATAGTATAAAATCAAATTCAATTTGGTCTTTGTTTGTGGATAATAACCAAAGAATATGGATGGGGTACTATAATAGTGGGGTGGCAGTTTATGACAAATTATATGATAAATTTAATAGCTTAGAAAGTGTACCTGGTAATCCTAATTCATTGCAATTTTCATCTGTTACGGCCATTGAACAAGATGAAAACGGAAATTATTGGATAAGTATGGATGGGGGTGGAATAGATATATACAACCCAAAAACTAAAACATTTGAGCATATTAATAAAACAAGCACTATACCTTATACCGGATTAACTAGCTTTGATATTCAAACCGTGTTTATTGATAGCAAGAAAAATATTTGGGCCGGAAGCTGGAATAATGGTTTGTTTTTTATGAAAAATGGCTCTAAAAAATTTATTAATTATAATTCAGATAACACCCCTAATCTCGATGCTAATAGTGTATTAAGTTTTGATGAAGATTCAGAAGGAATTATTTGGATAGGCACTTTTCATGGTGGCGTTGTTACATATAATCCAGAAACTAAAGCGTTTTCTAATCAGTACATGCCGCCATTTCCAGAAAACAAATTCATAGGAAATGCTGTTAGAAAAGTATTGGTTGATTCAAAGGATAATGTCTGGATAGGCACTACCGAAGGTCTGTTTAGAATTAATAAAAACAGAAATAACAAATATCACGTAGAATGTATTTCAAAAAAAGAAACAAATAGTAACAGAAATAAAAAAAGCGCAAACCACATATTGTCATTATTTGAAAGCTCCGATGGCTCAATTTGGTTTGGAACCCGAGGCTCTGGATTATGCCGTTACACTAAGGGCGGTAAATTTCAATGGTATAATGAAATGTATGAATTCACAGAGGAAAGTGTATCTAATATCATTGAGGACAAAGATGCTAATTTATGGGTAACAGTAAATTCTGGACTTGCAAAACTAAATTTAAAGAATAACGAAATAACTAACTTTACGTTAAACGATGGACTACTTTCTAATGAGTTTAACTTTAATGCTGTTTATAGAGATAAGAAAGGATATTTATATTTTGGGAATTATAAAGGAATTGATTTTTTTAACCCCAAAGACATTAATTTAAATAAAACCCCACCAACTCTATATCTTACTGGACTTAAACTATTTAACAAAGAAGTCTTACCCGATAAAGAAAACTCTCCTTTAAAACAAGTCTTAGCCGAAACCCAAGAAATAGAACTAAACCATAACCAATCTGTTTTTACCATTGAGTATTCAGGAATAAGTTATACCAGACCAGAAAAAAACCAATATGCTTATTATTTGGAAGGTTTAGAGGAATCTTGGAATTATGTTGGCAACTTAAGAAGCGCAACCTATACAAATTTAGACAAGGGAACTTATATTTTTAAGTTAAAAGCAGCTAATAATGATGGCGTTTGGAATGAAACTCCATTAGAGTTGAAAATAACCGTATTGCCTCCTTGGTGGAAAACTAATTGGGCGCTAGTAACATATATCATGTTGTTTCTGGGAGCAATTTATGTGTTAAATATAGTAGTTCAACGTCGTATCAAAGAAAAGGAATTGTTAAGAAATGAAAGAATCCAAAGAATTCAAGAAGATGAATTGCATAAAAATAAGATCCAGTTCTTCACTAATATTTCTCATGAATTTAGAACACCATTAACTTTAATGATAAACCCACTACAAGATATTATTAATGATAACACTTTAAATTTACCAGCACGCATTAAGGAAAAACATAACGTAATTTACAAGAACACACAAAGACTTTATAGGCTCATCAATGAATTAATGGATTTTAGAAAATTAGAGCTAAATAAAATGTCAATAAAAGCTCAAGAATTAAATCTGGTTAACTTCACAAAAGAAATTATAAGCTATTTCAAGGAAGAAGCTTTTAATAGAAATATACACCTAGCTGTAGATGCAGACTTACCTAATATTGTTCTTTGGGCAGATCAAAGTATGCTAGAAAAAATTATTTTTAACATACTTTCCAACGCCATGAAAGTGACACCAGATGGCGGAGCTATAAATATCGACATATTATCCAAAGATGATTTGCATATCTTGCCATTGGTAGATGAAACAAAACCTGTTAAGGTTGTCGAAATCATTATTTCTGATACGGGTCCAGGTTTAGAAAAAGATCAAATCAACAAAATTTTCGAGCGATTCTATCAAGTAAAAAACTTGAATAAAACCTATTATGGTGGAACAGGAATAGGTCTTGAAGTAGTTCAAAACTTTGTTCAATTGCATAAAGGAAAAATAGAAGTTAACAGCAAGCTAGAAGAAGGAACAACCTTCAGAATTATATTGCCCGCAGGGAAAAACCATTTTGCAGAACAAGAACTCCTCTCTGAAGTGACTAGCGCAATTTCTCAAAAAAAACGCTTTGTATCAAACACTAACACCATACCTTACTTTGATAATAATTACAAAGAAGAAGAAACAGAAACAGAAAAAACAACTAAGCCCCATTGCATTTTGATTGTTGAAGATAATATTGAACTCAGGAATTATTTAAAGAACGAATTAAAGAAAGATTATAGAATTTTTACAGCAAACAACGGTAAAGAAGGATTGGAAGTAGCCAGAGAAATACTTCCTGATGTAATCATAACCGATGTTTTGATGCCTGAAATGAATGGCTTTGATTTTTGTGAAATTATTAAAACAAATATACAGACAAGTCATATCCCTTTATTAATGCTTACGGCCAAAACAAGAATAGATGACCGAATAGAAGGTATTGGATACGGTGCAGACGCTTATATGGTAAAACCATTTGATTTGAGGTTGCTAAAGCTTAGGATATCACAATTAATTACCAGTAGAAAATTAATTTTCGATAAATATTTTGGCGAAATAAGTGGAGCTAAAGAAAAAACAAACACAACATCAATTGATAAAGAATTCATTCAAAAAGTATTGAAATTTATTAATGAAAATATGAGCGATTCAGATTTAAGTGTAGAACTGTTAGCTTCAGAATTAAACCTTAGTAGAAGTCAACTATATAGAAAAATTAAAACACTAACTGGACAAACCGTTAATGAGTTTTTGAGAAAAACACGATTGCAGAGAGCTAAGCAATTACTTGAAAGTGGTAGTGTAAATGTAAGCGAGGTTTGTTACAAAGTTGGTTTTTCATCTCCTTCTTATTTTACTAAATGTTTCAAAGCTCATTTTGGTATATTACCAACAGAAATTGAATCAAATTCTTAAAATCCACTTTTAATTCAGGTAATAGTGTAGCCTTCCCTAATTTGTAGGTTTCCCTAAAAATAAGACATTTAATAATTCGAAATTTACTAATTTTAAATTCAAACAGGCATTATGAAAACCTGCAAACCTCTTTATCAAAAAAAAGTCAATCAGTAATGGAGGGTAACGATTTGTCCAAAATATATCAACCGACACAGGAATAGAGTTCATAAACTTTAATCAAAAAAATCGCCTGAAAATTGATTTTCAGACGATTCACCAAAACCAAACAACTAAACAAAACTTAATCTAATCCCTCTAAAAATCCTGTGTGAGCCTTTTTTAATTCAAATTTATCATTATACAATAACGGCCAGTCATTCCCTGGATGATTTAAATCCGTACTATAAGGTATCCAAGATTCATTATCTTTAAAACCCCATACCGTTAAAGCATATTTATTTGCTTTAGGAAGCGCGTTATATATTTTAACTATTTCTTTATACTTTTCTTTTTGAGCCAATGCTCTTTCCTCTGTAAGGTAAGTGATGTCATTATTTTGGTTCACTTGAATATCTAATTCAGAAACGTGCACTTTTAAACCTAAGGCAACAGCTCTATTTATGTCTGTTTCTATTTGTGCTTTGGTTGGACTTAAATAGGTATTATGCATCTGAAAACCAACCCCGTCAATAAGGTTGTTCGCTTTTAAATCATCTACAATACTAAACACCCTATCTTGTTTGGGTATATTGGTAGATGTTGCATAATCATTATAGAACAACAACAAGTCGGTATCACCAGCTGTATTTGCAGCGTCTCTGGCCCACTGGTAGCAATCTTTAATATAATCGGGACCCATTTTTTGTAGAAAAATAGTGTTTCTCATATTGCCATTATCATCAACGGCCTCATTTACCACATCCCATGACCTTACTTTTCCGGCATAACGGGTAACCACGTCGGTGATGAACTTTTTTACTTCTAAAGCAAACTCAGTATCTGTACCCGAGAAATTAGACAACCAATCGGGTACGGCATTATGCCACACTAAGGCGTGCCCATGAACATTTATTCCGTTATCATTTCCGTAATTAACTATTTTATCGGCCGCCTCCCAATTATATGATCCACTCCCTGTAGAAATTGGGTTCATTTTCATTTCATACTCAGCCGTAATGCTGCTAAATTCATTTTTTAATACTTCATCATAAGCACTTCCTTCTGTTAGCTGATGAGCTTTTACAGCAACTCCTACATAAAATGGGTTTTCTAAAGCATTGGCTTTAACTTTAAGAAAAGTTGGGTCTTCGGGTTCTTCAGCGGCAACCCCTGTTGTTGTAACTGTAATAACATTAGAATTATTGGTAATTTCTGTACCTTTTTTTGCTCTTACCCTGTAATAATAGTTGCTTGCAGGGGAAAGCCCTGTTACAGTAACCGTATTATTTTGAACAATTAAAGCGTTATATTCAGTAAGCATAACAGAAAAATTACTATTTGTTGAAACATCTAATAAATAACTATCTGCCTCAGAAACCAAAGCCCAATTGGCTTGAAAAGAATTTTCTGTAATATTACTAGCTATTGAGGCAAACGGTATATCTAGTTTACCAGAGGCTTCTGGGGAATCTCCATTGTCATTGTCTTCACTACAACTTAGAATTGTAAGTATTAAATAAAAGGCTATTCCCATTTTTATTTTAATTATTCTCATTTTTTAATGTTTAAAAAGGTTACTGTTTTTTTAACCTAGTAACCTTTCATATTACTGTTATCAGGATTACTCTTTTACTTTAAATATAATATCATCAAATTTTACACTTGAAGCAGTACCGTTATTGGGTAAAGAGACTTTAACTTGTAATATGCCAGAGGGATCTACTTTTTCCGTATCTGTTGCTGCATTCCCTGGGTTATAACCAGATCCAAATTCATCTAATCTAGCTGAAACTTCTTGCCATCCACTCTCTGCAAGGGTAAAATTATAAGCCCACGTGTCTAGAATCACATCAAAAGATGAACCTGCGTTAGCATTCACCATCATTTTGAAAGTGACTTTGGATGCATCTGTGGCTGAACTGGGTAAAAATGCGCCAGCCTCATTATTTTGGCATCCATTATAACCGTTTGCTGTTGCTCCATTATAATCATATTGGGCACAATTACCGGTTTGGCCTGCAGCGGTTACAGACAAATCACCCGCATCACCATAAAATCCCCAAGTACTAGTGTACAATCCATTACCATCAAAATCTTCAAACAAGTAATTAACAAACCCAAAATTGATATCAACGAATGTAGTGTTTGCGATACCAGGACCTGGCTCCACGATTGCAGTACTTCCTGCATCGGTTGTAATAACAACATGTTGTCCTTCAGTTGCATCTGTTGGCACTAAAAAGTACATTTCTTGGTCTGAAACTAGAGTGTAATCTAATGGTTTACCTCCAAAAGTAACAAATTGCACCCCTATAAACCAACTTCCTTTTATGGTTACTTTTTCGCCAAGTTTAGGATTGGGTATACTCAAGTTCCCAAAAATCGGTGTAGGTTGTATAATGTTTATTTGGGAATCAATTTCCCCATTTGCGGTTATGAATTTTATAGGCTGAACCCCAAAATTATATGGATTTTCAAAATCATAATTAGGGATATTGAAAAAGATCGCATTATCGGAATTTAAATTCGGATTAAAAGATACCTCCAATGTATTGTCCAGTATAATTTTTTCTAAACCAGATAAATTTGTTCCTTCAATTTTAAGCAATTCACCAGGTGTACCTGATGCATTAGGGCTTGATTGAGAAGAAAAAGTCGTTATTGTTGGCATTTCGACATCATCTTCTGAACATGAAAATAACGTAAGGGCAAAAATTGCCGTAACTAAATATATTTTTATCAAATTTTTCATAATTGTAGTTTAAAAATTAAAAGGAACCGGTTCTGCTGTTAAATTCTCATTGATGCTTATAGCGCCGGATGGCAATGGCATAGAGAAGAAATCATCTGTTGGTGTGATTTTAATGGAATTCAACTCGGTTCTGGCATCATCTCCGTAGAAACCTCTTTCCTGGGCAGCGATTTCTGCCAAGGCATCAGCTCTATTTCTGCGTTGTAGATCAAAATAATATTGCCCTTCTAGCAAAAACTCTATTCTTCTTTCTTTAAATAAACTGGCTTGGGTTATGGTACTCACTGAACTTAGACCTGCGCGAGAACGCACTCTATTAAAAGCAGATAGCGCTTCACTGTCAGAGGTAGAGGCATTGGCGCCTAATTTGGCTTCGGCCATCATTAATAGTACGTCTGCATATCTTAACATATTGGTGTTTTGGTCTGTTCTCATAAAGCAGACATTATAGCCATCATCTGCAGAACCCACAATATACTTTCTAAAGTTTAATGCAGTTTGAGAAGGAAGTTTATTAAAGGTATAACCATCTTTTTTGCTTAATAACTCTGGGTAAAAATCACCATCAATCATAATGGATGGTTTTCTTCTTTTGTCACCATCTTCGTATAATCCAGGTAAGTCAATGGTTGGCATGTAAGACCCCCAGCCATCTCCACCTCCTGTTATACCGGAACCCGATGGTACTATAAACGCTTGTTCGGTATTTTGAGTGCCCCATTCATTACAATTTACTGTCCATTGTAAAGAGAATAAACTTTCTATGTTATTGTTATAGTTGGGGTTATTGAATAAGTTTCCATAATCTTCTAGCAAATCGTATTTACCACTATTAATAACTTCTCTACATAAATTAGCAGCCTCATCAAATTTTTTCAAATTTAATTTCACTTTTGCCAACATGCCCATAGCAGAATATTTCCCAACTCTTCCCGTTTTTGGTTCTGTGGTTAATTTTTCTACGGCATCCTCTAAATCCATCTCGATGAATTTATAAACATCGGCTTCTAAATTTCTGTTGGCATTTATACCGTCAGAGTTTTCATCAAAAATAGGTACGGGGCCCCATATTCTAACTAGATAAAAATAAGCAGTGGCTCGCATGAATTTTGAAACTCCAATTCCTTGAATATAGGCGTCTTCAGGGATATTATCTTTGTCCCTGATCAAATCTTGTATTAAAGAATTAGCTTGGTTCACTACAGAAAACAACGCTGTCCAATTACTATTTAGTACGGGATTATCATTTAATACAGATGCCTCTGCAAATGGTCTAAATTCGCCATCGTTAGCCCATACGTTGCCTGCGTAGGTGTCTCCTTGGGTTATCATACCCTTAAAATTATAATCAAACCAGCCTTTAGTATACATTCCGTTCTGAATACCTTCATAGGGAGATGCTCCTGGAGGTAAACAATCTACGCACAATGAATTCTCCGATCTTAACTCGGTGAAATCTTCTGAACATGATACTAAACAAAGAATCATGGTCACTAGCATTAATGCTTTTTTTATTTGTTTTTTCATAATAATCAATTTTAATTTTTTAAAATGTTAGATTAACACCTAGGGTTATTGTTTTAGCTAATGGGTATCTACCCACATCTAAACCAGCAAACCTTATATCTGAATTCCTACTTCCAACTTCTGGGTCTAAACCAGAATACTTAGTGAAGGTGAATAAATTCTGTCCTGAAAGGTAAACTCTTGCTTTAGTAAAGAAGTTTGTTTTACTTAAAATATCAGAGTTAATATTGTAGCCCATGGTAATGTTTTGAATTCTAAGGTATGACCCGTCTTCTACAAAACGGTCTGAAACCCGTGTGTTTGAATTACCGTTTGCTAAATCAATTCTAGGAATATCTGTATCTTGAGCAAGATTTGCAGCATCATCTAAAGTAACGCCATCTGGTAAATAATTTACAACGAAGTGATTTAGGGCATCTTTAGATTGATTTTCTCCTAAGAAACGTAAGGCTTCAGTATAAAATCTATTTTGATTGTATATTTTGTTACCGTAAGAACCGTTTATTACAACACTTAAATCAAAATCTTTATAAGATATGTTGTTATTTATACTATAAGTAAATTTTGGAAGAGCAGACCCTATATAGGTTCTGTCTTTAAGTGTAATTTCACCATCGTTATCTAAATCTTTAAATTTTATATCGCCTACACTGGTTTTACCTGGAACTTGAACGGCACTTTCATCTACCTCTTGTTGGGTTCTAAAAATACCATCTGTAACATAACCATAAATTTGGCCTAAAGACTCTCCTTGTTCAACATAGCTATATAATAACTCGCCATCTGACTGTGGAATATTTGCGGTTAGTGGTTTTGTACCACCATAGAATTTTGTTAACTCGTTGGAATATGTTGAAAATATAAATGTAGAATTCCATGAAAAATCATCTGTTTGAATATTTCTTGTGTTCAACTTTATATCTAGACCTCTATTAAGCATTTCACCTACATTTTCATATGGCAGTACTCTTCCAGCTGTTCTATCATCTGCTGGTCTTTGAATTAATAAATCTGAGGATTTCTTTTGATACAAATCAAGATCTAGATTTATAGCATCATTAAACAAACCTATTTCTAGACCAAGGTTAGTGGATTTTAAGGTTTCCCATTTAATATCTGGGTTG
Organism: Tamlana crocina; assembly: GCF_012037625.1. Classification (NCBI taxonomy): domain Bacteria; kingdom Pseudomonadati; phylum Bacteroidota; class Flavobacteriia; order Flavobacteriales; family Flavobacteriaceae; genus Tamlana; species Tamlana crocina. The sequence goes on from NZ_JAAVJS010000015.1 coordinate 98,107, forward strand.
CCATCTACTGTATAAACATATGAAAGTCCGCTAGATGAAGGAACGGCAGCAAATTGTGTTTGATATAAGAAGCTAGGAATGTTTTGGTTACCTACTTCACCATAGCCTGCTCTTAATTTTAAAAAATTAATGGGACCAGATGAAGATTTCATGAAATTTTCATTTGAAATGGTCCAAGCACCAGAAACTGATGGAAAGTAACCCCATTTATTATTTGGGCCGAAATTTGAAGATGCATCGGCTCTTATAGAGGCTGTTAAATAATATTTACTGTTATAGTTATAATTGGCTCTTGCTATGTAAGATTGCATAGCCCAAGCAAAACTTTGGTTATCTACTTCAGAGGTAGATTTTAATCCTAATACTAAATTATCAAATTCATTATTTCCTTCCAAATCTCTTCTGGATCCTCTTAAGTATTCAAAATCACTTTTCTGGCTTTCTTGACCTAGCACTAGGTTAATATTGTGCTTAGCCAAAGAGTTATTATATGTTAAAAAGTTCTTTACCGTCCAATAGTAGCCTTGATCTTGCTGTTTAAGCGATGAATTTACCTCATTAGCGGCTGTACCTATGTTTTCATATGTAGGAATGAACACCCTACTATCTCCAGCATTTAAATCATATCCCAATTCGGTTCTAAAAGTTAGATTTTTTATGAATGAAATTTCAGCAAATAAGTTCCCATTTATTTTGAATTTTTTATCTAGGTTGTTAACATATTCTGAATAGGCGACAGGGTTTACTGCTTCATAATTGTTTGAAGCACCATTTACGCCTCCACCAGGAGCTCCATAACTACCATCTGGATACCTTACAGGGATTAGCGGACTTAAACGCAAGGCAGAAGAAACTATACCTCCTCTATCATCATTCTTAACAATACGCTGTTGAACGTTGCTTAATGATATGTTGTTACCTATTTTAAACCAGTTATTAACTTTTGTTTCTATATTTAAGCGCATTGAAATTCTTTTAAAGTCTGTATTTACAATAACACCTTCTTGCCTAAAAAAACCAAGGGATGTATAGTAGCGTGTTCCATCTTTTTCTCCAGAAACAGAAAGTTGGTTATTTGTTACTATTGCACTCCTAAAAATTTCCTTTTGCCAATCTGTTCCTTTACCTAATAAACTAGGGTTTTGAAATATAAACGGAACATCTCTGTTATCAGACTTTAATAAATCACTGGTATATTGAGCGTATTCTTGTAAATTCATCATGTCATAGTATTTAGCAACACTTTGAATACCTGTGTAGTGATCGAAATTAATAGTGGTTTTACCTCTTTTACCTTTTTTTGTTGTAATTAATACCACACCATTAGAACCATTTGCACCATAGATAGCCGTGGCCGATGCATCTTTTAATATATCAATAGATTCAATGTCGGACATGTTTAAACCAGCCAAGGCAGAATTTACATTTTGCCCAGAACCACCTCCGGTAGCGGTTCCTAAATCTAAAGAAGTATTATTTCTGTCTGCAAATACAGGGGTGCCATCTATAACATAAAGTGGTTCATTGCCATAAAGCGATGTTATACCTCTAATTTTAATGGAAACACCCCCTCCTGGAGCTCCAGAGTTTTGGGAAACCGTAACACCTGCAGCTTTTCCTGTTAAGGCTTGGTCAACAGAAGAAAAGGGTTGGTCTTTTAGTTCTTCAGCAGAAACAGAAGATATTGCTCCTGTTAGGTCTTTTCTTTTGGAAGTACCGTAACCAATTACTACTACCTCTTCTAATTTAGAGGTATCTTCCTTCAAAGTGATATTCAGTACATTTTTACCGTTATAAGGAATTTCTTGAGTTGCATATCCTAAATAGCTAAATACAAATATACTGTTTGCTTTCACATCATTAATAGTATATTTTCCGTCAAAATCTGTTGAGGTTCCTTTTTTAGTGCCTTTTAAAAGAACATTTACGCCAGGTAACGGAACGCCACTCTTATCTGAAACTACACCAGAGACCGTTTTAACCTGTGATAATGCATTTTGCATGCATAGCATTACTAGTGCAATACCTAAAAGTTTTAGTTTTATCATATTAAATAGTTTAAGTTATTAATTTAGTTTATTTGTTACTTATTTTTTAATGCTATTTTCTTCTCTAACACATTGGTTGTGTGGGTGTTTGAAAGACCTTTAAAACCGGGTTGTTTTCCACCTATGCTTATAACTAAATTTCCTGGTTCTATTACAGGTTTACCATGTTCATTAATTAAACTGTATTTTTTTGGGTTAATATTATATTTTAGCTTTTTGGTTTCGCCAGCTTTTAAATGAATTCTTTCAAACTCCACTAAAGTTCTTATGGCCGTATTGGGTTTGCCTTTATGAGAAATGTATAATTGTACTACTTCATCTCCATCAAAGTCTCCAGTATTTTTTACTTCTACATTTATTTCAATATTACTACCTATGGTTATGCTATCAGGAATATTTAGATTGGAATATGTAAAATTGGTATAACTTAAACCATGACCAAAAGGAAACAGTGGGGTGCCTTTAAAGTATTTATAGGTTCTGTTTTCCATATTGTAATTTTTAAAATCCGGCAAGTATTTTATTGATTTATAGAAGGTTACAGGTAATCTACCTGCAGGGTTATAATCTCCAAAAAGAACATCTGCAATTGCATTTCCTCCAAATTCACCTGGGTACCATGCCTCTAAAATGGCGGGAACATTATTGGCTGCCCAATTAACGGCTAAGGCACTTCCATTCATTAAAACTAGTATGGTTGGTTTACCTAGAGCATGAACTTTTTTCATTAGTTCAATTTGGGTTTGGGGTAAGGCTATATCAGAGCGGTCACCTTTATCAAAACCTTCTAACAAAACAGGCATTTCTTCACCCTCAATATCTGGAGACAATCCTAAACACAGTACAACAACTTCAGATTTTTTAGCTGCTTCTAGAGCTGGTGTTATTAAATCTTGATTTATTTTAGCCCAAACAAATTGCGCTTGAGGATCTGAGTGATAGTTATAATATTCTATTTTTATATCATGAATTTTTCCTTTTTTTAAATTGATATCGAAATATTTAGTTTTTGGTTCATGATCGTCACTAAATTCAAACTTTAAATCACCATCAAAGTAGAGTTTGCCTGCGCTACTTGCTCTGAGTCCTATCCTATATTTTCCACTTTCGTTTGGTATTAATTGTCCAGTCCATCTCACTGAAAACTCGTCTGTTGTTAAATTCTCGATAGGCCTTTTTAACGTCCAAATAAAATCGACTACACTATCGTTTTTTATAAACTCTGGATTTCCTTCCCAGTTTTTGTTTTTAAAATATTCTCCTTTTAAACCTTTATTTTCTCCATTTTTTAAAACGGAAGAAGGTATTGTGTTTAACATAGGCCAACCAATGGCAATATCACTTCCTAAGGCGTAATTTACAGTAGCATTAGGTAATTTTTTGGAGATAGCTTTTACAGGTGTATTGTAATTTTTTGGTGTACCATGATAGTTGCCTAATAATGCTGGTTTTGAATTTGCATTGGGCCCTATAACTGCTATAGATTTTACGTCTTTACTTAAGGGCAAAATGTTGTTCTGGTTTTTTAACAAAACCATTGATTCTCTTGCTACCTTTTTTGATAAATCATAGTGTTTTTGACTTCCTACAACGCTATATGGGATTTTTGACCATTTTACATTTTCCTCTGGGTCAAACATTCCTAATTTAAAGCGCGCTGTCATTAATTTGGTGAGGGCTAAATCTATTTTATCCTCATCTACCATTTTTTTAAGAACAGCTTCTTTTAAATTAGGGTCGAAACAGTCTCCACAGTTTAAATCTGTTCCTCTGGAAACGGCTAATGCACTGGCTTCTTCTGGAGTTTTTACGAGCTCGTGTTTTCCTGGTTCCCAAAAATCATTAATTGCCCAACAATCTGAAACCACATACCCATCAAATCCCCAATCATCACGAAGGATTTTATGTAACAACAAATTGCTTCCACAGCAAGCTTCATCTCTAAAGCGATTGTATGCGCACATTACAGAATGCACTTTAGCTTCTTTTACGGCAGCTTCAAAAGCAGGCAAATAGGTTTCATACAAATCTTTATTAGAGGTTTGGTAATTATCCTCATGTCTTGATTTTTCTGGCCCGCTATGCACTGCAAAATGTTTTGCCGTAGCTACGACTTTTAAATATTTAGAATCGTTCCCTTGAAGCCCTTTTATATAATTAACACCAATTCTACTAGTTAAGTATGGGTCTTCACCGTAAGTTTCTTGTCCACGTCCCCATCTTGGATCTCTAAAAATATTTATGTTGGGTGTCCAAAATGTTAACCCTTGGTAAATACCTCTTTTACCTTCTGAAATAAATTTGTGGTGTTTAGCTCTTGCTTCGTCTGATACAGCTGTTCCCATTTGGTAAATTAACGGTGCATTCCATGTGGCTCCCATGCCAATTCCTTGAGGGAAAACCGTTGCCTCACCTGCTCTTGCAACCCCATGTAAACATTCATTCCACCAGTTGTATGCTGGTACTCCCAATCTATCAATAGCTGGAGCATCATAACGCATTTGAGATACTTTCTCTGTAAGAGTCATTTGATGTATTAAATCTTGGACACGTTCTTCAATTTTTAACGATGGATTTTGAAACTTAAATTTGTAGGAGTCAATCTCTTTTTCATTTGTTTTACACGATGAAACTAACAGTACTAGCATTACTGAAATCAACCTAAAGTTTGATAAATAAACTAATAATTTTGTACCTCTGTATTTGTTAAAATGCATTCTATCAATATTTAAAATTGGTAATGATTGTTTTTATATGTAATTGAAAATAAGTAGAAGCAAAAACAACATAAACCCTATAATTAGGACTTCTTTCCATATTTTATACTTTGTTTTTTTTCGCTCTATCACCTATATTATATGAAATGTATTAACCAAATATAATTAGAGGCTAAGGTTTATAATAAAACTGATAATGCATGTACTGAAAGAATTGTTGCAATAATGAATTATATGCCTATTGTACAACATATGAAACATGAAATGCTACATTTGTTATATTATTAGTGTGATTTAATTAAGAAAATAAATAAAAACAAGGTTACAGAAGAAACAGTTCTCCCAAACCTTAAAGTACAATATCGTTGGTCACCTTTTTCCGTAACACAGGATATCTTAGATATGAATACATCAAAACCACAGACTCCACAGATCTGTTCTTCAACATCACATTCAGTCTTACCTTTAGCATGAAGGCTGGCAATCACATTTTCTATGCCATCGACCATGTTAGTGCGTTTAGGAACCACCACTGGGCTAAAAGAGGTTTATCGGCCCTGGGAATTTAAATATCAGTATCGCCCAATGCCATTTTTATTCTTTTGTAAGCATAACCGTTATGGATATTGCTGTTATCGTATTGTTGGTGCTTATCGTAATTCAGATATGCATCAAGTTCTCCTTCCGACAACTTTTCAATACCTTGCATTTGGATGGGTTTTAGAAAGGAGGTCAGTTCGTCTACCGTTCTGAATTGGTTTATAAAATCTTCTTTTTCATGAGTGTATAAAATTTAAAATTAAACAAAAAAATATCGAGAGCGTTTAACCCTCGATATTTAAACTTTACGCAATTAGTGAGATACCACCTTAAAACTACATAGAATAGTGATGGTGTACTGTTTAGAAATTACTTAATGTTTATTTTTATGGTTTTAACAGTATTATTGGACGCGTTACCTACGTAAACCACGTAACCACCTTTTTCTAAATTCCAATCAGAAATAGATTCGTCATAAAATGCAAGATTCGCAATGTCTATAGTAACTTCTACCGTCTTGGATATCCCTTTTTTCAAATTAATTTTTTCAAATCCTTTTAACTCTTTTAAAGCTCTTTTTACTTTAGATTTTGGTTTACCTATGTATACTTGAACAACTTCAGATCCATCAAGAATACCAGTATTTGTTACTTGACAGGTTACTTTAATTTTTTCGTTAGCACGGTATGTTTTTTTATCAGTTTTTACATCTGAAATATTAAAACTAGTATAAGAAAGTCCGTAACCAAAGGCATAAAGAGGTGTAATTTTCTTAGTATCATGCCATCTGTAACCAACCAAAATACCTTCCTTGTAGGTTTGTTCCTCATCTATACCAGGATATGAAGATTCACCGAATGAGTGTGCAGCATTATCTTCTAATTTAACAGGGAAAGAAAATGGTAATTTTCCCGAAGGATTTACATCTCCACTAACAACATCTGCTATACTATATCCAGCCATACTACCTAAGTACCACGTTTGTATAAGGCCGTCTATATTTTTTAACCAAGGCATTTCAACCGCATTTCCAGACATTAAAATGTATCCAACATTTTTGTTTACTTTTAATATATCATTAAGTAATTGATCTTGCCCAAATGGTAGGTTGAACTGTGTTCTATCGGCACCTTCACAATCTTGAAGGTGGCTTTTGTTCAAACCGCCAAAAAACAAAACGATATCGGCATTTTTTGCAACTTTTACAGCTTCTGTCTTGAGTGAATCTGCATTAAGTTTAGATGGTATAATAGCATCATAAACTGATGGGCCCGTGGCATACCCCATAGCATGTACAATATTTGCGTTTTTATAACGTGCTTTTAAACCTTCTAATGGAGAAATTTCAAATTGAGGTTTTAACTCTGAAGACCCTCCCCCGGCTGTCATAGAACGGGTTGCATTTTCACCAATAACTGCAATTGTTACTCCTTTTTTATCTTCAATAGGAAAAAATTTATTTTCATTTTTTAATAAAACAATTCCCTCTTGAGCAACTTTTCTGGCTACATCGTGGTGTTCTTTATTATTAATTCTTCCAAAACCTCTATTGGGTTTTAATGTGGTTCTAAACATTAATCTTAAAATTCGTCTTACTTTATCGTTAAGAACAGCTTCATCAATTTCTCCTGATTTTAAGGCTTTTAAAAACGGTGATGCTAGATAATAATTATCATAGTGGTTAACAGAGTTTGTGCCTAAACCATCTGTTCCTGTTCCCATTTCAAGATCTAATCCATTCATGGCAGCTTCCATTGTATTGTGCGCAGAACTCCAATCACTAATTACTACACCATCATAATTCCAATCACCTTTTAAGATTTTTTTGGTAAGTAATTCGTTATGTGTAGTATATTGTCCTCTAAATTTATTGTATGCTCCCATTACAGCCCAAACACCAGCCTCTTGTACAGCTGCTTTAAAGGCTGGCAAATAAATCTCGTGCAAAGCCCTATCACTCACTTCTACATTAACAGTATTTCTCCAATGTTCTTGGTTGTTTAAGGCAAAATGTTTAACACAAGCGGCTACATTATTTTTTTGTACACCTTTAATATAGGGCACCACCATCTTTGAAGCTAAGAATGGGTCTTCTCCCATATATTCAAAATTTCTACCATTAAGCGGGGTTCTGTAAATATTAACTCCAGGCCCTAGGAGTACATCTTTTTTCCTGTATCGTGCTTCTTCACCAAGACTAAATCCAATTGCTTCGGCCAATTCTGGATTAAAAGTAGCTGCCAAACAAGTTAATGCAGGAAAAGCGGTGATTGAGTCGTTTGTCCATCCAGCATAATCCCATGAATCCCAGCTAATTTCGGCTCTTACACCGTGAGGACCATCTGACATCCATATTTCTGGTATTCCTAACCTTCCTACGCCTTTTGTACTAAATTTAGATTGCGCATGGCACATATCTACTTTTTCTTTCAGCGTTAATAAAGGTAAAATACTATCAATTTTTGACTCAATATTATCGTCTAATTTAGAGCCCTTTTTTTGAGCAAAAATTTCAGGATTATTCACCAACATACAAGTTAAAATAAGTATGGAACTACAAAGTTTTTTCATTTTTTGTTTGAATTTATATATTTATTTATAGAAAAATGAAATTACTTTCTTGCGGTATAAAAAACAGCTATTTGTGAAGCAATGATTAAAACAAATGTTGCAATTCTTATAAATTAAAGACAGAAACTAGATGAATCTATTATGGTAAGAGTTGAGTTTTGTAAAAAGACACTATCCCGAGAAGTGTGTAAGTTATAAATCGAGGGTTTGGCTTGATTAAAGCCGGACCCTTTTTTCAAATATAGTCAAAAACTGGTTTAAAATAATGCCCCAGTTCCTAATGGGCATCGACC
>NZ_JAAVJS010000149.1:0-514 GCF_012037625.1 Tamlana crocina
GGGGATTTTGTAAAAGGTACAGACAACGAAGAACGCGTGGGCCCTCAACGCGCTTTGCAAAGTGGATTAATGACCCGCAAGGAAATGTACTGGGGTATGATAGCCACTGCAATTATTACCTTTTTACTTGCCGTAGCCCTAATTTACGTCGCCTTTGGCGGGCGTAGCCTTTTTTATGCAGTACTCTTCCTGCTGCTGGGAATCGCTGCTATTGCGGCTGCAGTGAAATACACCGTGGGTGATTCCGCTTATGGTTACCGCGGCCTTGGAGATGTTTTTGTATTTATCTTTTTTGGCCTGGTAGGGGTTTATGGCTCCTACTTTTTATATGCTTTGGAATGGGACTGGCGGGTGTTGCTGCCGGCTGCAACTGTCGGCTTTCTTAGTGCCGGAGTTCTTAACCTAAACAATATGCGCGATCATGCTGCCGATGCCCGGGCAGGAAAGAATACCCTGGTGGTGAAAATGGGTGCCAAAAATGCCAAACAATACCATTATTTCCTGCTGCTGGGCG
>NZ_JAAVJS010000150.1:0-514 GCF_012037625.1 Tamlana crocina
TTACAACCTCTGGAATTTCGGAAACAGCAATACCACAGACTGGTATGTATTCACAGGAATTTACCTCACCATCAACTTTGGAAGTGGATCTGACTGTTTCAACAAATATTAATATGGACTTTAAGGAAAAGATCGACCCTGCAAAACTACCCCGGCACATCGCCATCATCATGGATGGCAACGGCAGGTGGGCAAAAAAGCAGGGCCTGATGCGAATAAGAGGCCATGAAAAAGGCACTAAGGCCGTACGCGAAGTAGTAGAAGGCAGTGCCGAAATAGGTGTCAAAAATCTGACTTTGTACGCCTTTTCTACAGAGAATTGGAACAGACCCAAGCTTGAAGTCGACACCCTGATGAGACTTCTTGTTTCTTCTCTTAAGAAAGAAATAAAGACCCTTCAGGAAAACGATATCAAGCTAAGCGCCATTGGCTGCCTGGACAATTTACCCGTAAAAGCTTTAAAGGAACTGCAAGAGGTGATCAAACAAACTGCAGAAAATTCCCGCATGACCCT
>NZ_JAAVJS010000151.1:0-513 GCF_012037625.1 Tamlana crocina
TAAGTACTTCTCCTACCGGAAAGTTTGACCGGTAGTTCCCTTCCAGCTCTCCATTATTGAAGAATTTTTTCTCAAGCAAGGCTCCATATTTATTGTAAACCAGATGTTCTCCGTTGAGTTCATCATTTTGATAGTTGGCGACATACCGGAGTCTTCCATTATCGAAAAAGGTCTGGTTCTCTCCTTCCAGACTTCCGTTGCTATAATTTGCATTTTCCTTTATACCGCCCTTATCGTTAAACCATATCCAGAAGCCGGTTCTTTTTCCTTCCTTGTCAAAGGCTCCTTCCCCTGTGGAAATTCCGTCGCCATTGTAAAACTTCCAGGGGCCGGTAGAGATTTCTCCCTCTTTCTTGCCTATCCCGTCCAGTTTAAGATCCACATATTCAAAATTCAATTCCCGGTCTTCGGGCAGGACACGGAAAGCCGGAGTTTGAAGAATACTTTGCCACTCCATAAGGAGCGCACTTCTAAAATTCTTTAAACTTTCAACATCTTTTCTCACGATCTTCT
>NZ_JAAVJS010000152.1:0-512 GCF_012037625.1 Tamlana crocina
TAGTGGGTGGTAATTTCAAAATTGCTGATGATCACGGCGCCCGTGCGTTTTGCGATGGCTTCGGCATCAAGGGTGTGATCCTGGTGTGCGTGCGTAAGCAGTATGTAATCTGCCTTAAGTTCTTCAATATTCACTTTATCCTTCACCTTCTCGTTTCCCGAAATGAAGGGGTCGACCAAAAGATGAATTCCTTTAACTTCAATAGAAAATGTACTGTGTCCGTAATGTGTTATTTTCATGATGTTAAGTTTTATAACAAAATACAAAATCCCTCCGAAATAAAGGGGCTACGAAATGCCCTTTTTGACTCCTATATAATTTGCCCCAGCCCGAACAACAGGGCGAGAATAAAGGTTCCTATAGCAAGTTTTTTGAGTTCGGGGTCCAGCAATGCCGGGTTTTTATTTCCCATTACTATTTTAAGGTGCATCAACAGGTGAAAAAAGGCAAACAGGAATAACAAGTCGTCTATACTTTCATAGGAAAAAGCCGAATACAGGATGATGCAGCTA
>NZ_JAAVJS010000153.1:0-510 GCF_012037625.1 Tamlana crocina
GGAAGATGGATTAGACAGTTTTTTATATCGCATTTACCCTCAAAAGACTTTGGATGATGTGATTTTAAATTATGAAAATCAAGCCGTCATTCAAGACCTTATCCAGGAACATCATCGTAGTGACTTATTGAGATCCTATAATTTAGAACCTAGAAATCGTATTCTATTGGCAGGTCCTCCTGGAAATGGAAAAACTTCTCTCGCAGAAGTCATAGCTCAATCTTTAATGATTCCATATTACGTTGTAAGGTATGATGGAATAATTGGTAGTTATCTAGGAGAAACCGCTACTCGGCTTAAAACAACTTTTGATTTTATTAGAACCCAAGAATGTGTTTTATTTTTTGATGAATTTGACACTATAGGAAAAGAACGCGGAGACATTCACGAAACGGGTGAGATTAAAAGAGTTGTAAGTTCTTTACTTCTTCAGATTGATCGTTTGCCGAGTTATGTAGTAGTTGTCGCAGCAACTAATCACGCCGAACTTCTAGATAGGGCTGTATGGAG
>NZ_JAAVJS010000154.1:0-508 GCF_012037625.1 Tamlana crocina
GTTCTTCCCAGGTAAACAATTTTACTTCCACAGTCTTTTCTCCGTTGTAGGGACTTCTAAAAACTTTTCTTTCTGTTCGGGGTTCCTTTCCAAAATGTCCGTAAGCTGAGGTTTCGCGGTAGATCGGATTTCTAAGTCCTAATCTCTCCTCAATAGCCGATGGTCTCATATCGAAGATCTCAAGCACTTTTTGAGCGATCTCCCCATGAGAGAGATCGACTTTTTTGGATCCGTAAGTTTCCACGAGAATAGAAGTGGGCTCCACAACGCCAATAGCGTAAGAAACCTGTACCAGCACTTCATCGGCTACACCTGCGGCCACCAGGTTTTTCGCAATATGACGTGCCGCGTAAGCTGCAGATCGGTCAACCTTGCTCGGATCCTTTCCCGAAAATGCACCTCCACCATGGGCGCCTTTTCCGCCGTAGGTATCTACGATGATCTTTCTCCCGGTAAGACCGGTATCACCGTGAGGTCCGCCAATGACGAACTTTCCGGTGGGATTGAT
>NZ_JAAVJS010000155.1:0-508 GCF_012037625.1 Tamlana crocina
TGTAAGGTTGAGGTTCGTCTGGCTCTGAATAAGGTCCTGCAACTGCAAGGTGAAGGTGCGGTCAATTCCCGGTTCCACAATAGCAGCGGCATTCTGGAAATAATTCACCTGAAAGGTTTCTGCGGCCCCTGTATCGGCTCCCGAAAAAGAATAGATGCCACATGAAACAGAGGTGAACAGCAGGAGGGAGGCGAACAGCAATTGAATTTTCTTCATAAAATATAAGGTGTCAAAAATGACATTTTAGAGGTCGTATTGTTTGATCTTTCTGTAGAGGGTGCGTTCGCTTATCCCAAGTTCATCTGCAGCAGCCTTGCGCTTACCGTTGTGGCGCTCAAGTGATTTTTTAATAAGCTCCAGCTCCTTATCCTGCAGGGAAAGCGTTTCTTCTTCCTCAATTTCTTCAGCAAAATAATATTTATCCTGCTTATCGGGCGTTTTTTGCTGCGTAATTTGAAGCACTTCCAGTTGTTCGTCTGTTATTTCTTCAGGAATGATCTCCTCTTCA
>NZ_JAAVJS010000156.1:0-506 GCF_012037625.1 Tamlana crocina
GCTAAAAATGTACTTCCTGATTTTGCCATGATTTGTTGGTTATTAAGATTAATACTACAACCAAATATAAACCATACCGGACTGTACTGCTGTTAACAACCGGTTAATATCGGAAAAACCCCATGCTAAAGTATTCTTAATTGAACTCCCTGAAAAAGTCGTTATTCCTTGCCACCCCAAGAATCTCTAAGGGTAACCGTCCTATTGAAAACAAGGTGATCCTGCGTGCTTTCTTTGTCAACGTTAAAATAGCCCAGCCTCTGAAATTGGAATTTATCTCCCGGCTGAACATTTTTTAGACCCGGTTCAAGATAAGCGGTAACTATTTTTAAAGACTCCGGATTCAAAAAGTCGAGAAAATCCTTTTCCTTATCTGCATCGGGCGAATCAACAGAGAACAGTCGGTCATAAAGGCGAACTTCCGCTTCTATCGCATGTTTGGCTGAGACCCAGTGTAGGGTACCCTTCACCTTACGCATAGATTCCTCTGTACCGCTACCACTTCG
>NZ_JAAVJS010000157.1:0-505 GCF_012037625.1 Tamlana crocina
CTTCACAGATCTTAACAAAGATGAAGAAGCTTATAACTCCTTCGTATCTAAGCAAAAAGGATTTCTTGGAAACCTGATGTCGAATCCCTCATTTTATTTTCAGAATGCCTTAGGAAAAGTGAGAAATGAAGGAAATCCACGATATATAGGATTCCCTACTGCAGAAAAATTTGATGAGCAGGATTATGATCTGGCATATCAAAAATATCAGGAAAGATTTGCCAATGCAGGAGATTTCACCTTCTATTTTGTTGGTAACATTGAAGAAGCCGAGTTGAAAAAATATGCAACAACTTACCTTGCCAGCCTTCCCGGCTCAGAAGAAAAAGAACAGTACAAAATTCCTGATTTTAAACCTGATAATTCTTATCATAAGGAAGTAGTATATCAGGGAAAAGACCCTAAAAGCCAGGTGAGTATACAATGGACAGGAGAAACAGAATATGATGTCTCCGAAGATTTCGCACTGGGAGCTTTGGGAGAGATTCTTACGATCAAACTTGTG
>NZ_JAAVJS010000016.1:0-89509 GCF_012037625.1 Tamlana crocina
CGATGCCCATTAGGAACTGGGGCATTATTTTAAACCAGTTTTTGACTATATTTGAAAAAAGGGTCCGGCTTTAATCAAGCCAAACCCTCGATTTATAACTTACACACTTCTCGGGATAGTGTCTTTTAAGCATACATCTTACTTTTACTCCACAATAAATTTGCCTTTCATAAGCGCATAATGCCCAGGGAAACTGCAGATAAAATCATAAACCCCTGGTTCGGGAGCATCGAATTCGATTACTGCTGTTTCACCTCCACCTATTAGCTTGGTGTGCGCAATCACATCCTGAGTATTAGCGGGAATATACTCACTATCCTTAAACGCAGCAGCTTTAGGCCCAAAGGTCATTACATCAACCCCTTGTTTCAATAACACAAAATTGTGCCCCATCACGTTTTTGTCCATTTTCCCAATGTGCCTTAATGTGATTTTTACTTTTTTCCCAGCTTCAACCCTGATTTCCTTTTTATTGAATTGCATGCCGTCATTACCTGTTATAACTACATCGTTAGGGTTGCTGGAGGCTGCTTTCGGGGCTTCCATTGTTTTTTCATAAGAAAAATTTTCTTTTTTCTCTTTGTCTTTGTTACCGCAGGCCACTAAAAACACAGCCAACAGTAAGAGCGTAAAATATTTAGAAACTAACATATAATATTGGTTTTAATTACAAAATATAATCAGTACTGATAAAATTAGAAGTTTTTTGTTCCAATAACTCTTGAAGAATAGCATTGTTGTAAGCATTGTCTTTTGAAGCGACAAAAGTTCTTATTGAAAACGAACGCAACGCATCATGTACACTCAGTGTTCCGAAAGCTGAATCTTTTCTTCCGGTGAACGGATAAACATCCGGCCCGCGTTGGCACGAGCTGTTTAGGTTTACACGGCATACTAAATTCACCAAAGTATCGATGAGCGGCGACAGGGTTTGAACATTCTTTCCAAACAAACTCACTTGCTGTCCGTAATCCGATCTAGCCATATCATCCAAAGGCTCGTCAATATCCGAAAATGGCACTACCGGAATTACCGGGCCGAATTGCTCCTCTTTAAACACGCGCATATCTTTACTCACCGGATACAATACCGCAGGAAAAATAAAATTCTCGGTTAACTTGCCGCCTTTGTCGTTTAATATTTTTGCACCTTTTGCCAATGCATCGTCAATTAATTCTTGGATAAATGCCGGCTTTTCCACCTCTGGAAGTGGTGTTAATTTTACTCCTGGCTCCCATGGGTTTCCAAATTTTAATTGATCTACTTTATAAGAAAAACGTCTGTTGAATTCTTCAACTACCGACTCGTGTACATACACCACTTTTAAAGCTGTACAACGTTGCCCGTTAAAAGACAGCGTTCCCGTAATGCATTCTTCAACCGCTAAATCTAAATCGGCATCGGGCAACACAATAGCCGGGTTTTTAGCTTCAAGCCCTAAAACCATACGAAGCCTATTTCCTTTTGGGTGCTGCGCTTGCAAAGCATTGGCCGATTTACTGTTACCAATCAATGCTAAAACATCAACTTTTCCTGATTTCATAATAGGTGTTGCCAACACCCTGCCACGGCCGTAAATCACGTTTACCACACCTTTTGGAAAGCTATTTTGAAAAGCCTCCAACAACGGCGAAATAAGTAACACACCAAGTTTTGCGGGTTTAAAAATAACGGTATTTCCCATCATCAGTGCGGGAATAAGTAAGGTGAAAGTTTCGTTAAGCGGGTAATTGTACGGCCCCAAACAGAGCACTACCCCAAGCGGTCCACGACGGATGTGCGCATAAACCCCAGAGTTTTTCTGAAACTTGGCAGAGTCGCGATCTAATTGTTTGTAATCTTCTATAGTATCATAAATATAATCGACCGTTCTGTCAAATTCCTTTTCAGCATCAGGAAGGTTTTTGCCAATTTCCCACATAATGAATTTCACTACCTCATCACGCTTGGTTTTCATTTGCTTAACGAATTTTTCCATACAAGCAATACGGTCTACCACTTTCATGGTAGGCCACAACCCTTTTCCGTTATCGTAGGCAGAGACCGCTGAATTTAGTGAATCCATAGCCTCTTCCTCTCCCAACTGCGGTACCGTTCCCAACAACGTTGGACGATACTTTTCAGTTGATGAAATGGTAGAATACACCTCGGCCGTATCACCTTCCCAGTGTTTTAACTCGCCACCTGACAAATAGGTGTTTTGATGGTAAATGGAATCTATTTTAAATGCTTCCGGAATATCTTGTAACATAGTACTCATTGTGTTTTGTTTTTGTTAGTAGCCTTTGCCAATGCCAGTTTTATTCTAATATTTGAAATGCCTTTATTGACCTCATCAAAGTAAAGAAAAATTACTCAGAATTTGTGTTTGAAAATTCGAGAATTATGAGCAATAAAGCGAAAATAATTACGCTACGACCAAACTATCCTTTTAAAATTCTAAACCAAAAACTGAAACAAATCCGGTTTGTCGTTTAAATAATCGCCGTAAAAGTTCCGTTTTTTCATTTTAGCAATGAGCGGCTCTAAATCGTTGGATGATTTTAATTGCACACCCACCACCGCAGAACCGTTTTCCCGATTAGTTTTTTTAGCATACTGGAAATAGGTGATATCGTCATTCTCCCCTAAAATATCTACCACAAATTCCTTTAAGGCTCCTGCACGCTGCGGAAAGTTGATGATAAAATAATGTTTCAAATTGGCATATAGCAAGGCCCGTTCTTTAATTTCTGGGGTTCGGGTAATATCGTTATTACTTCCACTAACCACACAAACTACATTTTTACCTTTAATTTTGTCGGCGTAAAAATCTAGAGCCGCAATACTCAATGCCCCGGCCGGCTCTACCACAATGGCGTCTTTATTATAAAGTTCCAAAATGGTTTCGCAAACTTTACCCTCCGGTACGGTAATCACGTCGTCGAGATTCTGTTTACAGATGGCGAAATTTAAATCGCCCACTCGTTTTACCGCTGCACCGTCAACAAATTTTTCAATATTTTGGAGTTCGGTATTTTGGTTGTTCGCTATAGAGGTTTTCATGGATGGCGCCCCTTCGGGTTCTACGCCAATAATTTTGGTGTTGGGCGACAATTCTTTAAACACCGTTGACAAACCCGATGCCAGCCCGCCACCGCCAATAGCAATGAACACATAATCAATAGGCACTTGGGATTGCCGAATAATTTCCAGACCAATAGTAGCTTGTCCTTCAATTACTTTTTTGTCATCAAAAGGATGAATGAAGGTTTTACCCTGCTCTTGGCATTCCTTCATGGCGGCCTCACTAGCATCATCAAAAGTATCGCCAACCAATTTGATTTCAATAAAATCCTCACCAAACATTTTTACCTGTTCCACCTTTTGGTTGGGCGTTGGAGCGGGCATAAAAATATACCCTTTTATTTTTAGGAGTTTACACGACAAGGCCACCCCTTGAGCATGATTGCCCGCACTGGCACATACTACGCCATTTTGAGCTTCTTCTTTTGTTAACGAACTTATTTTATTATAGGCGCCTCGAATCTTATACGAACGCACCTGCTGCAGGTCTTCGCGCTTTAGGTAAACCTGTGCTCCAAACTGCTTTGAATACCTCAAGCCTTGGCTCAACGGGGTTACCTCCGAAACATTTTTTATGGTTTCGGCGGCTTTTTTTACGTCTTCGAGTTGTGGGAAATAGACTTGGCTTTCCATAGCTTTTGATTTTTTTAGTCATAAAAAAAACCTGTTGGACTTTACAAATCCAACAGGTTTTACCATCAAAATTTAGTTTAGTTTAGTTGGTTTTAATGGCTTATACTATTGGTTTCATAGCTGTCATTGATGCTCTAAGGAACTCACCTACTTTTTCAACAGGGTGATTTCTCAAAGCTTTATTAACCGCGATTAATTTAGCATTGTCAACCGCTTTTCCGTTGTCTTTAGCGTATGCTTTACCAATAACGTCGGTATCGATTTTCTTCATAAAATCGGCTAACAATGGCTTACACGCATGATCGAACAAGTAGCATCCGTACTCTGCAGTATCAGAAATAACGCGGTTCATTTCGAACAATTTCTTTCTAGCAATCGTGTTGGCGATAAGTGGCGTTTCGTGCAATGACTCGTAGTAAGCCGATGCATCGATAATTCCAGAATCAACCATAGCTTCAAAAGCTAATTCTACACCCGCTTTTACAAAAGCTACCATTAACACACCGTTATCGTAGTACTCTTGTTCTGTAATTTCTACATCTCCAGCAGGCGTTTTTTCGAAAGCAGTTTCTCCGGTTGCAGCTCTCCAATCCAATAATTTCTTATCGTCGTTAGCCCAATCTTCCATCATGCCTTTAGAGAACTCCCCTTCAATAATATCGTCCATGTGTTTTTGGAACAACGGACGCATAATATCCTTCAATTCTTCTGCCAATTCAAAAGCTTTGATTTTTGCAGGGTTTGATAAACGGTCCATCATGTTGGTTACACCACCGTATTTCAATCCTTCAGTAATGGTTTCCCATCCGTACTGGATTAATTTTGAAGCGTAACCTGGCTCGATACCTTTTTCAACCATTTTGTCGAAACAAAGGATAGAACCGGTTTGCAACAATCCACAAAGAATGGTTTGCTCACCCATTAAATCAGACTTCACTTCAGCAATAAAAGACGATGCCAAAACACCTGCTCTATCACCACCAGTAGCTACGGCATAAGCTTTAGCTTGCGCCCAACCTTTGCCTTCTGGATCGTTTTCTTCGTGTACCGCGATTAAGGTCGGTACACCAAAACCTCTTTTATATTCTTCGCGAACCTCAGAACCTGGCGACTTTGGCGCTACCATGATTACAGTAAGATCTTCACGAATTTGCATTCCTTCCTCAACAATATTAAATCCATGGGAATAAGCCAAAGTAGCTCCTTTTTTCATTAAAGGCATTACAGCATTTACCACATTGGTGTGCTGCTTGTCTGGCGTAAGGTTAAGTACTAAATCGGCCGTTGGAATCAATTCTTGGTAAGTACCAACTGTAAAACCGTTTTCGGTAGCATTAACATAAGAAGCACGCTTTTCTGAAATAGCAGCATCGCGCAATGCATAAGAAATATCCAATCCAGAATCCCTCATGTTTAAACCTTGGTTTAACCCTTGGGCACCACATCCTACTATTACAATTTTCTTTCCTTTTAATGCATTTACTCCATCTGAAAACTCAGAAGTATCCATGAATCTACACTTCGATAATTGATTTAGTTTGTCTCTTAACGACAGTGTGTTAAAATAATTTCCCATTTTAATTTTAATTGTTATTATTCTATTATTGGTTATTGAATGCCTTAAGCAATTCGGTTACTTTCATTTCATCTTTGGTTACCGCAATTCGGCCTGAGCGTACAAACTGCATGATACCGAATACGTTTAAATCGCGGCGCAGTGCCTCAATTTCGTGGCGTCTACCAGATTTTTCAAGCACAAAAAACTCGCGGTTCACGGTAACAATTCTAGTATCGCTTTCCTTGATTATATTTTGAATTTGCGGCTCATCAAACAACAAGCTCGATTTGATTTTGAACATACACGACTCAGTAAAGATGGTTTCTTCGTCGGTATGGTAATAAGCTCTAATCGTTTCTACCTGCTTTTCAATTTGCTTAACAATTTTTTTCGCATTGGTTTCGGTAATATTCACCACAATAACGAAACGGTTTACGCCGTCAATTTCAGAGCGCGACGTGGTTAAGCTCTCAATATTAATGTGTCTCCTTTGAAATATAGCCGAAATACGGTTTAACAAACCAATATTGTTTTCGGTATAAATCGAAATGGTGAATGTTTTTATGTCTTCGTTCATTTTTAAAAAAGATGAAAGAGAAAAGATGAAAGAGAAAAAGACTTATAAATCTTATTTTAAAGCTCCCGCACCATCTCTAGTTTCTATATTCTTTTATCTGTTTTCTTGTTTTCCAATTAACTTAATCTTACATCAGAAACTGATGCTCCAGTAGGTATCATTGGAAATACGTTATCTTCCTTCTCTACGCAAAC
Organism: Tamlana crocina; assembly: GCF_012037625.1. Taxonomy (NCBI): domain Bacteria; kingdom Pseudomonadati; phylum Bacteroidota; class Flavobacteriia; order Flavobacteriales; family Flavobacteriaceae; genus Tamlana; species Tamlana crocina. Next base: position 6,029 of record NZ_JAAVJS010000016.1, read on the forward strand.
CTCAAGGAAGTACGACTCTTTTGAAGCCATCATTTCCTTAACGGCATCGGCCAATTCCTCACGCTTGGTTACGCGTTTTGCCTTGATGTAATACCCTTCGGCAATAGCCACAAAATTAGGATTAGTCATTTCGGTAGAAGCATAACGCTTATCGAAAAACAACTGCTGCCACTGGCGTACCATTCCTAAAAACTCGTTGTTAAGCACCACGATTTTAACCGCCGCTTTGGTTTGGAAAATAGTACCCAATTCCTGAATATTCATTTGGTAACCACCATCTCCAATAATCGCCACAACCTCACGCTCTGGCGCTGCCATTTTAGCTCCGATCGCCGCAGGAAGCGCAAAGCCCATGGTACCTAATCCACCCGAAGTAATGTTACTTTTGGTAACGTTAAAATCGGCATAGCGACACGCAATCATTTGATGCTGCCCCACATCTGAAACAATGGCGGCTTGTCCTTTACTCTCCATATTGATTTGCTTGAGCACCTCGCCCATAGTCAAACCTTCTTTTGTAGGCTCAATATCGTCCTTTATAACTTTATCAAACTCAATTTTGTATAAGTCTTTAAATTCTTGCAACCACGCCTCATGATTGTTTTCATTTAAAGCGTCCAACAACATGGCCAAGCTTTCTTTAGCGTTTCCTAAAACGGCCACATCGGTTTTTACGTTTTTATCGATTTCGGCTGGGTCAATATCAAAATGAATCACTTTAGCCTGCTTGGCATAGGTTGCTAAATTACCCGTTACACGGTCGTCGAAACGCATACCAATAGCAATAAGCACATCGCACTCGTTGGTTAATTTGTTAGGCGCATAGTTACCGTGCATCCCCACCATACCCACATTTAATGGGTGAGACGTTGGTAATGCCGAGGCACCTAAAATGGTCCAAGCTGCTGGCACACCAGACTTTTCAACAACGGCTTTCAATTCGGCTTCTGCTTCACCTAAAATAACGCCCTGACCCCAAACAATCATGGGTTTTTTGGCACTATTGATTAATTCCGCCGCAGCTTTTACAGCATCCGGACTGGTTTTTGGCACAGGCTTATAACTGCGAACTCCTGTACATTTTTCGTATTTAAAATCCAGTTCGCTAACCTGTGCATCTTTGGTAATATCAACCAAAACAGGTCCTGGTCTTCCGCTTTTAGCAATGTAAAAGGCTTTGGCCAACGCCGCTGGAATATCAGCCGCTTTGGTTACTTGGCAATTCCATTTGGTTACCGGTGTAGAAATACCAACTATATCGGTTTCCTGAAACGCATCACTACCCAATAAATGGGAGAATACCTGCCCCGTTATACACACCAAGGGCGTTGAATCGATTTGCGCATCGGCAATTCCGGTAATTAAATTGGTTGCCCCAGGCCCCGATGTTGCCATGGCCACCCCCACTTTTCCAGAAATACGTGCATAACCTTGAGCCGCATGTGCTGCGCCTTGCTCGTGGCGCGTTAATACGTGATGGATTTGATCCTGAAATTTATAAAGCTCGTCGTAAACCGGCATAATAGCGCCGCCAGGATACCCATAAAGGATATCAACTCCTTCAGCGATTAAGCTTCTAATAACGGCCTCACTACCTGTAATTCGTTCTACTTTATTTGCCAATTCTTTTGTTTTTTCTTCGGTTTGTGTTTTCATAATCACACTATATTGGGATTTCCACTTTTACTTTGATGCGCTTCGATGCTCTCAATGATTACGCTCAGTATTAAGGTGGAAATGAAAAAAATCAATTTTTATGCATCGGTAACGCATCCTTTTGATGCTGATGCCACCGATTTCGCATATTTATATAAAATTCCTTTTTTATGTTTAAGCTCTGGAGCTTTCCATTCGGCCTTTCTCTTGGCCATTTCTTCATCTGAAATCAACACGTTAATGGAGTTGTCTTCTGCACTGATTCTAATTTTATCACCCGTTTCCACCAATCCAATGGCTCCTCCGGTTTGTGCCTCGGGCGTGATGTGCCCCACTACAAAACCATGGGTTCCTCCGGAAAATCGACCGTCGGTTATCAAAGCCACCGATTTACCTAAGCCAGCCCCCATAATCAAAGAGGTAGGTTTTAGCATTTCTGGCATACCGGGACCACCTTTAGGACCGACGTACCTGATGACAACCACATCACCACGTTGTACTTCACCATTTGAAATTCCTGTATTTGCTGCTTGTTCACCATCGTAAACCACGGCTTTACCCTCAAACACCAATCCTTCTTTCCCGGAAATTTTTGCCACAGCACCTTCGCTAGCCAAGTTTCCATAAAGGATTTGTAGGTTTCCAGAAGTCTTCAAAGCTTTATCGGTTGGGTAAATTACATCTTGGCTATCTTCTTCAAACTCTAAAGGTTCAACATCCGCTAAGTTTTCGGCCAAAGTTTTCCCCGTAACCGTCATACAATCGCCGTGTAAATAGCCATTATCCAAAAGATATTTCATAACAGCTGGCGTTCCTCCAATACCGTGAACATCTTCCATAAGGTATTTTCCACTAGGCTTTAAATCGGCAATAAGCGGCGTTCTGTCGCTTACACGCTGAAAATCCTCTAAAGTAAATTCGATATCGGCCGCATGTGCAATGGCCAAAAAGTGCAATACCGCGTTGGTCGACCCGCCTAAAGCATTTACTAATGCAATAGCATTTTCAATGGATTTTTTTGAAATGATATCCAAAGGTTTCAAATCCAGTTCCAATAGTTTTTTTATGGCTATGGCATGACGCTCAGCCTCGGATAATTTATTCGGATTCTCGGCTGGAATAGACGAGTTGTAAGGCAAAGCAAAGCCCATACACTCTATAGCCGAGGCCATAGTGTTGGCGGTGTACATTCCACCACAAGCACCAGCCCCAGGAATGGCTCTTTTTATAATTTCGCGGTACTCGTCTTCATCAATTTCACCCGCTACTTTTTGTCCCAAAGCTTCAAAAGCCGAAACAATATTCAGTTTTTTCCCTTTGTAATTTCCAGAGGCAATAGTACCTCCATACATCATAATTGAAGGACGGTTTAAACGCAACATAGCAATAACGGCTCCCGGCATATTTTTATCGCAACCTACAATAGAAATCAACGCATCATAGCTTTGTGCATTCATTACGGTTTCAATAGAATCGGCAATAATATCGCGCGATGCCAACGAGTAGTTCATCCCCGAAGTACCCATAGAAATACCGTCGCTCACACCAATGGTGTTAAAGCCTAAGCCCACTAAATTAGCAATCTTACACTCTATTTTCACCTCATCCTTTAACCTGTTTAAATGCATGTTACAGGGGTTGCCATCGTAACCTGTACTAGCTATCCCCACTTGGGCTTTGTTCATATCGTCGTCCGTTAAACCAACGGCATACAACATGGCCTGCGAAGCGGGCTGCGATTCATCCTGAGTTAACCTTCTACTATATTTATTAAGTTCCTTCATTTTTATTATGAATAATTCTTATTTTAATCGTGAATTAGTGATATATTCTAAAATTTTTAAGGGTTTTTCAAAAATTTCAACAAAACCCACTTAAACAGTTTTCGAAATTAATTTATTGCTACTTTATCTTATCTCCATATTCCGTTTATGGGTTAAATCCACAACACTGAAAACAAACACAAATATCTGTTTATCAGATGTTTAACACAATATTTTTATGATGCCCAAAACGAAAAAAAATTGCACTAAAAAAGCCCTCACATATGGGAAGGCTTTAATTTATATTTTCGCTTAATTAAACCAGCCCTACTTTCGATGCGCAATAACGACACCGACTGTAGAAATGACCATATTTAAAACGTGTTTTCTCATTTTCGAAATACAAATATTTATAAGTAAAATGTAACAGCCAATTTTTTGAAAAGAAATACTTGTTTTCGATACAAATTTTCACTCATTGCAATCGCAAAAAATTCACTCAAACTGACGGACTTCATCACAACAGTCAACCGCCAAATCCACCCCAAACAAATATCGCTTCACCTTTTAAGAAAAATTTTAACAACGGTTTTACTTAATTTTTATACTTTTGCCCAATCAAAAAAAACAGAGGAAAGATTTGACTGATTGCAACCTCTTTCAGATTCGATAATTTCGAAGATGAGATGCCGTATCAAGTACGGCATGAAAAATGCTAAAGGCAGTGCGAACTTCCTTCGACGTTTTCCGTCAAATCTTGCAATAAAATACAATATTATGGCTTATTTATTCACTTCAGAAAGTGTTTCTGAAGGGCATCCAGACAAAATAGCAGACCAAATTAGCGATGCGTTAATCGATAACTTTTTAGCTTTCGATACCGACTCGAAGGTAGCTTGCGAAACCTTGGTAACCACAGGGCAGGTTGTACTTGCTGGAGAGGTAAAATCGACCACCTATTTAGACGTACAAAAAATTGCGAGGGATACCATTAACAGCATTGGCTACACTAAAGGCGAATATATGTTTGATGGCAATTCGTGCGGGGTATTTTCGGCCATTCACGAGCAATCGGAAGACATTAACCAAGGGGTAGATCGTGGCAGCAAGGAAGAGCAAGGTGCTGGCGACCAAGGGATGATGTTTGGTTACGCTACCAACGAAACCGAAAATTACATGCCTTTGGCTTTAGATCTATCGCATAGAATCTTAAAGGAACTTTCGGCGTTGCGTCGCGAAAATAAAGACATCACGTATTTGCGCCCCGATAGCAAAAGCCAGGTAACCATTGAATATAGTGATGATAATGTACCACAGCGCATCGATGCGATTGTGGTTTCTACGCAACACGACGATTTTGCCAATGATGAGACCATGTTGGCAAAAATTAGAAAAGATATTGTGGAGATTTTGATTCCGCGTGTGGTAGCCAAGTTGCCCGAAAGCATTCAAAAGTTATTCAACAGCGATATAAAATACCACATTAACCCTACGGGGAAATTCGTAATTGGTGGCCCGCATGGCGATACCGGGTTAACCGGACGTAAAATTATTGTGGATACTTACGGCGGAAAAGGGGCTCACGGCGGTGGTGCATTTTCTGGAAAAGACCCGAGTAAAGTAGATAGAAGTGCCGCTTACGCGACGCGCCACATTGCCAAAAACTTGGTGGCTGCCGGTGTGGCCGACGAAGTTTTAGTACAAGTAAGTTATGCTATTGGTGTGGTAGAGCCTATGGGAATTTTCATCGACACTTACGGCACCAGCAAAGTAGATTTGAGCAATGGCGAAATTGCCCAAAAAGTATCTGAAATTTTCGATATGCGTCCGTTTGCCATTGAGGAGCGTTTAAAACTGCGTTCGCCTATGTACAGCGAAACGGCTGCTTACGGCCACATGGGGCGCACCAACGAAACCGTTACCAAAACCTTTTCGCAACCTAACGGCGAAAGCATCACCCTAGATGTGGAACTGTTTACTTGGGAAAAACTAGATTACGTTGATTCCATTAAAAAAGCATTTGGATTGTAAATCCCAATACTTATAAATTTAAGAGACGGTTTAAAAAGCAAGGCTTCATTCCGAGCGATAGCGTGGGAATCTGTTAAATATATATTACGGTTTTTATCAAAAGATTGCTTCACTTCGACTGCGCTCATTGCAGGCTGTACCCGCTTGCAATGACACGAGAGTGTTCCATAAATTAAAGTTTCCGTTCAGAAAGTTTATAATTTAGCAATCAGCCCAATATTGTTACTGAAATAATAATATTGGTTTTGAAACCAATACGTATTGCTATAATGTTCAATGGTATTAACATCCTGCGGAATGGAAAGAATGTTGTTGGCACGCTTAAAATTCGTTTTGGCATTCTCAACATCTTTTAATTTGTAGTACGCAATGGCCAAGCCTAAACGGGCATCAAAATCATTGGCATCAAAGGCGATGGATTTGTTGAAATCTGAAATAGCATCGGTGAATTTCCCGAGCATTAAATGCGAAGCCCCACGGTAAAAATAAGCAAAAGCGTGGTTGCTGTTTAAACGGATGGCTTTGTTCAGGTCGTCGTTGGCCTGTTGGTAATATTTAATGTCCATATAAAATGCTCCACGGTTGTAAAAGGCATCGGCCGAAGGTTCAATATAAATCGCCGTACTATAATCTTGGGCTGCTTTTTCGTAGTTTTCCAAAGCGCGGTAGGCCGCAGCACGAAGTATGTAAGTGTTGGGCTGGTTGGGCACTTTTTTAATCACGGTGTTGAAATCCTCAATCGCTTCCTCGTATTCGCCCAACTCAAACTTTACGCAAGCCAAGCTATACAGAGCGTCAATAAAACTATCGTCCAGCATGTAGGCTTTGGCATAGTCTTCCTTGGCTCCGGTAAAATCCTTTATGCTAAATCGGGAGTTGCCCCGGTTGTAATAGGTGTCGGCATCGGGGGCTTCCACGATGATTTTTGAGTAATCGACAATAGCGCCGCCATAATCGCCCATATCGTTTTTGGCCAAGGCTCGGTAAAAATAAGCATCCCAGTTTTTGGGCTCTAAAGCTATGGCTTGGGTAAGGAGTTCTATTTTTTCGTTGGAATTGTTGCTGCGTTTGGCCTGCCTCAATAATTTGTTGACTTGCGCAAACCCGATAAACGGAACGATAATAAGTAGGAGAAGGATTTTGTTTTTCATAGCGGTAAAGCAACAAATAATGTGCCGTATTTTTCGGAACTAAATTTAGTGATTTTTTTGGATAGTGATTTGTTGCTTTGTAGTTTTTGATATGGGATTTTAAAAACAAAAACACCCTGAAATGGCATTTTTATTTCAAGTTTTACGAAATTTGGACTTGCATCAAAAAAATGGACTTTAAGATGAATGACTAAGCTGCTAGTTTCTGGTTATACATATCTAATTCAAATTCTATTAAAGTTTTGTATCCTAAAAAGGAATGTCTTATTTTATTATTGTACCAAGTTTCTATCCATGTAAAGATTGATAACTCAGCTTCGGATCTTAGCTTGTAGTGGTGCCCATAACCCCATTCCACCTTTAATGATTTAAAGAACGATTCCGCCACGGCATTGTCCCAACAATTGCCTTTGCGGCTCATGGATTGTTTAACAAAACCATCGTAACCTTTAATTAAAGAGGTAAACTTATGGCTGGCATATTGTATGCCCCGATCGGAATGAAATACTATGGCTATCAACATTATTGAGCTTTTAGGGCCTATCCCTGGTATTGAGGTCAATAAATCATATGAACGTTGATAGTGGTTTTTGCATATTGCAAGCATCTGTTTTTCTATGGCACCAATCTTTTTACTGATTGTCCTTATAATTGTTTTTAAGGTCTGTTCAACTTCTTTTTCAACAAACCCAGAAGAGCTAAAAGCCTCTAATTGACGCTTGCTTTGCACATGCTGTTTGTTCAATAGCTCTAATGCGGTTCGCATTTGTTTTAAACTTTTGACAGCCGTACTTTCTGGTTGCCATAAGGTCAATTCTTCTTTTTTAAAATAACCATATTCCATAATAATCTCAGCATCCTTCTTGTCGGTTTTTGCTCTGTAAAATTGCATTTGGCCGTACCTTCTTATTATCAATGGATTTACTACACAAACATCCATCCCTTGACTGTGCAAATACTCTGTAAGCTGAACATAATAAGGGCCCGATGCTTCCATAACTACCAAATCTTGTTCTTCAAGGAGCTTGCTGAACTTTTTAAATCCTGATAAAACATTATCATAAACCTTATGGGACACGCGCTCTTTTTCTTTAAAACAAACATCAAAAGTTTGTTTGCTAATGTCGATTCCTATAATTTTACACATGACGAATAATTAAAGTGCTTTAGTTTATCAATCCTAAATACAGGCTTTATGCCTAATGAACTGTTCAAACTTTAAGCACAAAGAGAAAGGGGCAAGCATTACGAACTGTTTTTTAAACTAATGACGGAAAATAGCCTTTCTCTTTTTATGTTAATAATACACAAAGTAAATTATTATTTATTCTATCCTTTTGCAAACATAGGATGACGAAAGATTGTAAACCATCAACCATAATCATCATTGAGGCACGAAGCAATCTCAACATCAGAACTTCGATTAAACAGATTACTTCGGTCGTGATTTCCTTGTAACGACGATAAAATTGCAATCATTCACCCTTTATATTTCAAAGGCAAATGCACTACTTTTTTAGTTTCAAAAAAATCTTCGGAATAGAAATCACTGAGGTTATAAATGGCCGTGGTACGGTAGTCTTGAAGTTCTTCGGTTAAATCGCCACCTTTTAAATAGAGAATGCCATTTTTTAGTTCGTGGCGTTGTTCCTTGGCTATTTTCCCTTTTACCCATCGTACAAAAGTAGGCATTGCGGCCACCGCACGGCTCACAATAAAATCGTATTGTCCGTCGGTATCTTCCACCCTGCTGTGCGTAGTTTTAACATTGTTAAGCCCTAGCCCCTCAACCACCTCATCGACCACCTTCAGTTTTTTGGCGATGCTATCCACTAAATGGAACGAACATTCGGGGTACAAAATCGCCAGCGGCACACCGGGAAATCCGCCACCGGTGCCCACATCCAAAATGTTCGAGCCCGATTTAAAACTTAACACCTTGGCAATACCCAACGAATGCAACACATGCCTTAAATACAGCTCGTCAATATCTTTACGCGACACTACGTTTATTTTTAAATTCCAATCTTGGTAAAGTAGCTCCAACTTTTTAAACTGCTCAATTTGCTTTTCGGTAAGATTTGGGAAATACTTTAGAATAAGGTCCATCAATGTTAAATTTTCAACAAAAATATGGTTTTTAAATACATATTTTTACAAAAATTCGTTACAACTTATTTGGGTTTATACCTATCTTTGCCCTCCAGGTATGATCAATAAAACCAAAAGATTAATCATATTAAAATACCAGAATGACTAAACAAGCACTTTCATTTTCAAGAACTGACTCTGCTAAATTTTTTAGAACACTAAATAAAAGAGTAAACGCTTATTTTAAGGAAAACCAAATAAAGCGTACAGGTAATTGGAAAATATGGATAAAAACCATCGTGATGTTCTCCCTGTTTTTAACACCTTATTTCTTGTTATTAACCTTAAACCTGCCAGGTTGGGCGCAATTGCTTTTAACCATTGTTATGGGAGTGGGCATGGCCGGCGTGGGCATGAACGTGATGCATGACGGCAACCACGGTTCGTTTTCAAATAAAGAATGGGTTAATCGTTTAATGGGAAGCAGTATTTATATTCTTGCCGGAAATGTTTACAACTGGAAAGTACAGCACAACGTACTGCATCACACCTACACCAACGTACACGGTCATGATGAAGATTTGGATGCTGGACGAATTCTTCGCTTTACAAAACATTCTGAATGGAAATGGTATCACCGTTTTCAGCATTATTATTCCATTTTACTTTATGGACTATTGACCATCAACTGGGCTATTACTACCGATTGGCAACAAATGCGCCGTTATATGAAACGCAAGTTGTCTTACGGAAAATTCCCAAATCCAGTTTGGAATTGGAGCAAGTTGGTCATTTCAAAAATTATTTATGTGAGCATTTGGATTGTTATCCCCATGCTGATTTTAGATATTGCTTGGTGGAAAATTTTAATCGGCTTTTTCGTAATGCACTATACTGCTGGTTTAATTTTAAGTGTGGTATTCCAATTAGCTCACGTTATGGACGAAGCCGAAATGCCACTACCCGAAAAAGACGGTACTATGAAAAATACTTGGGCCATCCACCAGCTGAAAACCACTATCAACTTCAGTACAAAAAACAAAATAGTTAACTGGTTTACTGGTGGATTAAATCACCAAGTAGAGCACCATATTTTTCCGCACATTAGCCACGTGCACTATACCAAAATCTCTAAAATTGTTAGAGAAACGGCTAAAGAATTTAATTTACCTTATAACGAATATAAAACAACACGCAGCGCCATCATTTCACATTTTAAATATTTAAAGGAAATGGGAAGAAAACCGGCATTGCAATTCTAATCACAATCTATTTAACTAAATTTCATGCAATTACTATCTGATAGAATTTTAAACATGGCCACTTCTGCAACGTTGGCCATGGCAGCCAAAGCAAGAGAATTAAGAGGCGAAGGCAAAGATATTATTGGTTTAAGTCTTGGTGAGCCCGACTTTAACACTCCCGATTTTATTAAAGAGGCCGCTATTCAAGCCATTAACGACAATTACAATTCGTATTCGCCTGTTGATGGTTACGCCGATTTAAAAGACGCTATCATCACCAAATTTAAGCGCGACAACAACCTTACTTATACGCCATCGCAAGTGGTGGTTTCAACAGGTGCAAAACAGTCGTTGTTTAATGTTGCCGGTGTTATGCTTAACGATGGCGACGAGGTAATTTTACCATGTCCTTACTGGGTAAGCTACGCAGATATCGTTAAATTATTTGGTGGTGTTCCTGTTGAAGTGAAAACATCTATCGCTACCGATTTTAAAATGACACCTGAGCAATTGGAAGCTGCCATTACACCCAAAACCAAAATGATGTGGTTTAGTTCGCCATGTAACCCAAGTGGTTCGGTTTACAGTAAAGAGGAGCTTAAAGGGTTGGTTGATGTTTTAGCAAAATACCCAGACATTTATGTGGTTTCGGATGAAATTTACGAACACATCAATTACGGTCAAGGCCACACCAGTATTGCTGAATTTGAAGAAATGTACGACCGTACCATTACCGTAAACGGTGTATCGAAAGCGTTTGCTATGACAGGATGGCGTATCGGGTACATTGGTGCTCCTGAAAAAATAGCCCGTGCCTGCAACAAATTGCAAGGTCAGGCTACTAGTGGTGCCAACTGTATTGCGCAACGTGCCGTTATCACGGCTTGCAATGAATCGCCCGAAAAGGTAAAATATATGATCGACGAGTTTAAGCAACGTCGCGATTTAATTTTAGATTTATTGAACGACATTGAAGGCTTTAAGTGCAATGTGCCAGATGGTGCTTTTTATGTGTTCCCTAACGTAACGCACTTCTTCGGAAAAACATTAAAAGGCAAGAAAATAAACAATGCTTCAGATTTTTCATTTTTCCTATTGGAAGAAGCGCTTGTAGCCACCGTAACCGGTGAAGCCTTTGGAAACCCAGATTGTATCAGGATTTCTTATGCCGCTTCAAACGAGCAAATTATCGAAGCTATGAAACGCATTAAAGAAGCCGTAAGCTAATTTAATCGAAGCATATCAATTTAAAAAGCCTGTTAGATTCCTTGAATTTGACAGGCTTTTTTTATTTAAGCTAAAAGAAAGTATAAGAACGCCATTACCCCAATAAATAAAAACACGAAACCAACAATAACTTTCTTCCGAGCCGTTTCATTTTCACGTTGTATTTGCTCCCTAATCTTTTTTAGGCTTTGCGTAGATGCTTTCGGCAAATCCTTCATTTTTACATGGGCATAACTACCCGATAAAGCTTTACTATCTTTTCTTTTTGCTAGCTGATTCCTATTATTTTTCAATGAAGCATTGGCTGCTGCCATAGATCCTTCTCCACCCATAATTATTAAAGTTTAGTTTCAATATATCAGTATAAAAATCAACTAAAACGTTGCAGTAGAAGCTCAGGATTTAAGTTTAAGCAAACACACTTCTCTTCCTTGAAAATGGAATACACATCTGATAAAGTGTTCTAAAAAACTACCTATTCCGCCAAAAGAACGGCGTAAACAAAATAAGTACGGTAAAGAGCTCTAAACGGCCAATAAGCATTAAAAAGGATGCCCACCATTGCCCCAAACCAGGCAAGGATGCATAATTGTTCACCGGACCAAAATCGCCTAATGCCGGCCCCACATTACCAAGTGTAGATGCTGCTAAACCAATGGCCGACTTAAAATCGAGACCAAACATAGAAAACACCAACGCCCCAATAATAAACGAGAGCATATACAAAATGAAAAAGCCCAAAATATTGAATACAATATTTCCTGAAATAGCTCTTTTATTGTATCGAACGGGCAAGATGGCGCTAGGATGCAAGGTTCTTTTAAACTCTAAAAACCCATTTTTTATCATGATTAAATGGCGAACCACTTTTACACCTCCAGAGGTACTTCCTGCCGAACCGCCCAAAAACATGAGCCCGAAGAAAAACACCACCAAAAAGGGCGTCCACAAGGTGTAGTCGGCTGTAACAAAACCCGTTGTGGTAATTACGGAAAGTACTTGAAACAAACCATGCCTAAATGCACTTTCGGCCTCACCCCAAACCATGGGATGGTCTATGGAAGACGCCGAAACATCTGCCCTAAAATAAATAAGCACCGATGCGATTAGAGTAAAAATGGCTATAAACTTAAAATACAATTTAAACTCTTCGTCCTGTAACACCTTTTGTACTTTTCCTTTAAATGCGAAGTAACTCAAAACGAAATTGGTCCCCGCCAAAAACATAAATAAAATGATGATGTACTGAATTACGGGGTCTCCATTCCAATAGGCCACACTGGCATTTTTAGTTGAAAACCCACCCGTGGAAAGTGTACACAACGCATGGTTTATGGCATCAAAGAACGACATGCCTGCCAAACTAAGCAACAAGGTTTCTGCTGCGGTATATCCAAAATAAATAAGCCACAAACGTTTGGCCGTATCGGTTATTCTGGGGTGTAATTTATCGGCACTCGGCCCAGGGGCTTCAGCTGCGAAAAGCTGCATCCCTCCAATACCCAGTAAAGGCAAAATGGCAATCGCTAAAACGATAATTCCCATACCTCCGATCCAATGGGTTAAACTCCGCCAAAACAAAACGCCTTTGGGCACGGCTTCAATGTCATTTAAAATAGAAGCTCCCGTAGTGGTATATCCTGACATGGTTTCGAAAAATGCGCTGGTAAAATTCGATATACTATCGGTTAAAACATAAGGCAACGCTCCAGAGAGCGACATGATAATCCAACCGAAACTCACCACGATATACCCTTCACGCTTATTGATTTCCTTACGGTGTTTTCGGGTAACCAGCATGCCCCCCCCCCCAATAAGCGATATGCTTGCTCCGGACAAAAACAACTCTAACGTAACCCCATCGTTGTAAACAAAACTGATGAGTGCCGAAAGCAACATGAACCCACCATTAAAAAGCAATAGCAGCCCAAGGATATGAAAAATAATTTGATAGTTAAGTTTCATGTTTAGCGGAATAATCGTTCAACGCCCTTTATTGATTGCAATAAGCTGCACACTACAATACGGTCGCCCTCACGGATTTTAAAATCGCCCAAAGCAATTATGCCCTCTCCATTTCTAACCACACCACCAATAATGGCCGACCTTGGGAAATCGATATTTTTTATGTATTTGTTACAAATGGCTGAGGTCGATTTTACCTCAAACTCCAACAATTCAGCATTCATATTGTTCAGTTTGGTCATGGCCACAACCTCTCCTTTTCTGATGTACCTAAAAATCGTATTGGCGGCCAGTAGCTTTTTATTGATTAAAGTTTCAATTCCAACGGAATGCGACAATTCAAAATAATCCATGTTTTCCACCAAAGCCACAGTCTTTTTCACCTCTTTGGATTTGGCCACCAAACAAGACATGATATTGGTTTCTGAATTATCTCCAACAGCAATAAAAGCATCCATATCGGAAATATTCTCTTCCTCGAGTACATCAACATTTTTTCCGTCGCTATTAATTACCAACACATTGGGCAATTCATCAGCAATATCGAAAGCGCGCTCCCGGTTGGCTTCAAACAGTTTTACGTTAAATCCCTTTTTCGATAAATCGCGAGCCGTTTTAAAACCAATTTGGGTACCGCCCAAAATCATCACATTTTTTATAGCCCTGTTGGCTTTACCGGTTAAGCGGCATAAATCTTCTGCACCGCCATCATTGGTAATAAACACCACACTATCCCCTCTTTTAAACACCGTATCACCTCTAGGAATAAGCGTATATTGCGTACCAAAACGTTGAATGGCAATCGGCACAAAATGAATTTCTGGAAATATTCGGGCCGCTTCCTTTACCGTCTTACCCACGAAGGAAGCCGACCTAGAAAGCGTTAGCCCCACCATGGTTAATGCGCCATTTTCGAACTCGTAAGTATCATTAAACGACGATTGCTTAAGCGATAATTCAATTTCGGCTGCGGCTAACGATTCTGGCGAAATCAACTCATCGATACCAAATTCTGTAAATCCAATTTCTTCCTTATGGCGGATGAACTCGGTATTTGAAATTCTGGCAATGGTTTTTTGCGACCCCAATTGCTTGGCCAAAACACAAACGGTAATATTGGTAGTTTCACTTGATGTTACGGCAATAAATAGATCTGAAGACTCTACACGGGCATCTTTCAACACCGCTATTGAAGTGGCGTCACCACGAATAACCTTAATATCTAAATGCGTATCGGCGTAAACTAAACTATCTTTATCTGGGTCTATTAAAGTAATCTCTTGAGATTCGTAAGACAACAGTTTTGCTAAATGAAACCCAACTTCACCAGCTCCGGCAATAATAATTTTCATTATCTATTTATCATAAAAAGTAGCACAAATATACTATAAATTAGATAGAAGCATATTAGAATGGTTCTTTATAATAATCGGCCACTTATTATTTTATGCATGGCTAAAAGTTTATATTTGTCGAAAAATTTTTCAGATTTGTCAAAAGTAAAGCCCTATAAAAACAGCGATTTAGGTAAAAAAGAACAGGTTACCAAAATGTTCGATACCATTTCTGGCGATTACGATGGTTTAAACCGCGTTATTTCGTTCGGAATAGATATTAAATGGCGTAAGAAAGTAGTAAACATGGTTGCCGAAACCAATCCGGAAACTATTTTGGATATCGCTACAGGAACTGGCGATTTGGCTATTAATCTCGCTGAAACCAATGCAACAAAAATTGTGGGGTTAGACATTAGTTCGGGCATGCTGGCAATAGGAAAGGAAAAAGTAAAAAAGAAAGGCTTGGACTCTAAAATAGAAATGGTTTTGGGCGATAGCGAAAACATGCCTTTTGAAGACAATACCTTTGATGCCATTACCGTGGCTTTTGGTGTGCGTAATTTCGAAACTTTAGAAAACGGCCTTAAAGAAATTTTAAGAGTTTTGAAACCCGGTGGTACTTTTGTGATTTTAGAAACCTCGGTACCAACAAAAACTCCATACAAACAAGGGTACGCCTTTTACACCAAAAACATTTTACCATTAATTGGCAAAGTGTTTTCAAAAGATAGAAGTGCCTACCGCTACTTAAGCGAATCGGCCTCTGTTTTTCCTTACGGTGAAGCTTTGAACAATATTTTACGCAAAATTGGGTTTATAAATGTTGAAGATTTTCCACAAACTTTTGGTGTGGCCACAATCTATAAATCATCGAAAAAATAACATGAAGCATATTTTTGCATTAATCGCTTTTTTATTCATCACCCAAACCTCTAGTGCGCAACTATTTAAAAAAGAAAAAGTAACTTACGATGCCAACCAAGGGCGCGGGAGCACCGACAATAACTTACTGCGCTGGGGCTATTTTTTAGGCTTTAGCACTTACGATTTCAATTTCGATTACAACAACGATTTACGTGATATTTACGTAAAACGAAGTCCCGGTTTTAACGTGGGTTTAATAGGAAACTTGCGCGTAAACAGCTTTATCGATTTGCGTTTAGAGCCCGGACTGCTTATTACCACCCGCGAACTGTATTACAGTCAGGAATATTTTGAAGGCGTGCCCGATGTAAAGTCGTCCGATTTGATTCGCGAAGTAAAATCCACTTACATTCATGTGCCGCTGTTGGTTAAAATTTCAACTAAGCGCATCAATAATTTCAAACCATTTATTGTTGGCGGGTTTTCAACAGCATTGAATCTTTCGAGTAACGAAAACAATCCCGAAGACAATAGCAACGGGCAGTTTAGAACCAACAAAAATTCCATTTTTTATGAATTGGGCTTTGGTATCGATTTTTATCTGTACAATTTTAAATTTACCCCTTCCATTCGTGGATTATTCGGCATTAACGACGAATTAATAAGGGATGAAGACCCCAATAGCCCGTGGACCAGCAATATTGCTACGATGAAAACCCGTGGGGTGTTTATTAATTTTACGTTTCAATAAAGATCGTTTTTCAGTCGTAGTTACAATTTTCAAACTCCACCGAGTTTAGATGCGAACTAAGTTCAAACAGCTTAAATCTTTAATTTCTCGCAAAAGTGCGGAGAAAAACTTGGACCATACTGCTAACTGCAACTGCAAACTGTTAACTCGGTTCTCCCCTCCTAAACTCGCTCAATAAAATAGCTGTCGCTGTCGCCACATTTAAACTTTCCGTGGCTTGTAAATCACCAAACCTTGGAATCGCTATTTTCTCTGTAACCAAACTTTCAGTACCTTTTGAAATGCCGTTGGCCTCATTTCCCATTACCAAAACACCGCTTGTCGGTAAGTTGGCCGAATACACATTTTCTCCATCCATAAACGCCCCAAAAACAGGACCGCTGTAGTTTTTCAAAAACCCTTCCAAATCCACATAATTGATATCAACCCGAGTTATCGATCCCATAGTAGCCTGCACCACTTTGGGGTTAAAACAATCTACCGTATCGGTACTACAAACTAAATCTTTTATACCAAACCAATCGCAAAGCCGGATGATGGTGCCGAGATTTCCGGGGTCACTAACGGCATCTATGGCTACAATTAATCCGTCGCTTTTAATGGGTTTGGGTTGTGGAATTTCAAATACCGCCAAAGCCGTGTTGGGCGTTTTTAAAAAGCTGATGCGTTTTAGTTCCTTTTCAGAAACAATGGTCGCTTTCGTGGCATTATTATTGAGAGGTTCTGTGGTGAACAATTCATGAAGTTTAAGTGAAGATTGCAAAAGTTCGTTGATGGTCTTTATGCCTTCAGCTACAAAAAAACCGTGCTGTTGCCTAAACTTTTTTTGTTTTAAACTCGTTATTAATTTGATTTGGTTTTTAGAAAGCATCGTGTTCTTAACGTTTAAATTTTGAAAATCTGTGATTCAACCCATTAAATATCTCAGTGGCCATTGCCCTTCATTTGCCAAGCTACCATCAGGGGCTTAAGTAAATTTCGATAAAGAAAAGAAAATATTGCGAGGCTCTAGGCATTCTGCTATTTATTTAAGTGTAAATAGTGTATTTTTGAACAAAATTGCAGCACAAACCGTCTAAAATTTAACCTCATTTTTCATTTGACACGTCAACTCTTAAAAATATTCATTTTAATCATTTTTTCGAGATGCTTCCTTTCCTGCGATGCTACAAAAAGAGTTGCCGAAGACGAGCATTTATTGACCAAAAACACGGTTTTCGTTAACGATAAAAAAGACAATTCGGTTACTACAAACAACCTAATTTATCAAAAAACCAACCGAAAAATTGCTGGTGTTCCGTTGAGATTACACATTTACAATTTAGCCCGCCCCAATAGGGATTCGCTTTTTGAGGCTTGGTTGGACAAAAAACCCAACCGCAGAGAGCGCTTAATAAAACGTTACTCAAAAAAGCAATTGAACAAACTAAAGGCTTCAGCCATTGGGTTTAACAACTGGCTGAAACACACTGGCGAACCACCTACCATTGTAAATGAAGAACAAACCAAAAAATCGGCAAAGCGCTTTCAGGACTATTATATTAACAACGGTTGGTTTAATGTTGAAACCGAATACGACATCAATAAAAGCGACAACAAACGGGCCGAAGTAGAATACCGTATTAAAACCGGACGCCCTTTTGTTTTAGATTCTATTACCGAAACCATAAAATCGCCCGTGGTTAAATCGTTATACGAAGACATTGAAAACGATGCCATTATAAAGCCCGGGCAACAATACAAAACTTTAAACTTTGAAAACGAACGCGAACGTATTTCAAACGAATTACGAAATAACGGCGTTTATCATTTCAATCAAGACTACATCACTTTTGAAATGGACACTATTGGCACTAACAAAAAAGTAAATGTTGATGTGATTATTCAAGATCGTGCCATAAGAACTCCAGATTCCATAGAGCGTAAACCTTTTGAAGTATATAAAATAAGAGATGTAAACATTATAACCGATTATACTTTCGAAAATCGTGGCAAATCTTTTAAAGATTCCATATACTACAACGGCTACAAGCTTTACAGCTATGGTAAAATGCGTTACCAACCCAAAGCCTTGACCGACGCCGTGTTTATATCGCCCGGCGAAGTTTTTAGGGACATTGACCGTACCCGCACTTACCGGCATTTAAACGAGTTGCGCACCTTTAAATACCCCAATATTGAATATATTGAGAATGCAGACCGCACGCTTACCGACACCATTAGGCTAACACCATTGAAAAAATTCAACTTGGGCTTTAGTACCGATGTATCGACCAGCAACATCCAATCGGTTGGCCTTTCGGTAAACCCCAGTTTGCTCATTCGAAATATTTTTAGGGGCGCCGAAACCTTTCAAATTTCAGCTATCGGTTCCATCGGCTCTTCGAAAGACCCGCAAGAAGGCGATCCTTTTTTCGATATCAACGAATTTGGTGTCGATTTTAAGCTCACCATACCGAGGCTATTTTCACCCTTTTACACCGAAAACCTCATTCCAAAATACATGTTGCCGAGTACCAAAATCAGTTTGGCCTCAACCAGCCAGACCAATATAGGTCTCGACAAGCGTACTTTCAGTGGTATTTTCAACTATAACTGGAGGCCTAACGACAAAGCCACCAATAGGCTGGATGTGTTTAATGTGCAATACGTTAAAAACCTGAACATAGACAATTATTTTAATGTATATAGCAATTCGTTCAACAACCTGAACAATATTGCGCTTAACGTTTACAACACCCCCGCCGAATATATTGAAACCGACGAAAACGACAACCCGGTTTTAAACAAAGCCCGATCGGACGAATTTATGGATTTGGTATTGGCCGACAACAGTTTTGAATCGAATGCCCCAACATCGTACAAAGAAGTTAACAACATAAAAGAGCGTAAAGACCGATTAACGGAAAACAACTTGATTATTTCGTCCATTTACAATTTAACTTATGACGAACGCACCAATTTATTTGATGAAGATTTTTCAATTTTCCGATTAAAATTAGAATTGGCGGGAAACTTATTGGCTACCGGATCGGAGCTTTTGGGCTTCCAAAAGAACAGAAACGACCGGTTTGAGCTTTTTGGAGTTTCGTACTCCCAATACGTAAAAACCGAATTTGAATACACCAAACACTGGGACTTAGGCAAGAAAAACGTTTTTGCCATGCGAAGCTTTTTGGGCGTGGCGATACCTTATGGCAACTCAAACAGTATTCCGTTCTCTAAAAGTTTCTTTGCGGGAGGCCCCAACGACAACCGGGCATGGACAGCCTATAGTTTAGGCCCAGGAAGCTCCAACACCACCAACGAATTTAACGAAGCCAACCTAAAACTGGCCTTAAGTGCCGAACAACGCTTCAACATTTTTGAAGATTTGAACGGGGCTATTTTTGTGGACGTCGGTAACATTTGGAACGTCTTGGATAATACTACCTCCGAAGGTGCCGTGTTCAATAGTTTTAATTCGTTAAAAGACATTGCCGTTGGATCTGGATTTGGTTTACGCTACGATTTTAGCTTCTTCGTTTTTAGGTTCGATATTGGCTTTAAAACCTACGACCCTTTTTACGCAGAAGAAAACCGCTGGTTTAACGATTATAATTTTTCAAACGCTGTGTACAATATTGGTATCAACTACCCTTTCTAACGCATTTAAAAGTTTCAAAACTTTTCTACTGGAATCACTATTTCATTCAACAAAAAAACTACAACGTTTTAGTATCATTTATTAAGTTTCAAAACAGAAAACCAAGCTATCTTATTCAAAATTTGATTACTTTTGAAAATATTTAATTTACTAATTCTTATAAACAGAAAATATGGGACACAATATAAAGCCAGGTGTTGCCACAGGCGATGAAGTACAAGCAATATTTAACCACGCAAAAGCCAACAGTTATGCTTTGCCAGCGGTTAATGTTATTGGGTCGGACACTATTAATGGTGTTTTGGAAACCGCACGAGATTTAAACGCCCCTGTAATTATTCAATTTTCAAACGGAGGCGCTCAATTCAATGCCGGGAAAGGTCTAAGTAACGACGGGCAAAAAGCTGCTATTGCTGGTGCTATTGCCGGTGCAAAACATGTACACACAATGGCCGAAGCATATGGTGTTCCCGTTATTCTGCACACAGACCACTGTGCAAAAAAACTATTGCCTTGGATTGACGGTTTGCTAGATGCCAGTGAAAAGCATTTTGAAGACACTGGAAAGCCACTTTTCAGTTCGCACATGATCGATCTTTCGGAAGAGCCTATTGAAGAAAACATCGAAATCTGCAAACAATACCTTGAGCGCATGAGTAAAATGGGTATGACTTTAGAAATTGAACTTGGTATTACCGGTGGTGAGGAAGATGGTGTTGACAATACCGATGTTGACGATTCTAAACTTTACACCCAGCCAGAAGAAGTTGCCTATGCTTACGAAGAACTTAGCAAAGTGAGCCCGCGTTTTACCGTTGCCGCTGCCTTTGGTAACGTTCACGGGGTTTACAAACCAGGAAACGTAAAACTAACTCCAAAAATTTTAAAGAATTCGCAAGAATACATTTCTGAAAAATATGGAGTAGAGCACAACCATATTGATTTTGTATTCCATGGCGGATCAGGTTCTTCGGTTGAAGAAATTCGCGAAGGTATTAGCTACGGTGTAATTAAAATGAACATCGATACCGATTTGCAATATGCGTTTATGAGCGGTATTAGAGATTATATGGGCGAAAAAGCCGAGTATTTAAAAGCTCAAATTGGAAACCCTGACGGTGACGATGTACCTAACAAAAAATACTACGACCCACGTGTTTGGTTACGCGAAGGTGAAAAAACTTTTGTTGAGCGTTTGAAAAAAGCGTTTGAAGACTTAAACAACGTAAACACTTTATAATAGCGTTTATACTTACAAAAAAAGACCTCGTTATTCGAGGTCTTTTTTTTGGCTATAAAACTCAAACACAATTATTTATCCTCAACCTTCTACCAAAGTTACAAACAAAACTATTCTAGTTTTATCTCAAAATTAAAAAAAGACTTAATTTTGTACCTAGGCTTTGTGCGTTACCTCCAAATAGTATAAAGGTTACAGCGGTCGCTTTTCGATAATCAGTTGCTACTGAAAATCGTAAATTCAAAATTCAAAAAATCGTAAATCATTATGTCTTGGTTTAAAAGAAAAACAAAAGGAATAACAACAACTACAGAGGAAAAAAAGGACACCCCGAAAGGGCTTTGGTACAAATCGCCCACTGGAAAAATAGTTGATGCCGAAGAGCTTGAAAAAAACTTTTATGTTAGCCCAGAAGACGGCTACCATGTTAGGATTGGCAGTAAAGAATACTTTGAAATTCTTTTTGACGACAATAAATTTAAAGAAATGGATACCAATTTAGAGTCTAAAGACCCGCTAAAGTTCGAAGACACTAAAAAATACCCTGAGCGATTAAAAGCGGCTCAGGAAAAAACCCAATTAAAAGACGCCATTAGAACAGCCGTTGGAAAATCTAAAGGCAAAGATTTAGTGGTAGCGTGTATGGATTTTGCTTTTATTGGTGGCTCTATGGGTAGCGTTGTTGGGGAAAAAATTGCCCGTGCAGCCGATTATGCTTTAAAGAAGAAAATTCCTTTAATGGTCATTTCTAAATCTGGAGGTGCCAGAATGATGGAGGCGGCATTTTCGTTAATGCAGCTAGCAAAAACTTCGGTAAAATTAGCTCAATTGGCCGATGCCGGAATACCATATATTTCACTATGTACCGACCCTACCACCGGAGGTACTACAGCATCCTTTGCAATGTTGGGAGACATTAATATTAGTGAACCCGGTGCTTTAATCGGTTTTGCTGGCCCAAGAATTGTAAGGGACACAACTGGTAAGGATTTGCCTGAAGGGTTCCAAACTTCAGAGTTTTTATTAGAACATGGTTTCTTGGATTTTATAACCCTGAGAAAAGACCTAAAAGATAAAGTAAACCAGTATTTAGATTTAATACTGAATCAGCCTTTACGACCTTAAAAAAAATGCCCTTAAAAATTAAGGGCATTTTTTTATCCTTTTTTGAAGTACACCATAAATTTGGAGCCTTTGTTCGGTTTACTTTTTACTTTTATCTTTCCACCAAGGGCTTCCACCTGATTTTTGGTGATAAACAACCCTACTCCTGTAGAATCTGCATGTTTATGGAACGTTTGATAGAGCATAAACATTTTGTTTCCGTGCTTTTTCAAATCGATTCCCAATCCGTTATCCTTAACACTCAAAATAACACGCTTATCTTCTATCTTGCTCTTTAATACAATTTTACATTTTCTGGAGTACTCCCTATACTTTATGGCATTGGTAAGCAAATTAAGAATAATACTATCTAAATACGCTTCAATCCCAACAACCATCAAGTCTTCAGCAATAAGATTTTCAATTTCGCAATTATTATTTTTAGCCATTGACGATACATTATAAATGGCGTTTACCGCATACTCATGTAAATTGAGAGACTTAAGTTCCGATTTATCGTATTTTGAAAATTTGGCTATTTCGGTAAGGT
Source organism: Tamlana crocina (assembly GCF_012037625.1). Taxonomy (NCBI): domain Bacteria; kingdom Pseudomonadati; phylum Bacteroidota; class Flavobacteriia; order Flavobacteriales; family Flavobacteriaceae; genus Tamlana; species Tamlana crocina. Next base: position 28,649 of record NZ_JAAVJS010000016.1, read on the forward strand.
GGTCTACGGTATCTTGCAGGTTTTGTACGGCCTGCTTTAACACTAAAAAACTTTCATTAGCTTTAGTTTCCGGAATTTCCTCTTCAACAAAACCAGCTAGGTTATTTAGGTTTCCGGCGTGTGTTTTTAGATTGTGGGTTATAATTCTGGAAAAGTTTAATAGCCTTTCATTTTGTTCCTTAACCATGTTGGCAATAATATCTTTTTCTACTTCCTTTTGCTTTCTTTTGGTAATATCTTGTACTTGAGAAATGAAATATTTAGGTTTTCCTTTATCATCCCTAACCAGAGACACAGAAAGCTGCCCCCAAACCAAATTTCCCGATTTGGTAAAATATCGCTTCTGCATTTTATAATTTTTTATTTCACCCTTTAACAGTTGGCTAATCTTTCTAAAATCGAGAGCTATATCTTCTTTGTGGGTAATATCTTGAAAAGTAAGTTTTTGTAATTCTTCTTGCTTATATCCTAAAATATCGCACAAACTTTTGCTCACCAATAGCCATTTTCCATCCAACCCTACAATGGCTATACCATGATATGCATTATTAAAGATGTCTGGAAGCAAGTTGACATCTAAAGCATCGGCAATAATCCTCTCCATGTTTGCGAAAAATTTTACGTTAATTTACTGAAAACTTTACAGAAAAAGAAATATTGTGCAATGATAAAATTTACCTATCTTTGCCGCTCGAAAGAAAGACTTTCGTGTACATAACAATCATTTACAATAATATTAGCATGTATTTATCAAAAGAAGCAAAAGAAAACATCTTCGAAAAGCACGGTAAAGGAAAAAACGATACTGGTAGCGCCGAAGGACAAATTGCGTTGTTTACACACCGCATTAACCACTTAACTGAGCACTTAAAAAACAATCGTAAAGATTTTAACACCGAGCGTTCGTTGGTTAAATTAGTAGGTAAGCGTCGTGCTTTACTAGATTACTTAACTAAGAAAGATATCTTAAGATATCGTGCCATAGTAAAAGAATTAGGATTAAGAAAATAATAAAAAGAGGCTTTTACAGCCTCTTTTTTGTTTTTATATTTACACATAGTTACAATGTCATTACGAAGAATGTAACTAGCCTGCGTTAATCGCAGTTAAAACGTGGCAAAATTTTCCATTTAAGGAAATGCCACAGCAAATTAAAAATTTGCTTCGCAATGACACAAAATAGAAGAAGCTCATTACAGTTTTTCATTGGTCATCACACAACACTACACACAACAACACACCGACCATTGTTTAACATGGCTTAAGTGCGATTAACACTTAGGTTAAAAAGAAAATTATGAAACCACAAGTTTTTAAAGAGGTCATAGACCTTGGTGACGGCAGAGAAATTTCTATCGAAACCGGAAAATTAGCAAAACAGGCGCATGGTAGCGTTGTTGTGCAATCTGGAAACTGTATGCTATTATGTACGGTAGTTTCCAATTACAAGTCGGCCGATGTTGACTTTTTACCTTTAACCGTAGATTATCGTGAAAAATTCGCTGCAGCAGGGCGTTACCCTGGCGGATTCTTCAAAAGAGAAGCTAGGCCTAGCGACGGCGAGGTGTTAACTATGCGTTTAGTTGACCGTGTTTTACGTCCGTTATTCCCAAAAGATTACCACAGCGAAACACAGGTAATGATTCAATTGATGTCTCACGACGAAAACGTGATGCCAGATGCGATGGCTGGTTTGGCTGCTTCTGCCGCTATCCAATTATCCGATTTTCCATTTGAATGCCCAATTTCAGAAGTAAGAGTTGGTCGTGTAAATGGTGAATTCATCATCAATCCATCTTTAGCTCAATTAGAAGAAAGTGACATCGATATGGTTATTGGTGCCAGCGCAGATTCAGTAATGATGGTTGAAGGTGAAATGGATGAAATTTCAGAAGAAGAAATGACCGAAGCCATCAAATTTGCCCACGAAGCCATTAAAGTGCAGTGCGAAGCGCAAATTAGATTAGCTGAAGCCTTCGGAAAAAAAGAAACCCGTGAATACGAGCCAGAAGTTGAAGATGAAGATTTGGCTAAAAAGATTCACGATTTGGCTTACGATAAAGTGTATGCCGTAGCAAAAGCAGGTTCTTCAAAACACGAAAGAGGTGCTGCATTTGCAGAAATTAAAGAAGAAATTGTAGCTTCTTTTTCTGAAGAAGAGCAAGAAGAATTAGGTGGTCTAATATCTAAATACTACAGTAAAGCCGAGAAAAACGCAGTTCGCGATTTAACCTTAAACGAAGGTTTACGTTTAGATGGACGTAAAACTACCGACATCCGCCCTATTTGGTGCGAGGTTGATTATTTGCCATCAACACATGGTTCTTCAATCTTTACACGTGGTGAAACCCAAGCATTAGCTACGGTTACTTTGGGAACTTCAAGAGAGGCTAACCAAATTGATATGCCATCGTTTGAGGGTGAAGAACGTTTTTATTTACACTACAACTTCCCTCCTTTTTCAACCGGTGAAGCCCGTCCAATCCGAGGAACTTCGCGTCGTGAAGTAGGACATGGAAACTTGGCCCAACGTGCCCTTAAAGGTATGGTTCCTAATGATTGCCCTTACACCGTACGTGTTGTTTCCGAGATCTTAGAATCTAATGGATCATCTTCTATGGCAACAGTTTGTGCTGGAACAATGGCCATGATGGATGCTGGTGTTCAACTTAAAAAACCAGTTTCTGGAATTGCTATGGGATTGATTACCGATACCGAAACTGGCAAGTACGCCGTGTTATCTGATATTTTAGGTGATGAAGATCACTTAGGCGACATGGACTTTAAAGTAACTGGTACTGCAGACGGAATTACAGCCTGCCAAATGGATATTAAGGTGAAAGGATTATCATACGAAATTCTTGTGAACGCCTTAAAACAAGCTCGCGATGGCCGTTTACATATCTTAGATAAAATTACCGAAACCATTTCAGAACCAAATGCCGACGTTAAGTCGCATGCTCCAAAAATGGTTACCCGCGTGATTCCTAACGAATTTATCGGTGCCTTAATTGGACCTGGCGGAAAAGTGATTCAAGAATTACAAAAAGAAACCAATACCACTATCGTTATTAACGAAGACCCTGTTACAGAAGAAGGTATTGTTGAAATTTTGGGAACAGGACAAGATGGTATCGATGCTGTTTTAGCCAAAATTGACTCCTTGATGTTTAAACCTGAAGTTGGTAGCGTTTATGAAGTAAAAGTGATTAAAATGCTTGATTTTGGTGCAGTGGTTGAATACACCGAAGCTCCAGGAAACGAAGTGTTATTACACGTAAGTGAATTGGCTTGGGAACGTACTGAAAACGTAAGCGATGTGGTAAACATGGGCGATGTTTTCGATGTAAAATACTTTGGTGTCGACCCAAAAACCCGTAAGGAAAAAGTGTCGCGTAAAGCTATTTTACCAAAGCCAGAAGGTTGGCAACCACGTCCACCAAGAGACAATAAAGGTGGCAGTCGCGACAACCGAGGCAGAGACAATCGTAACCGCGATAACCGCAAACCTCGAAGCAACAATAGAGAGGATTAATTCTCATTAATCTTTAGTCATAAAAAAAGCCCGTTTCAATTTTTGAAACGGGCTTTTTTTTAGGTTTTTAAAGTAACATTAAGTATTCACTATCGCCTTTAAGTTTTTAATAGTTTCTAATTGATCATTACTTTTAAACACATAACTACCTGCCACTAAAACATCGGCACCCGCATCCACTAGCTGTTTGGCATTTTTATTGGTTACACCGCCGTCTATTTCAATTATGGTTTTAGCGCCTTTTCGTTCAATAAGTGCTTTTAGTTGTTTTACTTTTTCATAGGTGTTTTCAATAAAACTTTGTCCGCCAAAGCCCGGATTCACACTCATTATCAATACCAAATCGATGTCGTTAATGGTATCTTCCAGTAAACTCACATTGGTGTGCGGATTCAACGAAACCCCTGCCTTCATGCCTTCTGCTTTTATGGCCTGAATGGTTCTGTGCAAGTGCGGACACGCTTCGTAATGTACGGTAAGTACGTCGCTGCCTAAGTCGGCAAAAGTTTTTATATATCTATCGGGATCCACAATCATAAGGTGCACATCCAAAGTTTTTTTGGCATGCTTTTGAATTGCTTGTAATACGGGCATTCCGAAGGAAATATTCGGAACAAAAACACCGTCCATAATATCAATATGAAACCAATCGGCATCACTTTGGTTTACCATTTCTATGTCGCGCTGTAAATTGGCGAAATCGGCAGCCAAAAGTGAAGGGGCTATAAGTTTAGAGGCCATTATTATATTTTAAAAAATTTTCAGTGAGCAAAAGTAATTCATTTATTTCAGGAATGTTAGCATTTTTTAACCATTCTAGGTAGATTTTTAATTTATTCACATCCACCCTTTTTTTAACAATGGCAAAATCTCCACCATAGTACTCCGCGAAAATTTTATCTTTTATGGGTTTATCAATAAGCTTGATAAGTCCGTTATGTCTATTATCTTTCTTTATTTTTGAAAACAACTCATCGACAGCATTTGGCTCTCCTTCCAGTATTTGATAAAAGTGATTGTCTAATAAAATACACAAGCCAGTAATGGCTCTTTTATTATTTTGATGGACCGAAAAATCCATTAAGTCATCTATTTCCCCTTTATTAAGGCTAGGCTTAATATTACTCAAATAACAAATGGCCTTATACTTCATAACGCGAGTTTCTGTGTAAAAAATAAATTTAATAAATTAATTACTACAAAGTAAATGTAAATTACTTATTCGTCTGACAATAGAAGGTCTTCTATCATTTGTAAAAAAGTAGCACTGTGTTCGGCTTCTGCGCCTTCCAGTTTTATAAGGTAGTTTTGTAAATCGTAGAGTGAGTTTACATCTTGAATTATTCTATAGCCTGTTTCAAAATTATTGAAACTTAGCTGCCCAACGGTTGTGTTCAACAACTCTACGATATTTGAATGCCGAGAGTCGTTTTTTATTTTCTCGTAAAGAACATCCAGCCTATTGGATTCCCCTTCAAGGATTTGAAAAAATACCGTTTCCTTTTTTATTAAAACGCCGGTTATTTTTAGGCTGTTATTATTATTCTGGGTTTCTTGAAACAATGCTTCTGTATCGAGTATGCTCAAGCCCGGTTTTACTTTGCTTTTATAGCAGATAGTTTTTAACATGCGAGGGTACGTGTATTTTACCAAAGATATACTAAAAAAATAAACCCCCGGTAATCAGCCGGGGGTTCTTTCATCAATCAAATTCTAAACTTAATTTACAATAATTTTTTTAGTCCTAAGGTTATTGCCGGTGCTTTGTATTTTTACAATATAAATTCCCGATGATAAATCAGATAAATCAAAATTATTTTCACTTTCATTTGTCGAAGTTCTAAAACATCTTTTGCCAATAATAGAATAAATCTCAACATTTGTTTTTGATTTAAGCCCTTTAATAAACAACGACTTAGCCTTGGTATAAATTTGAATGTTGTCTAGTTCAGCATCAATTTCATCAATACCTAGTGCTGCATCTTCAATAGTTACATCAAATGTTGATGAATTTTGACAAGTACCATTCGTGATATATGTTACGGTATATGTGTTTGGTGTAGATGCCGACAAATCTATGATTCCAGTTGAAGTATTGATGCTTAACCCCGCTGCAGAACTAAACGCACCACCAATCTCTCCAGTAATTGTAGGTGTAGGATCTGTATCATCTGTGTCGTACGTTGACATTGAGTAGCTAAAACTAGCATCGTCCAAAGCGTTGATCGTCACATCAAACGTCGATGAGTTCGGGCATGTTCCCGCCGTTGTGTAAGTTACCGTATATGTGTTCGGTGTTGAAGCCGATACATCAATAGTGCCGTTACTGGCAATGCTCAATCCTGCTGTAGAACTAAATGTTCCACCGGTTAATCCTGTAATGGTTGGTGTTGGGTCGCTACCATCTTGACAATATGCAGATGCACCATAGCTAAAACCAGCATCGTCAGGAGCATTAATGGTAACACTTACATTTGATGAACTCGGACATGTTCCTGCAGTTGTGTAAGTTACCGTATATGTGTTCGGTGTTGAAGCCGATACATCGATAGTACCGTTACTGGCAATGCTCAATCCTGCTGTAGAACTAAATGTTCCACCGGTTGTTCCTGTAATTGTTGGAGACGGATCACTAGCGTTTTGACAATATGATGACGAACCATAACTAAAACTTGCATCATCTAAAGCGGTTACATTTACTGTTGTGGTTCCACATGAACCTGGTGTTGTACACCCTCCTTCTCCTCTTACATAATACGTTGTACTTGGAGACGAAGGTGTTACCACCAATGATGATGTTGATGTTCTTCCTACTTCTGTGCCACCACAACTACCAGTATACACCACCCATTCTGTAGCATCATTTAAACTTCCTGTAATATTTAATGTTGTTGTACTGCCATTACATACCGTTGTTGGTGTATGCGAAACTGTTGGCACGTCTGGTTCTGTACAAGCTGCTCCTAAGGTTATATTATCAAAAGCAAAAGGGGATGTGCCTCCGCCAGAATTAGTTACTGTAAACGATGTAACTCCAAACCAATTAACCGCAACATCGGTATTACTTGTAGCAGGTATTGTTTCTGTTACAGCAGAATTACTCCCACCCGTAGGCGTAAAAACCCAAGTTGCATCACCACCACTATTGGTTGCCGTGAATGAGAAAACATTAGCAATATTAACCGCTGTGTTAAAAGTGAAGGTCATACTAGTAGAACTTATTGATTGAGAATAAACAACTATACCAGTTGAACCATCTAAACCGCCACCATTTACAGCATCAACATCGCCTTGTGAAGAGGTTGCTGTTACGGTTATACCATCTACTGTTTGAGTTACACTTGCTCCATTATCTGTAGCTGTTTCCCAATTAAAAACAGTTTGGCCCCGTGAAGTTTTGTGCAAGAGTAAAAAAAACATTATGCAACATAATAGGGTAATTTTTTTCATAAATAGAAAGATTAAAATTAAAAAAAAAATAGATTAAAGGTAAATTTGTTCGCTAAAATACATAAATATTTTAGTTTGGATTATAAAATCTATTTTTTTTAGCCTAGAGATAAGTGATTTTTAAATCGGGAATAAAAAAATAAACCCCCGGTAATCAGCCGGGGGTTCTTTCATCAATCAAAAAACGAACAGTTATGTGTGTAACTGTTGTTACTGTAATTTAGTCGTCATTTCTGTATGAAACTATCCTAAATAGGTTTTTAATATTTTACTTCTAGACGTGTGTTTTAATCTACGAATAGCTTTTTCTTTTATTTGTCTAACACGCTCGCGAGTTAAATCGAACGTTTCACCAATTTCTTCAAGCGTCATTGGGTGTTGGTTGCCTAAACCAAAGTATAAACGAATAACGTCTGCTTCACGAGGGGTTAGTGTTTCAAGAGCGCGTTCAATCTCTGTACGCAACGACTCGTGCAACAACTCCTTGTCTGGGTTTGGCGATTCTCCCGAGTTTAATACATCATAAAGGTTAGAATCTTCACCTTCAACCAATGGCGCATCCATACTCACGTGACGCCCTGAATTTTTCATCGATTCCTTTACGTCGTTAATGGTCATATCCAATTCTTTGGCAATCTCTTCAGCAGAAGGCGGACGCTCATGGCTTTGCTCTAAAAAAGCAAAAGTTTTGTTGATTTTATTAATCGAACCAATCTTGTTCAAAGGTAAACGTACAATACGCGATTGCTCGGCCAATGCTTGAAGAATAGATTGACGAATCCACCAAACGGCATACGAAATGAATTTAAAACCTCGAGTTTCATCAAAACGTTGCGCCGCCTTAATTAACCCCAAGTTACCTTCGTTAATTAAATCGGGCAATGTTAAACCTTGGTTTTGGTACTGCTTAGCCACCGATACTACGAAACGTAAGTTCGCTTTGGTTAGCTTCTCTAAAGCCACTTGATCTCCAGCCTTGATGCGCTGTGCCAATTCAACTTCCTCATCTGCGGTAATCAAATCAACCTTTCCAATTTCTTGCAGATATTTGTCTAACGAAGCGGTTTCTCTATTGGTAACCTGCTTCGTAATTTTAAGTTGTCTCATTTAATTCTCCTGTTATTTAATGCGTGAATAAAAAGGGCATTTAATAGTTATACGTACAAACTAAAATAAATGTTACAAAAAACTCACATTTTTTTATTCATGCTTTAGAAACACAAATACCAAAAAGGTCACATGTGAAAGAATTAAAAAGAAAATAGAATGCCGCAGCCTAAATCTTAATTAGCTTTTTATCGCTAAGATTTATGGCTTCAAGCATATCTTGCGAAAATTTATAATGTCCGCGTTTGGTAATCAATTTAAAACGATGCGATTTTAGGTTGCTCAATGTGTTTAAAAACAACCATTTTGATTTAAGTAATTTGGGTTTTTCGGATTTAAGGCTGATATCGAAATAATATTTACGGCCTTCTTTAGTCGCTACAACATCTGGGGTTATGGAGATATCGCTTCCCGCTTTGGTGTAAGATTTTGGGCTTTCGTAGCCTTCAAAATCGGCTTTGATATTTTCAAAACCGTGATTTTCCAAATAAGCGATAGAGTCTTCTAAAACGTCTGAGTATTTTTCTTTGTCTGTGTAAACCATAACAATTAATCTAATAAAAATCTCGAAAAAAACAACTATTCTTGACGATTTAACGTTTTTTTAATAAACAGAACCGCCTGATAAACAAGTGGTTCTGTGTTGTTTTACATACTATACCCTTACATGGCCATCACCAAAAACGTAGTATTTATTAGTTACCAATTGCTTTAATCCTAATGGACCGCGGTGATGCAATTTATCGGTACTAATGGCCAACTCGGCACCAACGCCCATTTGTCCGCCATCAGTAAATCGTGTTGAAGCGTTGTGGTAAACGGCTGCGCTATCTACCTGCTCCATAAACAGGGTTGCCTTATCTTTGTCTTCAGTTAAAATGGCTGCAGAATGCCCTCCGGAATATTTATTTATTTTTTCAATAGCTTCATCTAATGAGCTTACTTCGGCCAACAATATTTTTAATGCCAAAAACTCCTCGTACCAAGTGTCTTCATCTGGAATTTGGTTTTCATCGGTTAAGGTTTTTGCGATGTTTCCATCAACCAAAATATTAACATTAACACTTTTTAAAACCTCCTGAAGCTCTTTTAATTTAGCCTCGTAATTCGGGATGTTTTTATTGATTAAAACTTTATCTAAAGCATTACAACCCGAAATTTTATGGGTTTTGGCGTTAACCAAAACTTTGATGGTTTTTTCCCAATCGGCATCTTCAGATACGTATAAAAAGTTGTTCCCACGCCCACTTACCAATACGGCACAACTGGCGTGATCTTTTACGAATTTGATAAGACGCTCACCACCACGTGGTACAATCAAATCTAAAGGCTCTGTTGGATTTCTTAAAAATTCTTGGGTTTCCTCGCGCTGAAGATGCAACAGCCTAATCCATTCTTTAGAAAGGCCATTTTCTTCTAAGGCTTCATGCCAACATTTCTCTAAAATCAAGTTACTATTAATCGCTTCTTTTCCGCCTTTTAACAAAATTTTATTATTGGCCTTAAAAGCTAGTACAGCCGCCTCGATGGTTACATCGGGCCTAGATTCATAAATGATTAAAATCGTTCCGAACGGTGCTGTTTTATTGGTTATTTTCAAACCACTATCTAAAGTAACGTTAGAAATTTCCTTTCCAACCGGGTCGTCCTGCGCCTTAACTTCTTTAATGGCCTGGATCATGCCATCTACTTTAGCTTCGTTTACTACCAATCGGTCGTAAAGTGCTTGATCGTCTCGGTTAAAAGCATCCAAATCCTTTTGGTTAGCTTTTATAATATTGTTGCGCTCTCGATCTATAATATCAATCATAGATTGGAGTACCTTATTTTTTATGTCTGAACTTAAAAGTTTCATCTGGTTATTTTTTAGTGTATAAATTTAGTACCTATTTCTTTATCATCAATAATATCTACGATAACATTTTCACGTTTTCCGTTTGCGATATAGGTTGGGATGTCTTTTTTCGCGGTACCTTTTGCTATTTTAATTTTTGAAGCCATGCCTCCTCGGCCTTCACCTTCTTTTTTATTGGAAGCCTGAACGTATTTTTCAACGTTTTCATCTCCTTTAACTTCATGTAGCTTTTCAGAATCTTCATCGTCTGGATGGCCGGTATATAAACCGTCGGTATCCGACAATATAATCAATCTATCGGCATCAATCAATTCGGCAACCAAACTGGCCAACTCGTCGTTATCTGAAAACATCGACATGGTTAACGATACGGCATCGTCCTCATTTGCAATAGGAATTACACCTTCGGACAATAAACCTTCGTAACAATTAATCATATTTTCGCGGTGCAAACCAGGGTCGAAATCACGTTTTGTGGCCAACACTTGGGCACATTGCATTCCATAATCATGGAAAATATTGTAGTAATAGCGCATCAATCGGGGCTGACCAACAGATGAATATACCTGCCTGCGTATTGATTTATCGGTTATTTTGGTTGACCCCAAAACTTCGCGACCGGCAATGGCCGAACCTGATGACACCAATACCACCATAATGCCGCGTTCGTAAAGCACAAAAATTTGCCTTACCAACTCGCGTAATACAGGACCTAAAATACGGTTATCGCGGTTGGTTAGTACATTGGTCCCTACCTTAACCACCACTCTTTTAATATCGTCGTCTGCCATGTTATTTTGCTTTTCCTAATTCCACAGCTCTATCAAAAGCAGCGTAAGCGCCTTCTTGAATCAACTGTTTTACGTTATTATCTTCCATTGAATCTATGGCGGCCTGTGTGGTTCCTCCTTTGGAAGCCACTCTACTAATCCATGTTTGGGGAGAAATATCAGACTGGTTGAACAATTCTATCGCTCCTTCAAAAGTATTGGTAACCAACACTCTAGAGTCGTAATCTGAAAAACCCATTTTTTGGGCCGCCTCCAGCATAGATTGCATAAAATAGAATACGTATGCCGGCCCGCTACCCGAAATTCCGGTGGAAGCATCTATAAACTTTTCGGTGCTTACGTGTATGGATGTCCCTGTGGTGTCCAATAAATTTCGAACCATAATGAGTTCGATTTTTGAAACACTCTCAGATTCCGTGTAAGATGTTACACCCTTACCAACCTGTGCCGGCAAATTAGGCATCGTTCTAATTACTTTTGGCACCTCCAATTTTCCTTGGATGGTTTCAATAGTTACCCCCGCCATTAAAGATACAATAACTTGCTCTTTGTTCAACATGGGTTTCATTTGCTCGAACAAACCATCACTGTGATATGGTTTTACGGCTACAAAAACGATATCTGCCTTGGGCAGGCAATCGTCTAAATTGTCATATACATCAAATCGTCCGTCTTCTCTTAAAGTTGTAATTTTTTTTGGATCAGTGTCGTATATTTTGAGTTTGTGTTTGCTCAAAAGCGGCGAACTTGCCATGCCCTCAGAGTAAGTTAAACCCATATTTCCTGCTCCAATTACTAATACTTTCATAAATGTTTTTTAGTTAATAAACTTTTTTATCGACTATTAAACCACAACATCTGTGCGACAGTGCCAAAATGAAATTTTGATTTTAAGAATTTTGGGAATTGAATGCTTTTATCGTTTTTGTTGAAATATTTTGAAGAAAACCACTCAAATGTTTGAGTATATGATAATTTAAAATTCTTAACTTACAGCCAAAACTGACACAATGTCGGTGACAAATTGAGAGTTTTAAAGCAAAAACGCGCCAAAAGTTGATTTTGACGCGTCTGAAATTAAGTATATTTTCTTTAAAAGAATAAGAAAGGCGTTTTACTTTTTCTCGGCCAAACCTCGTGTTAGCCACCCTCTTCTGCTTGCCGTTGCAATAGCGTAAGGTGTAATCCAGAACAGACCAAAAGTATAAAATACGCTGTAGGTGTATGCCCAAACAGATTCCTTTATTTCGTAACGGTGCGCATAAAACAATACAGAAAACGATGAAATAATTAGAATACTCAACATCGTTGACCCCAAAAACAACAGCGGATGCGTTAATACAAAAAACAACATAAATAACACCAAAGGATAGCTCATAATGATTCTGAGTGATTGGGCAAAAAACAGCAATCGGCTTCCAAATTTGCTGCCTTGCCTAAAATTGGTAAAAACGTATTTGGCCATGGCTATATTTTCACGAACGTTACTGCGTCCCCAACGAATAAACATTTTATAAAGCCCTGGATATTTTTCAGGTACATTGGTGTAAGCCACTGCATTTCGCTGGAACAGAACGTGATTACCTTGTTTCAAAATCATGTTGGTCATGGCGCGGTCTTCTCCAATATCCGAAGGTTGTCCCATAAAAGTTTGATTGATCCACTCCGGAAGGCATTTATGTACCGCAGTGCTTCTGTAGGCCGCCAATGCACCTGGAGTACACAACACAGAATTCAATTTGCTTTCGGCCGAACGTACAAACTCAAAACTCATTACAAAACTAACGTCCAACATTTTTGGTAGCATTTCTTTTTTGTTATTCAGCACCCTTATATTCCCGGCTACGGCACCACATTGCTCATTATTAACAAACGGCGAAACGAGATTTCTAAGGGTATCGACCGTAACAACAGAATCGCTATCGACGGTTACAAATACCTCTCCCGTTCCCAAATGGAATCCTCTGTACAACGCGTGGCGTTTACCTTGGTTTTGGGGCTGTTGGTAAATCTCTAATCGGTCTCCCAATTTTTCCTTGGCATCCTTCATCCAGTCCCAAGTGTCATCCAAACTACCATCGTCAATGGCCAGTAATTGTATTTTGCTTTTTGGGTAATTACTCTCAGCCAAACTCATTAAAGTATCCCAAACCTGCTTGCCCTCATTATAGGCAGGAACAATTACGGTACATGTGGGCAATTCGCTATCGGTTACCGACGGAATGGCTTTGTACTTTAAAAAATTGAATGCCATAAAAATGAAATAAAAGGCCTTAAACAATAAAAGAAGCAGCCCTATGCCCAAGAAAATTATCCCAGGGGTGGTACTCATGCGTTCGGCGTTAACTTGTTCAAAATCGTTGTGGAATACCGAAAACATATAAACCCCCATGATTATAAATAGAAATGTGCTCAAAAGGACTATTCTATTCTGAGGGTTATCGGTCTTTCCGTGGCTATTGAAAAATGAAGCGAATCGACTCTTTAAATTTTTTATTTGTTTTTTTGGTGTTGTAGGTTTTGAAGCATTGTGTTTAGAGACCATAAATTTTTATAATTAATTAGTTACCCCATTTACGTTTTAAAAACACATTTTAGATGTTAGCTTCTTTCCATTTAACAGAAATTTTACATTTATGAATTTTCTTTAAATTTTAAGTAATACACAACCAATTATTACTTCCTCTTAAAATTGTTTTAGTAAATATTTTATGAGGTCTGTTGTGGTTACAATTCCCGCCAAACTATTATTATCAACCACTGGCAAGGCATGGAACTCTCTTATGGCCAAAATTTCGGCGACTTCCTTTATGGTATTTGAGGTAGTAACAGTAACTACATTGCGTTTCATAACTTGTTCAATAGTAAATAAATTATACACCATAACATCTACGGCTGTATCTGTTTCATTGGTAACATCTGCGAAACTTAGCCGCAATAAATCTGTAAAGCTAAGCATACCTATTACCTTACTTTTGTCTACCACCGGAATATGTCTTATTTTATGGTGCTTAAACAAGTATTCTGCCTTTTCCAAACTGTCTCTTTTGTTTAATGTAATAACATGCTCGGTCATTATTATTGAAACTGGCGCATTCCGTATCATAACTTTTGTGTTTTTGTTAGTATGACTAAATTACCAATCAAAAACCTGAAAATGTATGATAAAAATCATGTGGCCAATCATTTGAAAAACCTAAAACACAATTGATAGGCCTTAAAAAATCCGCCAATTTAAAAGTTTAAAGATTACCTTGCTAATACCCGTTGAAGTCAAAATTGAGCATTTGCCTTAGCTTGCCGTAAACCTCGGGAAACAAGCCTAAGAATGCTTGGGGAGCTTCGATAAATGTTTCAATAACAACAGCCAACAGTTCGGCATCATTTGTTAAAGCATAGCTTCTTATTAGGTTTGAAGATACCAATTCGTTCTTTAAATGCCGATTTACTGCAAGCTCCTCCCGTAGTTCGTTAAATGTATCAACAAAAATTATGGAGTTGATGTCCTCTTGTTTGATACTACTATAATGAATGGCATGGGCAAACTCGTGAATACCTAAATTAAGCTTATCGTCTTCAATTCTAAAACCTTCTTGGAAGTTGTCCCAAGACAGCACCAAAGTTTCTAATTGGGCATTATACTCGCCTTTGTGGTATGTCTTATTTATCTGGGAAAAATACTTTGTTGGATACACCAATATGAATTTAACGTAGTCAATAAGGTACTTCCTAAAACCAAAAGTGAGCATAACCGCCGTTGCAGAGACAAGTACCTTCACTTCTTCAGTGATTACAAAACCTTCTTTCCCCTGAAAATTCTTTTTCTTAATAAAAGTTGCCACCCGATGCCGAAAGTAACGCTTATATTTGGCATCCAATCGATTATAAAAAGTAAAATGATTTTCCAGGATACGAATCTGCTCTATATTCAATTTTCTTTTAAATAAATAGAAATGTACAAACAATGGGCGTTTTGAAATTGATGCGTAAAGCGTTTCTGCAGAATCTAAAATTGCAGTAATGACTCTTCTTATATAAATCAACAGCAATACGACCACGCCGCATACCAACAGCCCTAAAATAAAATATCCAATAAAAGAATGTAGAGCAGATTGATCGATTAACATTGACTCCCTGTGGTTAGGTTTTAATTTTAGGAAAGTCTAAAAATGGCACATTTTTTTTGTTTAACCAATAAAAAAACTCCACTTAAAATTTAAGTGGAGTTTTTTGTGACCCCGGAGGGATTCAAACCCCCAACCCTCAGAGCCGAAATCTGATGCGCTATTCAGTTGCGCCACGGGGCCGTTAACACCTGCGAAAGCAGATATAATATTTTTATTTTAAGATAATTTAGCTTTTACTATAGCCGAAATAGTTTTACCATCGACTTGACCAGCCAATTCCTGGCTAACAATACCCATTACTTTTCCCATATCTTTCATGCCTTCTGCACCAGTTTGCTCAATAGTAGCCACAACTACTTTTTCAATTTCTTCTGCAGAAAGGGCTTCTGGTAAAAATTGGGAAATCACATCGGCCTCAGCCAATTCTGGAGCTGCCAAATCCTCCCTGCCCTGCTCTAAATAAACAGCAGCACTGTCACGACGTTGTTTTACTTGTTTTTGAAGTATTTTAAGCTCCTGCTCCTCTGATAATTCTTCCTTGGCTCCACTTTCGGTTTGCGCCAACAAAATAGCAGATTTTATGGCACGCAAAGCCGTAAGAGCTGTTTGGTCTTTAGATTTCATGGCTTCTTTTAAAGCCGACATTACTTCTTGCTGTAAACTCATGTTTTAACGACTAATGGAGCTGCGAAGATAAACATAGATTTCTGCCTTAGCAAGAACGGCATCAATATTTTCTTCTACAAAATGAAAATTGGCTAAGCCGAAATAACTAAACATAAAAAAACCCGAAAAGTGAGGGCTTTTCGGGGTGAGAGACAAACACAGTGGTTAAATTCTGAATTTTTAATCTACGTTATCGTGCAAAAACGAATTGTTGCTTCTCAATTTTATATCATCATTATCATCTGTACCGATGCTTGTTCGAGACATATCGTTATCCGAAGAATGTCTGGCATTGCTCAAATCCAGACCTTGACGTTTGTATGCCGGCACTTTTTCAATATCATCAATTTTAGACGTATTGAATTTATAATTGAAGTCCTTCATTTTCCGTCTACGCTCTGCGGCACGCTCTTTCAACAACTCAGAAATTGGCGTGTTCATCGGGTCGATGTCTTCCTCCTGCTCTTGTGGCTCAAGTGCTTTTACTACCTTCTTTTCAAAAACCACTTCCTGATCGATTTCCTCTACCTGCTGTTTTGATTTTGAAGATTTCTCGTTCATGGCCGATTCCACTTCTTCATAATCATCCAAAGCATAACGGATATCGCCAGTTTCATTGGTTTCATTAACAGTGATGATTTCAACATAATCATTCACCTTTACATCTTTTACTTCCTCTTCATCCAAATCGTAAGATATTACGTTTTGCTGTTTGGGCTTGCTTTCTTCTTTCTTTTCTGAAATAGGCAAATCAAAAGTCAGCGTAATTTGTTGTTCTTCCTCAACCTCATCCACTTGCTTTTCTATTTCCTGATTTTCATCACTTTCAGCATCCATTCGGGTAACCGGCTTGATAATGAAATCTTCTTCCTCTTCGATGCTGGCACTAACTTCTTCATAAACCACGTCCATATTTTTTATAATTTCTGAAGTAGGAATCAAATTGAAATCTTTTGTAGCTTGTGAGGCTTTATCAATTTGACGCTTTGGCGCAGGTTTTGGCAATGGATTGATGTCTTCTTCCTCAGTATCCAAATCTAAAGTGTGGCGCACTACCTTTGGTGGTTCTTCTTTCTTTTCTAATTCTATGTTTGGCGCTATAATAACAGGCTCCTTTTCCTTGGGTTGCAACTCTTGGTCTTCCCCCAAAGAATGTACCACTTTTTTGGTTTCGGTATTTGAAATTTCGTCTTGTTGCTCGATGTTAAAACCCGTAGCAATGATAGTTACGCCAATAGATTCTTCAAGCGCTTCGTCTTCACCAACCCCCATAATGATATTGGCGCCATGGCCAGCTTCATTTTGAATGTGGTCGTTTATTTCACCAATTTCATCAATGGTGATTTCTTGAGTTCCGGAAACAATAAGCAACAATACGTTTTTGGCTCCGGTGATTTTATTATCGTTCAATAACGGCGAATCCAACGCTTTTCTAATAGCTTCTTGAGCTCGGTTTTGGCCTGCCGCAAGAGCCGATCCCATTATGGCAGTTCCGCTGTTACTTAACACGGTTTTGGCATCACGTAAATCGATGTTTTGGGTGTAATGGTGTGTAATAACTTCGGCTATACCACGAGCAGCAGTAGATAGCACTTCGTCTGCTTTCGAGAACCCAGCCTTAAAGCCCAAATTTCCGTAAACCTCACGGAGTTTATTGTTATTTATCACGATCAAGGAATCCACTACATCTCTAAGTCTTTCGATTCCCTTTTGCGACTGTTCAATACGCATACGGCCTTCAAACTGAAACGGCATGGTTACAATGCCCACCGTTAAAATATCGAGGTCTTTGGCCATTTTAGCAATTATAGGTGCAGCTCCTGTACCTGTACCACCACCCATTCCGGCAGTGATAAAAACCATTTTGGTGTTGGTGTCCAGCATTTGTGTTATATCGTCGTAACTCTCTAGCGCAGCTTGTTCTCCAATTTCTGGGTTCGCCCCTGCCCCTAAGCCTTCGGTTAAATTTACACCTAATTGAATTTTGTTGGGCACACCACTGTTTTGTAGGGCCTGCGAATCGGTATTACAGATATAAAAATCCACACCTTTTATGCCCTGTTGGAACATGTGGTTTATGGCGTTGCTACCTCCACCGCCAACGCCGATAACTTTAATGACACTTGATTGGTTTTTAGGTAAATCAAATGCGATACTGTCGAATTCTTTTTTGCTGCTCATAAAATTCTCTTTTTTTGGGGTTTTGTACTCTATTTATTTCAATGGATTCAAAAAAATACTACTCTGCGTTATCTAAAAAATCTTTAACGCGCTCGGTCAATTTATCTAAGAACGAACGCCGTTCCTTTATGGGTTTCTCTTTTACCTCTTCCTCATCATCATTAGCTCCGGCTTCATTTTCAACTTGCTGTCCTTCCTCTTGTTGTTCTATTTTTTTTCTTTCGTTTCGCTTTAGGCCGTCCAACACCAAACCAACAGCCGTAGCAAATAGCGGACTCGTAATATCGTCGTCGCTATCACCTGCTAAATGCTCGTTGGGATAACCAATTCGGGTATCCATTCCCGTGATATACTCCACCAATTGTTTGAGGTGTTTTAACTGCGCCCCGCCACCGGTTAAAACGATTCCGGCAATAAGCTTTTTCTTTTGCTCTTCGTGACCGTAGTTTTTTATTTCGACATATACTTGTTCGATGATTTCAACCACACGGGCGTGAATGATTTTTGATAGGTTTTTTAAGGTGATTTCTTTGGGCTCGCGACCTCGCAACCCAGGAATGGAAACAATTTCGTTATCCTTATTTTCACCGGGCCATGCCGATCCAAATTTTATTTTTAGCAGTTCGGCCTGCTTTTCAATGATAGAACATCCTTCCTTGATATCTTCGGTGATTACATTTCCACCGAAAGGAATTACTGCCGTATGACGAATTATGCCGTCTCTAAAAATGGCCAAATCGGTGGTTCCGCCACCTATATCGATTAGCGCTACGCCGGCTTCTTTTTCTTCTTGGCTTAACACCGCATTAGCAGATGCCAAAGGCTCTAAAGTGATGCCTTCTAGATTCAAACCTGAACTTTGCACACATCGACCAATATTTCTGATGGACGACACTTGCCCAACTACCACATGGAAATTGGCTTCCAAACGTCCGCCGTACATACCAATAGGCTCTTTTATTTCGGCCTGACCATCTACTTTATATTCCTGCGGAAGCACATGGATGATTTCCTCGCCAGGAAGCATCACCAATTTATGTACTTGACCGATTAACCTATCGATATCGTCATCGTCAATAACCGTTTCAGAATTTGATCGGGTAATGTAGTCGCTATGCTGAAGGCTTCTTATATGCTGACCTGCAATACCAACCGTTACATCTTCTATTTTTATATCTGCAGCAGCCTCGGCCTCTTGCACAGCCTGCTGAATAGACTGAATGGTCTGGGTAATATTATTGACCACACCACGGTGAACCCCCAAACTTTTAGATCGACCAATACCAAAAATTTCGACCTTGCCGTATTCGTTTTTACGACCAATCATCGCCACGATTTTTGTGGTTCCTATGTCTAATCCAACTGCTAAATTATGCTCCATAGTTTAAATTTTTGTACATATAACTTGGTTTTCGAACTGCAAGTTCACTTTACTGTAACCATGTAATGTGTTGTCTTTAAGGTTTTTGTTATAAAACGCCTTTAGGTTATTTATTTTTCTGTCTAAAAAGTTGGCATCGCCCAGCAATACGTTGAATGAGCACTGCCTAAGCTTAAGGTAAAGTTGCTTATTGAGGTCTTGGTGAATTTCAATGACGTGCTTGTTCAAAAAACCATCCACCCTCACTTTACGTGCTACTTTATAGACGTTGTTTAAATTATTTTTCTCTACATAACCGGTAACCAATGGCACTCTAGCGGAATAATTGTTTGACAGTGGCATGAACGAACCTTCGTCATCAATGTAATAAGACGCATTTGTACTTACTCTGGCAATAGGTGTTTTTTGTTCTATATCGGCATTAAGTGTACCATTTACAGCAACATACACTTCTGCAGTCTTTATCATTGGATTAGATTTGAGGGCATTCTCTAATTCATTCAAAACTAAAGTTTCTTTGGCTAGGTTTTTAACGCCTTTAGAATTTTGTATTAACAATTTACTAACAGCCTCATTGGTAATAAACAGATTGTTTTCGCCTATAAAATGCACGTTGGGAGCGGAAATCTGGCGTGCGCCATTCCGTTTTGATGCAAAGGCGAACAAAAAGACCACTAACACCATTAAACCCAGCATTTTTATGTAATTCCAATTAACTTTCAAAACTCAAGGCTTTTTTTATCCGTTTTACTTCTTCTCCAATATCTCCTGCACCAATGGTAAGCACCACTTGCGCATCACTTTTTTGTATTTCTGAAATCAATTGTGATTTATCAATCAGTTTTTTACGCTCACTACTCACTTTATCAAGCAACCATTTTGAAGTCACCCCTTCAATGGGCAACTCGCGAGCTGGGTAAATATCCAATAACAAGAGCTCATCGAACTGAGCCAAACTCGTAGCAAAACCATCAATAAAATCGCGTGTACGACTAAACAAATGCGGCTGAAAAACCGCCAACACCTTTTTGTTCGGGTACATTTCCCTAACGGCTTGGTGGGCAGCGTTTATTTCTTCGGGATGGTGCGCATAATCATCGATATACACCAAATCGTCAGTTTTAACATGGGTTGAAAAACGACGTTTCACGCCCCTATAAGATGCTAAAGCTTTGGCGAGCTGTTGGTGCGGGCAACCATATTCTACAGCCATCGCCAAGGCTAATAATGCATTCGACAAATTGTGTCTACCAGGTAGGTTAAATTCTAATTTTTCAAGCCATAAATCTGGCGTTTTCACATCAAAAATGTAGCTTCCGTCTTTTATTTTTATATTCTGAATTGCATAATCTGAATCGTCTTCAATCCCATAGGTTATTCCACTTAAAGGCAAACCGTTTTTTACAAATAATTTCCCGCCGGTTTTGATTCTCCTCGAAAAATCTCCGAACGAACTTTTAAGTGCATCGGCGTCTCCGTAAATATCCAAATGGTCGGCATCCATAGAAGTAATTCCTGCCAAATTAGGGGACAGCGTTAAAAACGAACGATCAAACTCATCGGCCTCTACCACGCTAACGTCTGTGCCGGCAAGAATTAAATTTGAATTATAATTCTCGCTTATACCACCTAAAAAGGCCGTAAGCGGCACGTTACATTCGTGCAACAAATGCCCCAAAATACTGGTGGTGGTTGTTTTTCCATGAGTTCCGGCAACCGCCAAACAAAAGGTGTTTTCGGTAATTAAACCTAAAAGCTTAGAACGCTTTACCACTTGAAAACCATTATCCACAAAGTAATTCAGCTCTTTATGCCCTTTGGGAATAGCCGGCGTATAAACCACCAAGGTATTTTCTTTATCTAAACAAACCTCTGGAATATTTTCAACAGCATCTTCAAAATGCACTTCAACCCCGGCAACTTCTAACTCAGCCGTAAGGTCGGTAGCCGTTTTATCGTATCCCGCCACAAACTTTTCTCCAGCCTGAAAATAGCGCGCCAAGGCACTCATGCCTATACCGCCAATACCAATGAAATAAATATTTTTTAACTGGTTTAAGTTCATTTTTGTTCTTCCAAAAGTTTTTCTACTTCGTCTGCTATATCTTTTGTGGCATTCACCAATGCCAATTGTTTTATGTTTTTACCCAATTCTTTTTGCCTATCGGGAGAAGCCACCAGCTGCGAAAACTTATTTTCAAAATCGGCATCCAAATCCTCCTCTTTTATAATCATTGCAGCATTTTTATCTACAATTGCCATGGCATTTTTTGCCTGATGATCTTCGGCCACATTGGGCGACGGAATAAAAATAACGGGCTTACCAACAATGCAAAGCTCGGACACCGAACTGGCACCAGCCCTCGAAATCACTAAATCGGCAGCCGCATAGGCAAAATCCATATTATTTAAAAACTCAAAAACCTGAACGTTTTTGGTGTTATTGTAAATTTTGTATTGTTGATAATACAGCTTACCACATTGCCAAATGATTTGCACGTTTTGGGTGTCGAAAAAATCCAATTCCTTCTCAATCAATTCATTGATGCGGCGCGAGCCCAAACTTCCACCTATTACCAAAAGCGTATATTTTCCGTGTTTTAAACCGAAAAAATCTTTGGCTTCCAATGTTTTCGTTTCCACATCCAACAAACCTTGGCGCACCGGATTTCCAGTTTTCACCATTTTATCCTTCGGAAAAAACCGCTCCAAATTATCGTATGCCACACATATTTTATGCGCCTTCTTGGCCAACAACTTATTGGTAATCCCCGGAAAGGAATTCTGCTCCTGAATTAAGGTAGGAATACCTTTTGAAGCCGCCACATGCAATAGGGGACCACTCGCAAAACCTCCCGTTCCAATAGCAATATCGGGCTTAAACGATTTTACTATTTTTCTAGCCTTCCACAAACTGCTTACCACCTTCAACGGAAAGCTTAAATTTTTCAAAGTCAGTTTTCGCTGAATACCAGAAATCCATAGTCCTTCAATCTTATATCCAGCCTGCGGCACCTTCTCCATTTCCATGCGGCCTTTGGCCCCAACAAACAAAAATTCGGCATCCGGAAAACGCGATTTCAGTTCGTTAGCAATGGCTATAGCCGGATAAATATGTCCGCCGGTACCACCACCTGATAGAATAATTTTGTATGTTTCTTTTTTCGCCACTAATTCACGAATATTTTTTATAAAATTCCAAATCTGAAAAATCCCATATTCCAAAAACTAAAACCTCTACAAAGCTTCGCTTAAGATTTCCAGCGGATTTTCTTCATTTTCCTCACTCGTTTCTTTTTCTTTTATCTCTTCTCGTTTTGCACTTACACTCAAAATAATACCAATAGCCAAACAAGTCATCCAAATGGAGGTCCCACCACTACTAATCAACGGCAAGGTTTGCCCCGTTACCGGGAATAATTCCACCGCCACAGCCATATTAATCAATGCCTGAAATACAATGGGTAGCCCCACGCCTAAAACCAACAGTTTACCAAAAACGGTATCGGCTTTTTGCGCAGCAATCACAATCCTAAACAATAGCCATAAATACAAGGTCATGATAATAAACCCACCAATTAACCCATATTCCTCAATGATAATGGCGAAAATAAAATCGGATGACGACTGCGGCAGAAAGTTTTTCTGCATGCTCTTACCGGGCCCGACACCTTGTATACCCCCCGTAGCAATGGCTATCTTGGCTTTCTCAATCTGGTAATCGGCCTCAGTATCTTCGGGATTTGCAAAACTTTCAATTCGCCCCATCCAAGTATCCACACGATTGGGCATAGCATCTGGAAACGCCTTCGCTATTAAAATAAACATAGCCAACACTAAAATGCCCGACCCCACAATCACTGCCAAATACCGTACTGGATAACCACCTAAAAACACCAACATCAACACCATCAAAAACATGATGGCGGCCGTTGAAAAGTTTGCAGGAAGGATTAAAATCAACACCAAAAAAACCGGCATCCAGAGAGGCAAAATAGACGCTTTAAAAGTTACTTCTTCATCCTTTATTTTCGACATATATCGCGCCACGTACACCATTAACACCACTGCAGCCAGTGTTGATGTTTGAAACGACATCCCCACAAACGGAATCTGTATCCAGCGGCTGGCATTAGCCCCCTCTATGGTTGTACCCTGCAACATGGTAATGGCCAATAGCACCAGCACAATAGGAATCATGATTAACGACAGCCCCTTAAAATATCGGTACGGGATTTTATGTACCCCATACATAATAAAAAAGCCCAGAATTAAATGCACAAAATGTTTCACAAAAAACGCAAATGTACTGCCAATGCCACCTTTGTACGCCAAATTACTCGCCGCACTGTAAACTGGTAAAAACGACAAAATAGCCAATAGCGCCACTATAGCCCATATCAACCGATCGCCTTTTATGTTCTTAAACAGGTTCTGCATTGTTATTCATATATTTCCCAAGGGGAAAAATTCATTTTATATCATTAAACTTTTAACTACTACAAGTTTCTTACCGCGTCCTTAAATTGACGTCCGCGATCCTCGTAATTTTCAAACAAATCGAAACTTGCACAAGCCGGTGAAAGCAATACATTATCACCAGATTCGGCCAACTTATAAGCAATCTTCACCGCTTCACTCATAAACTGGGTTTCAACAATTACATCAACCATATTTCCGAAAGTTTTCAGTAGTTTTTCATTATCCACACCCAAGCAAATAATCGCCTTTACTTTTTCGTTCACAAAAGAGAACAACTCTTCATAATTATTACCCTTATCAACCCCACCAACAATCCAAACCGTTGGAGCATCCATACTCTCTAAAGCGTAATATGTGGCATTGACGTTTGTAGCCTTCGAGTCATTTATATATTGAACTTTGTTGATTTTTAACACTTGCTCCAATCGATGCTCAACCCCCTGAAAGTTCTCTAAACTTTCGCGAATAGTTTGCTTTCTTATTTTAAGTAGGTGCGCCACGGTTGAAGCCGCCATGGCATTCTTTATATTGTGCTTACCTTCTAATGCTAGTTTTGTTGTTGGCATAATGATCTGTGTGTTATTTATTGTTATTTTAATCTCTTTATTTTCGTAATATGCGCCATTTTCAATGTTCTTTTCCAATGAAAACGGCAATAATGTGGATTGAACCGGATGATTTTTCAAATGATTCACAATAACCTCATCGTCGGCGTCATAAATCAGAAAGTCGTCTTTCGTTTGATTTTCTGCTATCCTGAATTTCGACCGGATATAATTTTCAAAATTGTAATCGTACCGATCTAAATGATCAGGCGTGATGTTGGTGATTACCGCAATTTTGGGCTTAAAATCGACAATGTCGTCCAACTGAAAACTGCTCACTTCCAATACGTAAGTTTCAAAACCACCTTCCAAAACCTGCTTCGCAAAACTGTCGCCGATGTTGCCCGCCAAACCCACACTCAATTCCTGTTTTAACAAATGATGCGTTAACGTGGCCGTGGTGGTTTTGCCGTTACTCCCCGTAATGGCCACCAGTGTGGCATCGGTAAATTTTGCTGCAAATTCAATTTCTGAAACTACCTGGATTCCGTTTTCACGGATTTGCTTTACTAAAGCTACCTTATCAGGAATACCGGGGCTTTTCATCACCAAATCGGCATTCAGAATTTTTGATTCCGTATGGATTTCATCCTCCCAATCAATCCCATTATTTATAAGAACTTGTTTATATCTCTCTTTTATTCTTCCTTTATCCGAAACGAATACTTCGTATTCTTTTGCTTTTCCCAAAAGCGCCGTTCCTACACCGCTTTCTCCGCCGCCTAATATCACCAATCGCTTTTTTGTCATTCTCCTTCCTTTTCTTAAGATGCTTCGACTGCGCTCAGCATGACACCCCTGCTATCTAATTTTCAGTGTTACTATCGACACGATGGCCAATAGAATTCCAATAATCCAAAATCGGGTAACGATTTTACTTTCGTGATAGCCCAATTTTTGATAATGATGATGCAGTGGCGACATTTTGAAAATGCGACGCCCCTCACCATATTTCTTTTTGGTGTACTTGAACCAACTCACCTGCATCACAACCGATAAATTTTCAGCCAAGAAAATGCCGCACAACACCGGGATGAGCCATTCCTTTCTCACTGCAATAGCAATTACCGCTATAATTCCGCCAATAGTCAAACTGCCCGTATCGCCCATAAACACTTGCGCCGGAAACGTGTTGTACCATAAAAAACCAATAAGCGCACCAACAAATGCCGCAATGTATATCGTGATTTCCTCTACACGAGGGATATACATAATGTTTAAATATTCTGAAAATACGATGTTACCCGAAACCCAAGCGAATATACCCAAGGTAAGCACGATTATTGCCGAAGTGCCGGCTGCCAAACCATCAATACCATCGGTAAGATTGGCGCCGTTTGAAACCGCAGTGATAATAAAAATAACCACCAAAATAAACACTACCCACGCGTATTTTTCAAGACTCGGGCTGATCCAAGTAATCACTTTTGCATAGTCGAACTCATTCCCTTTTACAAAAGGAATGGTTGTTTTGGTTGACTTCTCTTCCGGCTTAAACAGTTTTGCCGGCTCGATATCTGGGTTATGGGCTAAAAGCACTTTTTGCTCCTCAATAGGCAATTTCTCTTTCATTGTGACGTCGGGACTGAAAAACAAAGTCGCACCGACAATAAGCCCTAGACCGATTTGCCCCATTACTTTAAACCGACCTTTTAGCCCTTCTTTATCGTTTTTAAATTTTTTGATGTAGTCATCAACAAAGCCGATAGCACCCATCCAAAGCGTGGTTACAATTAAAAGGACGATGTAAATATTCTCTAGTTTCGCCAACAGCAGCACCGGAATTAAGGTTGCCAAAATGATAATAATCCCACCCATGGTTGGCGTACCAGCTTTTTCACTTTGCCCCTCTAAACCTAAATCACGTACCGTTTCGCCCACCTGCTGTTTGATTAAAAAACGAATGATCCGCTTTCCGTAAATGGTTGAAATCAACAACGATAAAATCATGGCCGCCGCCGCCCTAAAGGTCAAAAACCCAAAAAGCGTCGCCCCGGGAAACTGGAACTGTTTTTCTAAATATTCAAATAGGTAGTATAACATTAGCTCTTGCTTGTTGAGATGCTTCGACTGCGCTCAGCATGACATTTATTTTTGTAATTGCTTTAAAAATTCTTGTACTATTTTAAAATCATCAAAATCAAACCGTTCGCCTTTAATTTCCTGATAGGTTTCGTGCCCCTTCCCGGCAATTAAAATGATATCGTTTGGCTGCGCCATTTGGCAGGCCGTTTTTATAGCCTGTTTTCTATCTTCAATCGTTAAAGTCTTTTTAAAGTTTTGCGGCTCCACACCAGCTTCGATATCCTTTAAAATATCGGCAGGGTCTTCACTACGCGGATTATCACTCGTGAAAATCACCTTTGTACTCAATGCCGTAGCGATATGTCCCATTTTAGGGCGTTTGGTTTTATCGCGATCGCCACCACAGCCAACAACTGTAATCAAATCTTCATTTTTGGTACGGATACTGTTTATGGTTTCCAGTACATTTTTAAGCGCATCGGGCGTATGGGCATAATCTACAATGGCCGTGATTTTCTCTTTTGAAACCACATACTGAAAACGACCGCTCACACTTTCTAAATCGCTTATAAATCTTAGAATTTCCACCTTTTCCAATCCCAACAACTCAGCCGTAGCGTAAATGGCCAATATGTTGTACGCGTTGAAATTCCCTATTAAGCGCGTCCAAACCTCACTGTCGTCTACTTTCAACAACAAACCTCCAAACTGATTTTCTAAAATCTGCGCTTTGTAATCGGCATACTGCTTTAAGGCGTAAGTCTGTTTTTTGGCTCGTGTGTTTTGCAACATTATGCGTCCGTTCTTATCATCTGCATTTACCAACGCAAAGGCATGCTTTGGCAATCCGTCGAAAAACTTTTTCTTAACATCTCGATATTCCGCGAAGGTTTTATGATAATCCAAATGGTCGTGCGACAAATTGGTAAAAATGCCACCAGCAAAATGCAAGCCCTCTGTTCTATATTGATGAATACCATGCGAACTCACTTCCATAAAGCAAAACTCGACTCCAGCGGCGTTCATCTCACTCAAGTATTTATTGATGGTGAGCGAATCTGGCGTGGTATGCGTGGCTTTATATTCCAAATCGTCAACCATAATTTTTACAGTAGACAACAACCCTACTTTATATCCTGCCTTTTTGAACAATTGATACAGCAAACTAGCCACCGTAGTTTTTCCGTTGGTTCCTGTAACACCTACCAGTTTTAAATTTTCAGAAGGGGCATCGTAAAAATTGGAAGCCATAAACGCGAGTGCTTTTTGGGAATCATCAACCTCTATATAGGTGATGCCCTCCACTAGTTTTTCTGGCAAGGTTTCACAAACTACGGCAACAGCCCCGTTATCAACAGCCATTTCTACAAAATGATGCCCATCGGCCACCAAACCACGTATAGCCACAAACAACCCGTTTTTTTCCACCCTTCGGGAATCAAATTGGATAGCCGAAATTTCAGCATCGGTCAGTCCCACCACAGCATTTATGGAAACCTTATAAAGTATGTCTTTTAATGTTTTCATGAAGCCTTTAATACAATGGTTTGCTTGTTTTTAAGTTTTGTGTTTTTATTAACTGATTGCGACTTTACAATACCCGAACCGCTCAACTTTACCTTAACATCCACCTGCATATTTTCTAGCAACGCCAAAGCATCCATAGCAGGCAAGCCTACCACATTGGGCATAATAGTTTTATAGGTTTGAGCCGTTTTGTAATAGCCGTTAAATTCTTCTTCAACCGAAGCCACTTTCACCTCTAAGTTTTCAACCTCATCAATAATGGGCGTATCGGTAAATATTTTTTGAGCTATGCGCTTGAAAACCGGACCAGTAACGTCAGCACCGTAATAACCTTTTGCCACACTCGGTTTATGGATTACCACAATGCAGGAATACTTTGGGTTTTCCGCAGGAAAATATCCTGCGAACGACGAGATATACCTGCGATTCTTCTTCCAATCTTTCATCCAGTATTCAGTTTGAGCCGTCCCTGTTTTCCCTGCCATGGAAAAATATTCAGAATATAGCGACCTCCCCGTGCCGCGATCTACCACATTTTTTAAAATTGCCTGGATTTCCTTTAAGGTTTTATCGGAACAGATTTTATCTCCTGTACCATTTTCTTCAAAAGTCTCGATAACTCTATCCAACTCCTTCACCTCTTTAATAAACTTCGGTTTCACCCAAATTCCATTGTTGGCTATGGCGTTATAAAACGTTAATGTTTGTAACGGGGTTAACTTCAGGTTGTAACCGTATGCCATGGACGGCAAGGCGTTTTTACTCCAAATTTTATCACCTGGCTCAGGAATTACCGGATTTCCCTCACCAATAATTGGCAAGCCCAATGGCTCATCGAGATGCCAATCTTTTAAATGACTGATGAATTTTTTGGGATTTTTGGAATACCCTTCATCAACAATTGTCGCCAAACCAATATTTGAAGACACCTCCAACGTTCGTGCTACCGAAATTTTTCCGTGGCCGTGCGTATCGTAAATACCCCTTCCGTAGAATTGTTTGTACCCCAATTTCGTATCGATTACCATAGACGTATCGACCACTTTATCTTCCAAAGCTGCCATTAAGGCCATCACTTTAAAAGTAGAACCTGGTTCGTGCGACTCACCAACCGCATAATTCAATCGTTCGTAATAATGCCCATCTTCATTTCTACCCAAATTGGAAATGGCACGAATTTCACCTGTCTTGGTTTCCATTACCACCACACAACCATGATCGGCCTCATACTCCTCCAACTGACGCAGCAAAGCATGATGCGCAATATCTTGGATATTCACATCGATCGTTGTATAAACATCGTAACCATCCTGAGGCTCAATTTCATTAGCATCGCTTAACGGCTTCCATTGGCCTTTGCCTATTTTTTGCTTTTTGCGCTGCCCGTTAACACCTCGCAAATATTTCGCTCCAAAAGCGCCATCGATACCTGCTCGGGTAACATTTCCTTGATCATCAAAGCGCTCGTAACCAATGGAACGCTGTGCAATGGCTCCCATAGGGTGTTCGCGTTTTGTTTTCTGCTCAACAACCAATCCACCCTTAAACGCCCCCAAACTCAACATAGGAAAGTTTCTCAATCGGATATAATCGGAATAACCAATATTTCTAGCCAACAAATAGTAGCGGTTTTTATTGGCACGCGCTCTGCGCAACGCCTTTTCATAAGTGCTTGCCGATTTTCCGGAGTATTTTGAAAGCGAATCTGCCAACGGCTTCACATATTTTTCGAAAGTAGTGGCTGTTGGCGTTAAGGCATCAAAACGGATATCGTATTTAGGAATGGAGGTTGCCAGCAAGTTCCCGTTAACGGAATACACATTGCCCCGATTGGCAGGAATCACAACATCCCTAACCACACGCTCGGTTGCCAACGCCCGATATTTATCGCCCTGCACCAACTGAATGCTCAACAACTTAAACACCACAGCCAGCCCGAAGACGAACATACATCCGGCGATAAAATACAAACGGTTCAATATGTTTTTCTCGTTTACTGCCAAGCTGCTTTATCAGTTTTGTGATTTAACCTTTATTTTTTTTGGCGGAATTACCGAGGTCGCCAACCCTTTTTCTTTCATTACCCTAACCACATGCGACTCCATTTTTAATCGCATGAGTTTTGAGCGACCATCCACAAAAGCCGACCGCATTTCTTTCACCTCATTTTTCAGCCTTGCGATTTCGTACACTTTTTGGTCGGCACTGTGCGAACTGGCAATCATAATAATGGCCAACCCCGAAATAAACAGGATAAACCGCCAGTTTCTAAATGCGTCGTCACTGACTAAAAACGTTCCTTTTAATATGCTGTAAATGCTTTTTTTCAATTTACTTTTTCAACTTTCAAAAAGTCTAATTCTGAAGACCTCCACATTTAAAAAGCTTTTCAGAACAACCTTTCATATTTTATAGTTTCTCGGCAATACGAAGTTTTGCACTTCGCGCCCTATTGTTCATTTTAATTTCCTCTTTTGTTGGCACGATTAAACCACCCACCTTTTTCAAGGGCACCTCAAACCGACCAAACATATCGCGCTCCGGTTCACCCTCAAACAATCCGTTTCTAATAAAACGCTTCACCAAGCGATCTTCCAGAGAGTGGTAGGATATAAAGCTAAGCCGTCCACCTTGTTTTAAAATTTCGGGCGTTTGCAACAAAAACTCCTTCAGCACCTCAATTTCTTGGTTCACCTCAATACGTATCGCCTGATAGATTTGCGCCAAAATTTTATTTTCATGTTTCGGCGACAAAAACCGCTTTAACACCGCTTTTAATTGTCCGCTTGTTATAATTGGCCCCGCCTTTCTCTCACTCACAATCAATCTTGCCATGGCTGGCGCAGCACGCAATTCGCCGTATTGCAGCAACACTTGTTTTAGCTGCTCCTCATCATATTCATTGATTACATGGAACGCCGACAATTTATTTTGCTGATTCATCCGCATATCCAAATCTGCATCGAAACGCGTTGAAAACCCGCGTTCAGCAACATCGAATTGATGTGACGACACACCAAAATCGGCCAACATCCCATCCACTTCCTTTACACCGTGAAATCTCAAAAAACGCTTCACGTATCTAAAATTTTCATTAATCAGCGTAAACCTTGGGTCGTCAATTGTATTTTTAAGAGCGTCTTGATCTTGATCGAAAGCAAACAGCCGTCCGTTTTCACCAAGTCTACTTAATATTTCCTTACTATGACCACCTCCACCAAAAGTCACATCTACATAAACCCCTTCAGGGTTCACATTTAAACCGTCCACGGTTTCCTTTAGCAACACTGGGTTATGATATTCCATAGTCTTCGTCATCTTGTCCCATTACTTCCTCGGCCAAATCGGCGAAATCAACTGCAGCATCATCAATAGCTTGCTCGTACAGATCTTTATCCCAAATTTCAATAATATTGATTGCCGAAGCCACCACAATATTTTTCGAAATATTGGCAAATACGGTTAAATCCTTCGGAATCAACAACCTACCATTCACATCAACTTCTACAATTTTCGCCCCCGCCGTAAATCTTCTAATGAAATCGTTATTCTTCTTTTTGAACTTATTCAGCTTATTCATTTTCTGCATGAGCGCCTGCCATTCGCTCATAGGATATAACTCCAGACATTTTTGAAACACCGACCTGCGCAACACAAAACCATCCTGCAACACTGCAGAAAGCTGTTTTTTGATAGATGAAGGCATCATTAAACGGCCTTTTGCATCCACCTTGCAATCGTATGTTCCTGTAATTAAGTCCAAAAGCGGCGCGCTGAATATTAAACGTTTAAGTTTCAAATATATTGAAAATTTTACCACCTTTTACCACTTCTTACCACTTTGTTGATAAATTTCCACCCAAAACCACCTTTTGTCGAAATTCACACCTCTAAAACACGGTGCACACGGCTATTAAGCTGGACTTTAAACCTTCCCAAAAACCATCAACCAATTGTTAACATCTCTTTTTAAAATGAAAACCTCTTTTTAACAAACAATTTGATGGGAAAAAAATTAAAATGGTGGATTTTTGAATGAAATAACTATATTTGTTTTTAACGAATGACTGACACTATTAATGGCGCATCGATTAAAAAAAGAGAAGAACTACAACTACATTGAAGCAGGCGAAGGCACGCCAATAATTGTACTACACGGCTTAATGGGCGGCTTAAGCAACTTTGATTCGGTAACCGATTTTTTCAGCAAAAAAGGCTACAAAGTTCTCATTCCAGAGCTACCGCTTTACACCATGTCCCTACTCAAAACCAACGTAAAGAGTTTTGCCACTTACCTACACGATTTTATCGAGTTTAAAGGCTATAAAGAGGTGATTTTATTAGGCAATTCCTTGGGCGGACACATTGGATTGTACCACACCAAAATGTTCCCCGACACCGTAAAAGCACTTATAATAACCGGCAGCTCCGGACTTTATGAAAGCGCCATGGGCAGCGGCTACACCAAACGCAGCGATTACGAAGTGATCAAAAAGAAAGCCCAGGATGTATTTTACGATCCTGAGGTGGCCACAAAGGAAATTGTTGACGAAGTTTATGAAACGGTAAACGACCGCAACAAACTGATTAAAACCCTTGCCATTGCCAAAAGCGCGATACGACACAATATGGCTAAGGATTTACCAAAAATGAACATACCAACCTGTATTATTTGGGGAAAGAACGACAATGTAACGCCTCCTGAAGTTGCCGAGGAATTTCATGATTTGTTACCTGATTCTGAATTGTTTTGGATTGATAAATGCGGGCACGCCGCTATGATGGAGCACCCAAACGAATTCAACCAAATTATGGATGGGTGGCTGCAGAAAAAAGGATTTTAAGCAAGTAGATTACACCATTAAAAGATTCCCGTTTTACGGGAATAACAAAACCATGCAAATAAAAACAGCCGAATTTGTTGTCAGTAATTCCGATGTGGCAAAATGCCCCAACAGCCGGCTGCCCGAATACGCCTTTATTGGGCGCAGTAATGTTGGGAAATCGTCGTTGATCAATATGCTTACTGGCCGAAAGAGCCTGGCCAAAACCTCTGGAAAGCCCGGAAAAACCCAACTCATAAACCATTTTTTGATCAACAAAAACTGGCATTTGGTCGATTTGCCTGGTTATGGCTATGCCCGTGTTTCGAAAAGTTCAAAAAAGACCTTCCAAAAATTTATTACCCAATATTTCAGTTTCCGTGAGCAACTGGTTACCGCCTTTGTTTTGGTAGATATTAGGCACAAGCCTCAACCCATTGATTTGGAATTCATGCAATGGCTGGGCGAAAACGGCATTCCGTTTTCCATTATTTTTACCAAAGCCGACAAACTGAAACCCAGTGCCATTACCCGCCACGTTGAAGACTACAGAAACATCCTGTTGGAATTTTGGGAAGCCATGCCCAATTATTTTATCACCTCATCCTCAAAAGACATAGGGAAAGAAGAACTACTGGGCTATATTGACAATCTGAATGCCAATATGGAGTTGAGTTAAATTTCAGCCACTTTCATTTCTTGTAAGAATATTTTTTATATTTAGCGGAATTAATATAATGTAGCTAAATACAATGGTGTTTAGCCCATTTTTGTAATTAGTTATGAAAAAGATATTACCATATTTTTTAGCCATATTAGTTTCAAGTTGTTTTACTCTAAAACAAAATGGCGAGGAATTGTTGCAAAATAATAAGGATTTAGAAATAGCTGAAATTTTGACTATTAACAACAATGATTCTCTGTATTTCAATGAATTAAGAATCCTACTCCCTTCTGCCTTATACACACAAAAATATATGTTTAAAAAATTTGGGCATTGGGATAAAGTTTTAAAAATAAATGATTACGAGAATTATCTTATTTGGAAAAATTGTAAACTTTTTGATGAGAAATCAGAATCTTATACCGTTGCGGCTTCTGGATCTGAAAGCAAACAAACATATTCTTGCGTGATAGTTATAAATAAGGATAATACCGACTTACTAGCTGAAAATTCAAAACTAAGAGACGCTCTGGTTAGTATGTTCTATTATGGAACTAAAAGGACGTCACTTAGCAAAGATAAATTCTACAGAAAATATTGGAAAATGAGAAATTCGATTAAATAATAACTAATTACAGGAACAGTAACCGTTGCACCAACCCAATTTTTTAAAAACGTGATACCAAGACGCCTATTTAAGAACGTTTGTTATTTTTGACAGGTATTGCATTATATAAATCCAAACAGACCTTTTGAGCTTAAAATGATTTCCACAGTAGCTTTAAAACGATAAAAAACTCTTGAGGCTGTATAATAAAACCACCGGAAACACAATTCACTTTACACCTACTTTATTTACATTTAATCTATTTTTTCTGAACGAATAAAAACCAACACCTATCTTTAGTTCACCAAAACAAAAAGAGAAGTGACAAAATACTTTATTAAATTCCGTGCAGTCTTTGTATGTATTAAATTAATGATTTTAAGCACAGTACACGGACAAGACAATCACACAAGCTGTGCAACTAATAGATACACCACAAATATATTTACTAATGTTTCTGTTTCTGCAAACGTTCTTTATGGTAACAATAGCACCACTGGCGGCATAGACCAAAATCTCTATATGGACATCTATGAACCTGAAGGCGACACGGCTGTATCTAGGCCACTAATCGTCCTCGCCCATGGAGGTTCTTTTGTTACAGGCACTCGAACAGATATTGCCGACTTATGTACTTTTTATGCCAAACGTGGCTTTGTTGCAGCATCTATTGATTACAGACTTTATGACGGTGTTTTTCCTCCTCCTAATGAAATGATGGCCGGACTAGACCAAATGTACAAAGGAGTGAGCGATATGAAGGCTGCAATAAGGTTTTTCAGGGAAGACATTTCAGATGCCAATATATACAAAATTGACTCAAAGCACATATACGCTGGAGGATTTTCAGCGGGTGCAATAATTGCTAACCACGTGGGATATCTTGATTCTGATGACATTATACCCGAGTTAGTTTTGAATATCATATCGAACAATGGAGGTTTTGAAGGAAATAGCAGTGGTAACACAGAATACAGTTCAGAAGTGAATGGCATCATTAATTTTTCTGGTGCCATCCTTGACACCAACCTAATGGAAAACAACGATACTCCTATCTTTTCTGTTCATGAAGATAACGACCCAACAGTCCCTTTTAACAGCGGGCTACTTTCATTTGCCAATTTTAATATCGTAGAAGCCGATGGAAGTAGTTTGATACACGCAAAAGCCAACAGCTTATCAATTACAAACCAACTGCGCACGATAAACGGTAATGAACATGGGGGTTACCTCGACTCCCCCTCTGCAAAGGAAGAAATTCTAGACCGTTCCACAGTTTTTTTAAATAGCCTGATATGTTCAAGCACTCTAAATTCCACCTCTAAAACAAAAAAAGCAATAAAGCTAATCCAAGACCTTAACGCCAATAGCTTCAAAATTTACGATGAATTTAATAGAAATTTCAACCTACATTTGTATAATTTAAATGGAAGTAAAATTTTAACTCATCGAAATTTCAAAGCCAATCAAGATACAATTGAATGCAAATTCCCAAAAGGAGTTTATATAATCCTACTAGAAAACAACGATACTCTACACCCCCTGAAGTTACTCTTAATTTAAGAAAAAAAGCTATTACGTTTCGTTTTTCTCATGCAATGAGACAGTTTTACCCTTTTACATCCAAAGCATCGCGAAGTGCATTACCAATAAGCATAAAAGCCATTACCAAACTCATAATGCACAGACCAGGGATGATGGCCAAATAGGGTTTTCCTAAAATAATATAGTTGTAGTGATCTTTAATCATCGCGCCCCAACTAGCCATAGGCGGTTGGGCACCAATACCTAAAAAGCTGAGTCCGCTTTCAATTAAAATGGCGGCTGCAAAATTGGCTGCCGAAATGACAATAACAGGCGCCATGATATTGGGCAAAATATGTTTGGTGATGATTCTAAAATCGGTATAGCCCAAAGCACGGGCTGCGGTTACATACTGCACTTCCTTGGTACTGATTATTTGTCCGCGTACCACACGTGCCACTTCTACCCACATGGTCAGCCCCACGGCAATAAACACCTGCCAAAAGCCTTTACCCAAAGCCAAAGTAATGGCAATCACCAAAAGCAAGGTTGGAATAGACCAAGTAACATTGATAACCCACATGATAACAGCATCTACTTTTCCGCCGAAATAGGCCGCCAAGCTACCCATTAAAACACCAATAACCAACGAAATAAACACCGCCACAAAACCAATAAAAAACGATATTCTGGCACCCACCAACACTCGACTCAACAAATCGCGTCCATATTTATCAGTGCCGAACAAAAAGGTTTTTTTGGCAATAAAAGCCTCAGCATCCTGATTTGGAAAAGCGGAAAGTTCGATGTTTTTTTCGGCTCCTTCCAAGCCGTCGGCAG
Organism: Tamlana crocina; assembly: GCF_012037625.1. Taxonomy (NCBI): domain Bacteria; kingdom Pseudomonadati; phylum Bacteroidota; class Flavobacteriia; order Flavobacteriales; family Flavobacteriaceae; genus Tamlana; species Tamlana crocina. The sequence continues at coordinate 64,839 of NZ_JAAVJS010000016.1, forward strand.
CATATTCGGTATAGGTTAATGTTTCGTTTTCAATACTATAATCTGAAATAGGGATTTCGTTAGAGACATTTTTCTTTCCAAAAAACAGCTTATCGAACCACGACTGCTCGCCTTCCAGTTTTGACGGAATGGTTAACATCGTAACGTCAAACCCCGGTTTTTGGGAATGGATGGATAGGTGCATTTGGTTGGCATACTGCGAATCGTCTGGCGCGAATACATAAGCAAACACCGAAAGAATCCCCACTAAAATGATAAAAAAGAAACTAAAAACGCCCCAAAAGTTCCTTTTAAACTTTTGGAGCGCTAAGTGTTTCAACGAATTGGATTGACCCATAAATTATCGGGCTTTAGAGCCTATTTAATTTTTCACGTTGGCTTTTGTGGCCGCCATATTTTTAAGCGGGTAAGCCATTTTTAAATCCTCTAGTACGTTTAACGCTTCCTCGATATAAACATCTTGGCTCAAGCTTTCGTGCCAACGTTCGCGTTTTTCCTTTAAATCGGTAGTATCTTGCGTGAACAATTGTTTTTCAAAACTGGTAGATTCAAAGTCCAAATGGTTTTGGTAATCTGCAATGGCTTCAAATTTTTTAGCCTCTGCTTCATTGGCTTCAATCTGTGCCCTATACGTTTTATAATTTAATGAATATACGGTTTCATCAATTTTACTTTTCACCCATTTGGCGTTTTCTTCAATAAGCTTTAACTGTGCATTATTTGCCATTCGCGATTTGCTCTTTTCAACCGTAGCATCGTAATCGAAATATTTTTCCCAAGGGGTGTAAGTAGCTGCGTCAATTTCATCGTACGGCAATGGATTGTCCTTATCCTTCTCTCCCACTTCAATAAAACTGAAACGCCCCGGCACTTTAACATCACTTTTCACACCTTCCAACTGTACAGAACCCCCGTTAATTCTATAGTATTTTTGAGTAGTGAGTGCCAATGCACCTAAATCGCCGCTGGTATTGTTACGCAGCATATTGTTCAAATTGATTACGTTTTGAACCGTGCCTTTTCCGTAGGTTTGCTTGCTACCGATAATGATGGCACGCTTGTAATCCTGCATGGCAGCCGCCATAATTTCGGAAGCTGAAGCTGATATTTCGTTTACCAAAATCACCAATGGTCCGTCCCAAGTTATGGACTTATCGCGGTCTTCCAACACTTCTTTGGCTTTGCCCGTTGAGCGTACTTGCACAATAGGACCGTCTTCAATAAACAACCCAGCCATATCGACCACCGTTGGCAGCGAACCACCACCGTTGTTTCTTAAATCCAGCACCAAACCTTCCATGCCTTCAGCTTTCAATCTTTCAATTTCTTCCTTAACATCTTTGGCGGCATTAACATTTTTATAGTCTTTAAAATCAACATAAAAAGCAGGTAGATTGATCACTCCAAACTTTTGTCCTTCTTTTTCAACGATTGAGGATTTGGCATAAGTTTCTACCAATTCTACCACATCGCGGGTAATGGTGATGTCCTTTATAGTGCCGTCTACTTTTTTAATCGTTAGCGTCACTTTGGTGCCTTTAGGACCTTTTATGTATTTAATGGCATCGCTAATGCGCATCCCTACAATGCTCACCGGAAACTCTTCGTCCTCCTGCTTTACTTTTAAGATGACATCTTCCACATCAAGTTCCTTGCTTCTCCAAGCTGGCCCGCCAGAAATCAGTTCCACTACCTTTATGTAATCCATACGTTTTTGCAGTCTGGCTCCGATACCTTCCAATTTTCCGGACATACGCTGATCGAAATCCTCTTTATTTCTCGGTGCCAAATAGTAGGTGTGCGGATCGAACTCTTCCACAATGGTGTTTACATATATGGCAAACCAGTCTTCGCGTTTTAAATCATCCAAACTATCGTTGAAATAAATATCGATGGAGTTTAACGTGGCCTCTCTAGCTTCCTTTTCTATTTCAGCCTCGGTTTTCATAACATAGCTCGGGTCATTTTCCTTGGCTTGTTTTTCCTGCTTCATCAAATCGTCGTAATTGGAAAGCGTAGAAAATTTAAGTTGTTTCCTCCAACGGTCTTTCATTTCCTTTTTGGTTTTCACAAAGGTGCTGTTATCATAATCAGTGTCAAACTCTTCGTCAATGGTATAGTCGAAAGGTTGCGACAACACTTCCCTATAAATCTCCTTGGCTTCAGCAATACGTTTCACCATACGGTCGTGAACCACGTTAAAAAAGGTGATATCGGTTGCTTTCAACTGGTCGTCAATATTCAGTTTGAATTTTTCAAAATCCTGATAATCCGATTCGTAAAAATAGCGCTTCACCGGATCGACCACTTCAATGTAATCATTGAACAGTTCCTCTGAAAACGCATCGTCAAATTGCATCGGGTCGTAATGCCCCTGCTCTAAAACAAAGGTGATGATTTGAACCAATAATTTGTCTTTATCCGGATTGCTAAATTTTTTGGTAGTAAAACTGCAAGAAGCGAAAGCTAAAAGCAGTAACAGCAGCAGCACTTTATAGTTCCTTTTCATAATATTTCTCATCTAATCAAATTTAGTTGCCTCTAAAAAGCACGACATATTTTTCACTAAAATAAAGAAAAAACTGTGCCAATATGGGTTATGCCCGCTAATTTTTTGTTAAAGGCGGCAAAATGAATATTTCCTGAGTAATTTATGTATTTTAGCGATGATTTATTGAAAATAATTCATGACAAAAAAACCGCTTATTTTAGTAACTAACGATGACGGTATTAGCGCCCCGGGTGTTCGCACGTTAATTAGCATTATGAATAGCATTGGCGATGTGGTGGTTGTGGCTCCCGATAGTGCCCAAAGCGGCATGGGCCACGCTATTACCTTAAACTCAACGCTTTTTGCAGAAGAAATCCGATTGGACGATGGCCCACAAAAAGAGTACAGTTGTTCCGGAACACCCGCCGATTGCGTAAAAATAGCCATCAGGGAAATTTTGGGCCGCAAGCCAGACCTTTGTGTTTCTGGCATTAATCATGGGTCCAACTCGTCCATCAACGTGATTTACTCAGGTACCATGAGTGCGGCGATTGAAGCCGGTATTGAAGGCATTCCCGCGATTGGATTTTCACTGCTCGATTACGGTTGGAACGCCAATTTTGAAGCTTCAAAACCCTATGTAAAAACCATTGCTCAACAGGTTTTAAAACACGGTTTGCCCAACGGTGTGGTGCTTAATGTGAACATCCCCAATGTTCCAAAAGAAAACATAAAAGGCATTAAAATTTGCAGGCAAGCTAAAGCCAATTGGGTAGAAGAATTCGACAAGCGAAAAACGCCGCAGGGCAAAGATTATTATTGGCTCACCGGAAAGTTTGTCAATTTGGATGGTGGCGAGGACACCGACGAATGGGCACTCGAAAACGGCTATATTTCGGTGGTGCCATCGCAGTTCGATTTAACGGCGCATCATTTTATCAAAGAGCTGAACTCTTGGGAATTAAAATAATATAATAATTTAATGAAAAAAGATATTTTTATAGGCATGTTTGTAGGGTTGGTTGCCAACGCCATCGGTCTATTTTTAACAGCCACATTTTTAGGAAAAGGCGACGATTTCACCACCGTAATCAAAGCCGCTGCAGCGGAAGGTTTTTTAGGAAAACTGATTAGTTTAGGGGCGGTTTTAAACCTCATCGCTTTTTTCATTTTTATAAAAAAACGAAAGGATTATCGCGCCAGGGGCGTATTGCTCATAACTGTATTTATTGCGGTTTTTACTTTTGTTTTTAAATTGTTTCAATAAACAAAAAATAACGCCAGGCCATATGAGATACTACATTGTAGCAGGAGAAGCATCGGGCGATTTGCATGGCTCAAATCTTATGAAAGCTTTAATTAAGCTCGATCCTGAAGCCGATATCAGGTTTTGGGGCGGCGATTTAATGGCTCAAGTGGGCGGCACTCTAGTAAAACACTACAAAGAGCGGGCTTTTATGGGTTTTGTTGAAGTAATTACCAACCTCAACAAAATATTTAAGGACATTTCTTTTTGCAAAAGCGATATTGAAAACTTCAACCCCGACGTGATTGTTTTTATTGACAATTCGGGCTTCAACCTCCGTATTGCCAAGTGGGCTAAGGCAGCAGGATTTAGAACCAATTACTATATTTCGCCGCAGGTCTGGGCCTCGCGTGCCAGCCGAGTAAAAGCCATAAAACGGGACATCGATGCCATGTACGTTATCCTGCCGTTTGTGAAACCGTTTTATAAGAAATATGATTACGACGTTACGTTTGTAGGCCATCCTTTAATCGATGCCATTGCCAACCGCGAACAGGTAGGCGAAAAAGCGTTTAGGAAAGAACACCAATTGGGTGACAAACCCATAATTGCTCTTTTACCTGGCAGCCGAAAACAGGAAATCACAAAAATGCTATCGGTTATGCTTAGTTTGGTGGATCAATATTCCGATTACCAATTTGTTATTGCCGGCGCACCCAGCCAAGAATTCAGTTTTTATCAAACATTTATAAAGTCCACTAATGTTAAATTCATCGACAATAAAACGTACGACCTGCTCAGTATTTCCACTGCGGCTTTGGTGACCTCAGGCACGGCCACTTTAGAAACAGCCCTATTTAAAGTACCCCAAGTAGTTTGCTACAAAGGCAGTGCGATTTCGTATCAAATCGCAAAGCGCATAATAACCCTTAAGTTTATTTCGTTAGTGAATTTGGTAATGGACCGCGAAGTGGTGACCGAACTTATTCAAAACGATTTCAACACAAAGCAATTGAAATCTGAGTTGGATAAGATTCTAGATGACCAAAACCGGAAGAGAATCTTTTTAGATTACTTCGACCTGGAAAAAAAATTGGGTGGTCGCGGTGCCAGTGGAAAAACTGCAAAATTAATCTACGAATCTTTAAAAACTTAAATTCTTGGTGTCCCGAATCACTCTTTTAATGCTTTTAATAGTTGGCTTCAGCAGTTGCAAATCTTCTAAAAGAACCACAAGCAGCAGTGTTGGAAGCACAAAAATCATCACCAAAAAAAGCACGAACGAACCAACTGTTTTCAATACCGGAACCCAAAATTCGGTTGAAGCTACCGCTTCCAAAGTCAGTTATTCTACTGCCGATTACATTATAACATTCGCTAAACAATTTGAAGGCGTACGCTATAAATGGGGTGGCACCACCGAAGCCGGAATGGATTGCTCGGGGCTGGTTTACGAATCGTTTAAAACCTACGATATTATTTTGCCCCGCGCATCAAAAGATATGGCGAAACGTGGCGAAAAAGTCGCCTTAAAAGATGTCCTTCACGGCGATTTGCTCTTTTTTAAAACTGGAAATCGCCGAAACTCCATTAACCACGTAGGATTAATTGTTGCCATACGAAACAACGATATTGAATTTATACACTCCACAAGCAGCAAAGGGGTAATTATATCAAGATTGAACGAAAGTTATTGGCTTAATGCCTTTCACGAAGCGCGCCGAGTTTTGTAAGAAATATTTTTTATCTTAGGTGAAATGAAACTCCTCAATTTCACTATAATCAAACTCACCGCTTGCCTTATTTTAGGCATTCTTATCGGTTATTATTTTGAGGCTTCTGTTTTTACTTCAATAGTTATAACTTCTGTTTTACTCGCGGTTTTAGCTGCCTTTTTTTTCATCGCCCAAAAACAGTTTGTTAAAACCGTTTGGTTTGGAATTTTGGCGTTTTTAACCATGGTTTCCGTAGGTGTTTTAACCAACAGCCTGCACCATCAAAAACATTTCAGCAACCATTACACCCATCATATTTCCGCGGAAAACAGCATTGTAAACACCTCCACCTTTAGGATTCGGGAAGTATTGAAACCCAACCGTTTTTACCAAAAATACGTTATCGATATTTTAAAGATTGACGACCAAAATACTTCCGGAAAATGCTTATTAAGCATTCCAAAGGATTCACTTTTTTCTACTTTAAAGGTCGATGCCGTTTTTATAGCCAAAACAGAGTTTCAGGATATTTACAAACCATTAAACCCACATCAATTCAACTATAAAAACTACCTCGAAAAAAAATACATTTATCATCAATTAACATTAAAGGAAGAAGAACTTTTTAAGGTTGAATCCACAACGCAAACGTTTTTGGGCTATGCCGATAACTTTCGCAATCACATTAACAAAAAACTAAAGCCTTTCGCTTTTGAACCTGACGAAATTGCAATCATTAACGCCCTTTTACTTGGGCAAAGACAGGATATTAGCGAGGAGATGTATACCAGTTATGCCAACGCGGGTGTCATCCATATTTTGGCAGTTTCTGGATTGCATGTTGGTATCATTCTATTGATTTTAAATTGGGCGTTTAATCCTCTAGAACGTTTTAAACATGGCAAATTGACCAAAACCCTTTTGCTCGTCGCCCTACTTTGGGGTTTTGCATTAATTGCCGGGCTATCAGCCTCAGTTACCCGTGCTGTTACCATGTTCAGTATTTTGGCGATTGCCATGAACTTAAAACGCCCAACCAACACCTACAACACCTTAGCGATTTCCATGTTCGTTATTTTGCTTTTTAAGCCTCTTTTTATTTTCGATGTGGGGTTTCAATTAAGCTATTTGGCCGTTTTTGCCCTCGTTTCCATCGACCCGCATTTGTACCGGCTTTGGCAACCCAAAAACAAAATCCTCGACATATATTGGCATACCCTAACCGTAACCATTTCGGCGCAGTTTGGCATCCTTCCGATAAGCCTGTATTATTTCCATCAATTTCCGGGGCTGTTTTTTGTTTCCAACTTAATGATTGTTCCATTTTTGGGTATGCTTCTCGGTCTCGGCATACTCCTCATTATATTGGCGGTGCTGAATATACTACCACAGTTCTTTGCTGATTTATTCGGGTGGATCATCAGTTTGATGAACACCGTTGTAGATTGGGTGGCTCATCAGGAATCGTTTTTGTTCCAAAACATTCCTTTTGGTATTTGGCACCTTTTGGCCTTTTACATTTTGACTATTGCCGTTTTTAAATTCATTTTCAAACGAAGCACAAGCCTTTTAAAATATGTTTTACTGAGCATAGTTTGTGTTCAAGCCGTTTTTATTTACACGGCATTTAACAAACCTTCCAACGAACTCGTCGTTTTTCACAAAAGCAGATTCAGCGTTTTGGGGAACACTACAAACAATAAGATTTTTGTAGCGGAAGATTTGGATAGTCTTTCAGGGGTGAAAATCAATAGCATTGCAGATTACTCGGTCGGTAATTTTATTAAAACGATTGAAACGGATTCGATTCGCCCCGTTTATGTATTGAACGGAAAAACGCTTTTGGTAGTAGACAGCTTGGGGATTTACAACATAAAAAGCTTTAAGCCCGATTATGTTTTGCTTCGGCAATCGCCAAAAATAAACCTGAACCGATTGATTGATTCGTTAAAACCAAAACAAATTATTGCCGATGGCAGCAATTATAAAAGCTATATCGAGCGCTGGGAAGAGGTCTGTAAAAAAATAAAGCTCCCCTTTCACCACACGGGTAAAAACGGAGCTTTTATAATTAAATATTGATTTTTATTAGCCTTTAAATTCGGGTTTGAACGCCGTGTAGTACGCATTAAAATCCTCTTGCGACTTTATGTCTTTATGGTCGTCTTTTTTAAACATTTTTAAATAAAGTTCCAGTTTTGGTGGCGTTTGGTATCCGCGAATTGGAGCTATAACATCGGCATTTTCATCTAAAAATACGATGGTGGGATAAGCACTGATTTGAAAGTACCTGGCCAATTCATGCGCCGAATTTCGCCTATTGGCTTTCGCCTGATCGTAGTTGGGATTAGTGAATGACTTGTCTTTATAATTTACAACCGCATTGCCTTCGGCGTTAAATTTTACGGCATAATAGTGTTCGTTTACATAGTCGGCCACCTCTGGATTCTGAAAGGTGTTTTTATCCAACATTTTGCAGGGGCCACACCAGTTGGTGTACATATCGACCATGATTTTTTTGGGGTTTTTCTTTTGAAGCGCCAAAGCTTCATCAAAGCTCACCCAATTTATTTTTTGTGCTGTGGCATTTAAACTCATAAAGCCGGCCGCCACAATTAAAAGTAAAATCTTTTTCATTTGTTAATTTATTTTTATTCAATTGATTTCATGAAATTTGCCAGTAACCATCTAATCTGTTTTCAATATTTTGTTACGGCTCCTTTCATCGTTTCGTTGGTTGCAAAAGTTGTTCCGAACTTACAAAAAATGCCCCAAGTAGGAGCATTTTGATTTATTTTTAACTTAATTTTCCGATTAACGCACCCCGTGCATGAGTTTTTTCAGCAATGGATTTAAGAAGAAAATAATCAATCCTGCCAAGGCTGGCACAACCGTGAAAAATAAAAAGAAAGTGGACAAGCTGTATTCTTTTGTTATATTTTCAATTTGCCCGCCAACAACCGCAGCCAGCTTATTTCCAATCGCAATTGCCAAATACCACATCCCGAACATAAGGGCAATCATTCGTGCTGGCACCAGTTTACTCACATACGACAACCCAACGGGAGACAAACAAAGTTCGCCAAGGGTATGGAATAAATATGCTAAAATAAGCCAAACCATACTTACTTTCATGGTTCCTGAAACTCCAAGAGCTCCCCATGCAAGTAAACCAAAACCAATAGCCATAATAACTAAGCCCAGTGCATACTTGGTAGCGGCCGAAGGATTGTATTTACTTTCCCACCATTTTGAGAAAAAGGATGCAAATACAATGATAAAAAATGAATTTAAAATGCTAAACCACGACACGGTAATTTCAGAAACTTCGGCCGTGAATTCACGCCTTAGCATCCATATTACCAATCCCCACATACCTAAAAAGCACAACACTAAAACAATGTTTGAAAATGGTATTTTACTAAATGTTTTTTGCCACAAAACAAACAACACATAGGTAATAATAATAAGCGGAATAACCGTTAGCAAGGCATTAATTATATTGAAAGCCAAAGCCGAATCACCCTCCAAAACCCTGTCTACATTATCTCTTGCAAACAAAACCAACGAAGAAGCACCTTGCTCAAAAGACAACCAGAAAAACACTGTAAAAAAAGCAAAAATAATAAAGGCTATCATTCTATCCCTTACAACCGCCGTATAGCGCAATATCCTACCTATTACAAGAAATAAGAATACAGCCAAAGCAAACAACACCGCCACATATTGTCCTTCTAAATTCGCAGTCTGCAAAGCGGAAAATATGTCTATTCCTGCAATTTTAGACATGGGATCGTTTATGGCATACCCCAAACCAATTACAGAACAAACTATTATTAAAACCTTATCAACTAAAGTAAATGGATTTGTTTTCTCGCCATGAGCTTCCTCTTTGATTTTAGAAACGGCATTATTGGCATCTTGTACATCCTCAATTAAATGAACTTTTGAAGGCTTAGCCCCTATTGTGCCAAACAACTTCCCTCCAAACCAAAACTGAAGCGTTCCTAACAACATAAAAATTCCTGCTAGGCCAAACCCATAAGACCACCCAACTTTTTCTGCTAGGTAACCGCATAACATCATTCCGAAAAATGCACCGGCATTAACCCCCATGTAAAAAATGGTATAGGCTCCATCTTTTTTTTCTGGGTTGTTTTTATACATTTCTGAAATAATCGAGGTTATATTGGGCTTGAAAAAGCCAGTACCAATTACCAACAAACCTAAACCAATGTAAAGTGATGCCTCGGTTTCTAAAGCCATTGAAGCATGTCCCAAAGTCATAATCAAGGCCCCAATAACCACCGCCCATCGGTAGCCTGTTAACTTATCGGCAATTATTCCGCCCACTATGGGCGTTATATAAAGAAGCATAGCATAAGTCCCGAAAAGCGCTCCTGCATTTTCGGCGGACCACCCCCAGCCCGGATTGGCTCCTATCACTGTAAATGTTAAAAAATTCACTAAAAGCACACGCATTCCGTAAAACGAAAAACGTTCCCACATTTCGGTAAAAAATAAAACAAACAAACCTGCAGGATGTCCTAGAACCTTGTCTTTAAACAGGTTTTCAATATCGGTATTAACGGTCATAATAGATAGAGTTAGTTTATTTCTGGATCGGCCAATTCATAAGGTTCTTGCTCCAACATTTCCCTTTCATTGTCTTCGGCCCCGTGTGTTAATTTTTCAAGCTTGTTTCTAAACACCATAACAAGCGCCCCGAAAGACACACAAAAAATAGCTATTCCGGTAAAGATGGCAAACTCCCCCAAACTTTCGGAAGCCTCACCTAATAGACCAGCCAATTTGTTACCAAAACCAGTCATGGCAAAATATACCCCCATCATCAGTGAAGCGTACTTTAACGGAGCCAACTTCGTGATGTACGACAAGGCCACAGGAGAAATACAAAGCTCGCCAACAGTATGGAATAAATAAGCCAATACCAACCAGTACATTGCAGAGGAGCCTGTGCTTTCAAACTGTGCCGATGCTGCCGACATAAAAAAGAAGCCTGTTCCCATAATAATCAGCCCCACAATCATTTTAAATAATGAGGTAGAAATTTTTCCTTTTAGTTTTCGTCTTGCCCAAAATGCGGCCACCGATGTGCCCAAAAATATAATGAACATAGCATTTAAAGATTGGAACCAAGTAGCGGGAACCTCCCAGCCCATAAGCATTCTATTGGTGTTTTCCTTAGCATAAATATTCATCAATCCACCAGCTTGCTCAAACGAACCCCAAAAAACAATCACCAGTAAAAACGAAATAAATAGAACCACGACGCGGTCTTTTTCAATTTTGGTCAACGGTCTTTTCATTGCCGCTTTTTCTTCTTCATTTTCAGAATCCCCAGTAAAGTTACCTACATATTTTAAATGCTTCTGGCCAATAAGATATTGGATTAAACCTAAAGCCATTCCTATTCCGGCCAAACCAAAACCGTAATGCCAACCATGCACCTCGCCTACGTAACCTACTATTAAACTCGATAAGAAAGCTCCAACATTTATACCTATGTAAAAAATGGTAAAACCTTTATCTCTTCTAATATCGCCTTGTTTATATAAGCCCCCCACCATAGTAGAAATATTGGGCTTTAACATACCCACACCGGCAATAATTAAACCTAGACCGGAATAAAACGCCCACATTTCCTCTATGGCTAAAATAGTATGGCCAGCTACCAAAAGAATGCCGCCGTAAAGCACAGATTTCTTTTGGCCCAAAAACTTATCGGCAATCCAACCGCCCGGAATCGAAGCTACATAAACCAGCATGGTATACCATCCATAAAGCGCAAGTGCCTCACCATTGGACCACCCCAACCCCGGATTTTCTCCTTGGGCCTGAGCCACCAAATAAAGCACCAATATTGCTCGCATACCGTAATAGGAAAAACGTTCCCACATTTCGGTAAAAAACAATACATATAACCCTACTGGGTGCCCAAATAATTCCTTCTGTTTAATTCCAGTCGTATTCGCCATAAATTTATTTTTATTTATCCTTTAATCTTTACTTGTTCCAACGCCTTCTCTTCTTCCTTTTTAATTTTATCCCCAAGGTTTTCATTTATAAAATGGGTCATTTTTTTATATAAATGAAGTCTGGTGTTTCCGCCATAAATCCCGTGGTTTTTATCGGGGTACACTGCCCAATCGAATTGCTTATCAGCCTGAATCAACGCCTCTGCCAAACGCATGGTATTTTGCAAATGTACATTATCATCGGCCGATCCGTGTACCAAAAGAAAATCGCCTTTTAGTTTGTTTACATGGTTTATGGGAGAATTCTCGTCGTATCCCGTTGGGTTTTCCTGAGGGGTGGTCATGTAACGTTCAGTATAAATAGTATCGTAAAACCTCCAGCTACTAACGGGGGCCACGGCAATCGCCATTTTAAACACATCGCTGCCTTTAAATAGAGCATTGCTACTCATAAACCCACCGAAACTCCAGCCCCAAATACCCATTCTGTTTTTATCGACATAAGGTAAATCGCCTAATTTTTTAGCTGCTGCAATTTGGTCTTCAACCTCATATTTGCCCAACTCCTTTTGGGTTACTTTTTTAAATTCCGCTCCTTTAAACCCAGTACCCCTGCCATCGACACAAGCCACAATATAACCTTGCTGTGCTAAATATTGATGCCAATAATCGTTTGCAGAGTTCCAATGATTGGCCACCTCTTGCGAACCTGGCCCAGAATATTGATACATTAAAAGTGGATACTCTTTATTCTCATCAAAATCGACTGGTTTTATCATCCACATATTTAAGTCGTTGCCATTTACGTTGATGGTGCTAAATTCCTTTTCGGAAGTTTTATAATTTGAAAGCTTTTGTGAAAGTTCGTCGTTATCCTTGATGCTTTTTATAACATTTCCGGATGAAGCGCTGTTCAAAGTATATTCGGGAGGCGTTGTAGCACTGGAAAACGTATTGATGAAATATGAAAAATCGGCACTAAAGGCTGCACTGTTCGTGCCTTCACTTTTGGTGAGCCGTTCCTTATTTCTTCCATTCAATTTTATGGAATAAACATCTCTGTTGATTGAACCGTTTTCGGTGGATTGATAAAAAATCGTATTGTTATCGGCATCATAACCGTAGTAATCCGTCACTTCCCAATGGCCTTTGGTCACTTGGTTTATCAGCGTTCCGTTTTCATCGTAATGGTAAATGTGATTGAATCCATCTTTTTCGCTAGTCCAAATAAAACTATTGTCCTTTAAAAAAGTAAGGTTATCCGTAACATCCACATAAGCGTCATCGGTTTCGGCTAGCACTAATTTAGAGGTATTCGTTTTGGCATCAATAAGCCAAAGATCCAATTCGTTTTGATGCCTATTCATGTATTGGGCGCTCAATACATTGGGTTTTTTGGTCCATTTGATTCTAGGGATATAAAAATCGGTATAAGCTTTATCTACTTTTACATCGTTTATATTTCCGCTTTCAAGATCGTAAATATGAAGCGACACTTTTGAATTGGCCTCACCCGCTTTGGGATATTTAAATACTTGCTGGGTTTGGTAAAGTTCCGAACCATAAATATCCATTGAGAATTCGGGCACTTCGGTTTCATCAAAACGGATGAACGCTATTTTGTTGCTATCGGCATTCCAATCGAAGGCGCGGACAAAAGCAAATTCTTCCTCGTAAACCCAATCGGTAATCCCGTTGATGATTTCGTTCTTTTTTCCGTCGGAAGTAACTTGTGTGGATTCCCCATTGTTTAAATCGAAAACATAAATATTGTTCTGCTTTACAAAGGCCATTTTGGTTCCGTCGGGAGAAAAGGTGGGTTCCTGGATTTTACCTTCATCTATTAGGGTTAAATCGCCCGATTTGATATCATAAATAAAATAATTCCCCAATGCCGATCTTCGGTAAACAGCTTCTTCATTAGTGGCCAAAATCACTTTTTCCTCGTCTTTGCTAAAGGTATAATCGGTAAAATATGGGATTTGGTCAAGATTGGCCGAAGTCACCAAAGTCTTCACTTTTTTAAGTGTTTTGTAATCGTAAATATCGATAGAAGTACTGCGCGTTTCCCTATCGAAATTTAAAACCGAATATTGGCGTCCGTTGGCCATAGAATGCAGGGCATCCAAATATTGGGTTCTAAAAGTGCCGTATTTCCAAATGTCTTCAAGAGTAATTTCTTTGGTTTGCGCTGACAATATTGAAGTTACAAACAGGCAAACGTAAAATGAAAATTTTAGGTGTTTCATTAAAAAAAATATTTTTTTCATAAAAGGATGTCAATTTTACTAAAAATTCTTCAAAAAACGCAAATATTAACACTTAAATAACGTGGATTTTAGTACACACTTCCTTTTTCATAACAAGAGTGGTATCTTTGCACAGTTAATTTAAAAAATTATGAGCAAACCCATTGCAGGCTTTTCAAAATTATCGAAATCGAAAAAAATCGATTGGATTGTAAACACCTATTTTTCGAATGCCAATGATGCCAAAAGTATTTTAAAACAATATTGGAACAGCAACGAAAAATTGCAACAACTGCACGATGAGTTTATTGAAAACACCATAACCAACTACTACCTGCCCTTGGGTGTGGCGCCCAATTTTTTAATCAACAATAAGCTTTACACCATCCCTATGGCTATCGAAGAAAGCTCTGTAGTAGCGGCGGCCAGTAAAGCAGCAAAATTTTGGTTAGACCGCGGTGGATTTAAAACCAAAGTGATTTCGAGCACCAAAATTGGCCAGGTGCATTTTATGTACTCTGGTGCCTTTGATAAACTCCAACAGTTTTTTACTAAAATAAAACCTCAGTTTTTTGAAGACACCCAAGCCATTACCAAAAATATGACAAAGCGTGGCGGTGGTATTTTGGATATTGAATTGCGCGACAAAACAAACGACATCCCCAACTATTACCAGTTGCACGTGTCGTTTGAAACCTTAAATGCGATGGGCGCGAATTTTATCAATTCGTGTTTGGAGCAGTTTGCAAAAACGCTGAAAGAACAAGCCCTGAATTTCGAATTGTTCTCCGAAGAAGAAAAAAATATTGAGGTGGTGATGAGCATTTTATCGAATTACGTGCCCGACTGTTTAGTACGTGCCGAGGTAAGCTGCAAAGTGGAAGAATTAGCTCAAAACCATTCCATTTCGGGGGAAGCTTTTGCCCAGAAATTTGTGCAGGCCGTTAACATTGCCGAGGTTGAACCTTATCGCGCCGTAACACACAATAAAGGCATTATGAATGGTATTGATGCGGTTGTTTTGGCCACAGGTAACGATTTTAGAGCCGTAGAAGCCGGCGTGCATGCCTATGCCGCTAAAAATGGCAGATACAGCAGTTTAAGTCATGCTAAAATAGAAAATGGCATGTTTAGCTTTTGGATAGAAATTCCATTGGCATTGGGCACCGTTGGTGGATTAACCGGTTTACATCCTTTGGTAAAATTAGCCTTGGAACTTTTGCACAAACCTTCTGCCAAAGAATTGATGGAAATTGTGGCCGTTGCCGGATTGGCACAAAACTTTGCGGCGGTGAGCTCGTTGATTACCACCGGAATTCAGCAAGGGCACATGAAAATGCACTTGATGAATATTTTGAATCAGTTTGAAGCAACAGATAATGAAAAAAAGGCACTCTCCGAACATTTTAAGGAGAATACAGTAACGCATAGCGCGGTTACCGAAGCGATAAACAAGTTAAGAATTAAGAGTTAAGAGTTGGAAAAATTTCATAGCAATGGCAAACTACTGCTCACTGGAGAATACGTCGTACTCGACGGAGCACTATCGCTTGCCGTGCCTACTAAATTCGGGCAATCGCTACGGGTGGAACTGATTAATGAACACAAAATCATTTGGCGAAGTTTAGACGAAAAAGGTGTGATTTGGTTTGAGGACGAGTTCAAAATTGATGAAATCAACAAGCCGCTCAGTCTCAATGATGACATTTCAAAACGACTCTTTCAAATTTTAAACGCAGCCAAAACGCTAAATCCAAAATTTTTAAATTCATCCAACGGTTTTAAAATCACCACGACACTAGATTTTCCGAGGCATTGGGGCTTGGGGACTTCCTCTACCTTAATCAATAATCTCGCTCAATGGGCGGGTGTAGACCCTTTTCAACTTTTAGAAAACACCTTTGGTGGCAGTGGCTACGATATTGCCTGTGCACAAAACAATAGCCCCATTAGCTATCAACTTATAGACGGAAAACCCAGAGTTGAACAAGTTAATTTCTGTCCTACTTTTAAGGAACAATTGTACTTCGTCTATTTAAATCAAAAACAAAATAGTCGTGATGGCATAAAACACTACCATGCCAATAAAGGGAATTCTACCGCATTGATTACAGATTTGAATAGCATCACCAGAAAAATGCTTTCGGTAGAAAACCTTGAAGATTTTGAAGTCCTGCTCTACTCACATGAGAATATTATCAGTAAAATGACCAATCAAACTACTGTAAAGCGATTACTTTTTAATGATTTTGAAGGCGCTGTGAAAAGCCTTGGTGCTTGGGGCGGCGATTTTGTCTTGGTGACTTCAAAAAGCAATCCAACCGAATATTTTAAACAAAAAGGGTTTGATACGGTTATTCCCTACTCGGAAATGGTTTTGTGATTGAACTTTTTCTATTAAAATCATTCATATACTTTAAATCTAGTTGATTTAAAACGGAATGTGATTTCTCTCTTCGTTCGAAATGACAATGAACACGTATGAAAAACAAAAAGCTCCGCGATGCGGAGCTTTTTGTTGATATACTAATATTATTTAAAACTACCTTTACTGAATTTGAATTTTAACACGGTTATCTTCAATATCGGCAGCTTCTTTTAATGCATTATAAACTCTTGAGTTTGCAGCGCTCGATTTTTGAATCTCAACCCTGTTGGCAGCTGCCTGGTAATTATCCAATTCCACAGCTGGTGTCTTCTTAACTACCTGAATCATATAAACTCCATTTGCTCCATCAATTAAATTCGAGGTTTCACCTTCTTCCAATCCGAATGCAGCACCAACTACCAATGGCTCACGACCAGCACCCGAAATGGTTGGGCTTTTCATATTCACACCATTAGCGGTTCTTACGGTTGTTTTTTCAGCGGCAGCTAAATCTTCTAAAGTACTCGCCGAAATACGGTCTCTAATAATTTCAGCTTTTTTCTCTTTTTTGATGATTGGCAACACACGTGCAGTAGCATCTTCAACCGACATTAACCCCGCCTCGTGCTTGGCTACCAATTGTGCGATAACATATCCGCCTGGTACATTGAAACGCTTGATATCGCCTGTTTCAGAATCTCCATTAAATGCCCAACGCACAATAGGACGCTGGTTACCAACACCAGGCATGCTTTCATCTAAAGCCTTGATGCTGTTTACTGGACGAACGGTAAAGTTCTTTTCTTTGGCAACAGCTTCGAAATCACCTTTTCCTGCTTCAATCTCGAAGTTTGAGGCATCTCTAAACACTTTGTTGCTTGTAGTTTCAGAAGGCTCAATTGTTCTGGCAATAGTACCTACTTGTACGGCTTTCTTTTTATCTTTTTGTCCTTCGATTTCAATAATATGGAAACCGAAAATGGTTTTTACAACGCCCAAATCGCCTGTTTTTCCTTCGAATTCAAAATCATTAAATTCAGGAACCATCGTGTTGTATGGGTGCCAATCGTAACGACCTCCATTGTTAACACTACCTTGATCTGAAGAAAACTCAGTAACAAAATCTTCAAACTTAGAACGGTTGCTTTTTAAAACGGTCAATAAACTATCAGCTGTTGCTTTTGCTTCTACTTCGGTTTGCGTTACATCAGGCTGGGCACTTTGCGCACCAATGAAAGGAATTAAAATGTGACGCACCTTAGCAGAATCTGGAATTTGCTTAACGGCCAACACTTTTGATACTTTAAAATATCCATCGTGTTTGTATGGCCCATACACCTCACCTTCGTTAAGGTTGTAAATATCATCAGCAAACTCGGTTGGCAAGCTCGATTTGAATACGAAACGGTCATCGAACTTAATATCTGAAGACGCAATCGCATTGATATATTCTTCATTGTCTTTTACTTGCGCAAAAGCTACAATAGTATCTTTTCTGCCTCTTTCATCAACCAACCTTCCGTTAATATACGTTTCCAATTCCGCTTTAATCGCCGCTTCATCTTCAACCGAAGCAACTTCTTCGAACTTTACGTAACGGATATCTCTCGATTCCTCAACTTCAAATTGCTTTTTGTTATCGTTAATATAGTTTGAAATATCCGATTTTGAAACCTGCACCGTGCTATCAGCAATCGTACTGTAAGCCACCTGAACATATTTAATATCTACTTTGTTTCCTTCCAGTTTGTGCTCCAACTCACCTTCGGCCAAAGTACCTGTTAAACCAGCCTTAACCATGTTAAAGTAGTTTTGGTTTAAAGCGTTTAAAGACAATTGCTTTTCGTAGTTGATCCAACTTTGGTAACCGGCAGCACTAGTTTCCTTTAAATTGGCAATGTATTCGTTCAATTTATTTTCGTCGAACATTCCAGCTTCGTTCAAAAACTCAGGACTTGACGATAAGGCTGTTTTCAATAAATCGCGGATTTGGTCTTTTTCAACCGTAATACCCAACTCTTCAAATTGCGTTTCCATAACGGCCTGGCGTACTTCCTGCTCCCAAACGCGGTTCATTACCTGCGTGTTGGTTGCATTTGGTCCAGCTTGACGTTGCGCGGCCTCTACTTTTTGCAAAAAGTCTTCGCGGGTAATATCTTTTCCGTTTATGGTTGCCACAACGTTTTGCGATTTCGATGTAAGGGCTTCACTGTTTCTAAACAAATCTGCCAATACGAAAGAAAATAGCGCCAATGCTATGATTAGGATTAAGAATAGTGAACGTTGTCTTATCTTATTTAAAACTGCCATTTGTAAATTAAATTTAATTACCCAAAGCTGGGATTTGTTGTTAAGTTGGTGTCAATTATGCAATAACCGACAAAAATATCGTGCGCGAAAATACCATTTTCTATTTAATAATAAAAGGGATATTTATTTATTGTGAAGTTTACAAAGAAGCGATAGACGGAACAGGGACACTTTTTTAATCGTCGTCCTGCACTTTCAGTTCCACCAAATCTATTTTAGTGTTCGAAACGGCCAAAATAGTAAACTGAAACTTATCAATTTTCACCACCTCGTTTTGTGCGGGAATTTCTTCGGTATAGTTTACAATCAACCCGCCAAGAGTTTCGTAATTTTCACTTTCTGGAAGGTTAACTTTGTAAGCTTCGTTGATGTAATCAACCTCCAATCTGGCGGAAAAATTATAGGTATCGTCATCCAGTTTTTCTTCAATGGAATCGTCGGAATCGTGCTCGTCTTCAATTTCGCCGAACAGCTCCTCGATAATATCCTCGACCGTCATAATACCCGAAGTACCACCGTATTCATCTAAAACCACAGCAATACTGCGCCGCTTTTTGGTGAGCACGCTCAGCACATCTTTTATAAGCACCGTTTCGGGAACAAACTCCACTGGGGTAAGCATTTCTTTGATGGTTTGGGCTTTTTTGAACAATTCGAACGAATGCACGTAGCCCAAAATATCGTCAATAGTATCTTTGTAAACCAATATTTTGGTGCGTCCGGTTTCGGTAAAAAGCGTGTTGAGATTTTTTACAGTATCGTTGATTTCCACAGCAATAATTTCGGTACGGGGAATCATTACCTCGCGGGCTTTTACTTCTGAAAACTCCAACGCATTTTGAAAAATCTGGATCTCGCTATCCACATCGTCGTGTGCCTCCACCGATTCCATTTGCTCGCTGATATAGTTGCCCAGCTCCACTTTTGTAAATGCCAATTGAATTTGATCGCCTTCGGTTTTGAAAAAGGTTTTTAGAATAATATCTGAAATCCAAATGATAAATTCTGAAATCAACGTAAATATCACATAAAAAAAGTATGCCGGAATGGCCAGTGCTTTAATTAGTGTATTGGCATAAATTTGAAAGAATACTTTGGGCAGGAATTCGGCAGTAATCAAAATCACCAACGTGGAAAGCACGGTTTGCGAAAACAGACTTAAATCGGTTAGCAAATAATTTAAAAAGCCACTATTAGTTGGCAACATCGACTGAAACCAATTCACCAAAACATCGCCCATAAAAAATCCGTAAACCACCAATGCTATGTTGTTTCCAATAAGCATGGTTGTTATGAATTTTGACGGACGTGCGGTAAGTTTCCTCAATGCTTTGGCCAACAAACCATCCTGTTTTTTTTCAATTTCGATGTGGATCTTATTGGAAGACACATAAGCGATTTCCATCCCCGAAAAAAAGGCCGACAGGATAAGCGACACTATAATTATGATGACATAAATGCTCATTTATTTTGAACCGCCTTTATTCTCATATTTTTTCCTAAAACGTCTTCTAAAGAAAAATATGAACACTGCCAATCCAGCTAAAGCTAACGACACATAGGCACCGTGCGTTCCATCGTTCCATTTAGAAATGGCATCGTAAAGGAACAGTACGGCAAAAACCAGATAGGCATATTGAAAAATCTTAGCAATTTTCATCTGTTTATTTTTATTTGTTTTTAATTGGTCAGATGTAATTCGCCATTAAACATTTCGGTTGGCACCAACTTAATTGTTATGGCTCATTTCATAGTTGAATAATTTGGTATAAAGATAAATAAAATTGAAACCAAATACCTTTTGGAACTCAATTTTCAAAAAATTGGAGATTACAGGTTTATTCTTCCAATGTGATGATGCCCGTTACCTCAAGCACTTCGGCGTTTGTGAATTTTGAATTGGAATCGAAGCCGTTACCTTTAATAAGGTCTTGTTCTGTTTGAAACTCTACCGGAAAGTTGGTAAACAGCCATTCTTTTTTTTGGTCGTAGTAAAGCTGATCGGTTTTTAACACACTGTTGTCGTGTGTGGTGATCACCACGTTGCTTCGCATATCAATTATGCCAGTTTTTTCATAAACAACGGCTCGATCGGCTACAACGGTACTCTTTTTATTGTCTTTGTCGTAAACGTAAAGTGTAGCACCATCAACAAATTCCCTAAAAGGGAAATCGCGGTTGGTATAATCCAACATTTTGGTGCTGATCAAGTTGGCGGTAACCCTACCCGAATCGGTATATTTTACATTCATGTTATAATCTACTCCAATGGGTTCGTTTTCCGAAATGCCCAATTTTTGAACCCGATCTAAGTTGTTATTACATGAAAAAAACATAGCCACAATAAATATTGTGACTATGCTTAATATGTTATTTAAAACTTTTGTATTCATTAAATACTTGGCACCTTAACAGAAGCCCCAATCCAACAACCAATGCTGATGGTTTCACCTGATCTACCCGAACTAAACACATCTGATTTTGAAGGTGCTTTAGCTTCGTAGTTTGCTGCAGATTGTGCTGCTGCCTTTGATAATGTTGGGTCTACTCTTGATGCTTTTTTCGCTTCTTGAGCTGCTAACCAATAAACCGCTCTTTTATCGAATGTTGTTTCACCACAGTTGTTGGCACTAGCTGCATACATGGCTGCAATAGCTAAATACGGACGACCATTTGATGGGTTAAGCTTTAAAGCTTGGCGGTAGTAATTTCTGGCTTTACCATAGCTACCTTTAGCTTTTAGTTTAGTAGCTATTTTATAATATAATTTCGATTTTTTAAAACTATCGGTTTCTAAGCTAATAGCCTGCTCGAAGAAATCAATCGCTTCATTGGTTTTCCCTTCTTTATCTTTAAGTAATCCTACATAAAATGCTGTGCTTGCATCTGGAGCAAGCGAATTTTTTTGCTCAACTATTTTAACAAACATGGGGTCATCGGTACATTCTTTTTGGTACATTAGATTCATAGCACCTTGTAACCAAGCCACATTATCTTTGTTGGCCTCAAAACTCTTTTCGTATAAAGGTATTAAGTTTTCACAATTTGCCCGAGTTCCTAATTTAGCGTCAACATTGCCTGAAATCAAATCATAATTTTTCAAATAGTTTTCGTAATATCTTTTATAGTTTTTTTCTTTACTTGTATAGGAAGCACCGGTTGAATCTTTTTCAATAAGTTTGTTTAACTTTTCAGAGTAGTTTTTTACTTCACCTTCAATTTTATCTACAATATCATCGTATTTGCTGAACAATTCCGCTGCTGGTTTTTTGTCGGCATCGTACAAATCAACCATTAAAGAGAAATACGTATAAATACTTTTTGGGTTTGTAAACGTTTCTTTATCTAATTTATAGGCATTATCGAAACACTCATAAAGTTCTTCTTTGGTTTTACCTAACTCTTTTTGGTTATCGTACATTAATTGGCAAGCTTTCGCCGCATATTCACCTTTTGGGGTTTTGCTCGCAAAATGCTCGGCTCTTTGTTCCCACAATTTTAAAAGGTCGTTAATAAAGCCAACCTTTTCAGCTCCAGTAGAATTATCAATTTTATGCTCCAATATTTTCTCGCCATCTACATAAATGGCGTTGTTGAATTTAGGGCATTTGTTTCTTACGGCCATCCATGGTTCGTAAGCGGCATCATAATTTTTTGCTTTGGTATATTCGTGGAAAATGGAAAGCTTGGTCATGCATTCTTCATCTTGCTGCGCAAAACCCAAGTTCAATCCAATAAACAAAAGTGCTAATAATGTAATTTTAGTTTTCATGGTAATAATTTTGTTCTTTTAATCATATTTTCTTTTTTGGAACCATCGATCGTTCAAAGATAAACTTAATTGGAAATTAATAAAATTCTCTTGTATTAAATTGCCATTTGTTGTTCCTCTTTTTCCGAATTCGACCCCTAAATTGGCGTTAGACAGTAATCTGGCGTCTCCCACTGGTAATCCTATACCAAAAGATATGCCAAACTCCTTTATTGATTCATTATTGATGTTCAATCCGGTTTCCTCGTTTCTTAAACCGGCTCGGTAAACGATGCGTTTCCAATAGCTATCGAACGATCCGTAATCGGGGATATAAAACCCTCCCAATGAGAACGAATAAGCATCCTCATATGTTGTTGAACTAGTTGAATATAAATCATTTGAAAAACGGCTTGTTTTTTGGAAAGTCGTTTCGGCACCTACAAACCATTTTCTGGGTTTTCCGATACCGGCCCCAAAGGCCAACTTAGATGGCATTACCAAATCGGTTTCCTCAAGCCCCAAGGCTTCCAAATCAGTTTCAACAATATTAACCACAGACTCTTGCCCATCTGAAGACACCAGAACCGTAGAAATAGACCTTTCGTTCTTCGATACTAATTTACTTTCTGGCGTAAAGGTTGCACTGGTTACCAATTCAAGACCATCTTTTAGCATGGCCTTGTAAGATATGCCCAAGTTAACGTTAAGCCCACTTAAGTCTGATCGATTGCGCTCACTGGATTGGTATTGCACGGGCACACCGTTATCGTACTGATAGGTTAAAACACTATTTTGTATGTTTCCGAAGTTATAATGCACGTCGATACCTGCCGTTACGCCTTTGGCAATCTGGTAACCTAAACCTAAAAATACTTTATTGACACCACCCTCGCCCTGAAATCTGTTTTGAATATCTTCATTATCATTCAACGATTCCAATTTATAGCCTACGGAAGTGTAGGGCAACAAGCCAAAACCGAACCCGAATTTCCCCAAAGGCACCGACATAGCTAAATAATCGAAGGTTGCAGAAGACGCTTCGGCAGTACCCGAATCGCTTTTCAGATCGCGGCTAGAATATGACCCTCCAACGGTAAACTTAACCGGGCGGGTTTCCCCTCCAAAAGGATAGATGCCCACATTATCGCCTGCGTAAGACGATGGATTTCGTAAATTAACGTGAATACTATCGGTATAGATGCTCAATCCACCCATACTGCGGTTTTCAACAGTTCCCTTAAATTTAAGGTTACCAATACCATAAAAAGAATAAGGTGAAGCCGTACCTTCTTGCCCGTAACTGTAAATTGAAAATACTAAAACAAAAACTAATACAAGTTTTTTAATCATTCGTTCGAGTTAAATTGTAAAATATAGTTTAATCCCTCTAAAAGAAAATTAGGATTGGCAAATATGCTACTTTTTAATTGCTTAGACAAAAAATTAGTGTCGCCTCCTGTTAAAATAACTGTTAAATCTGGATATTTAAGGCGATATGCTTGTACCGCTCCATCTATTTCATTTAAAATACCGTGCACCACACCAGAGTGGATGGATTGCTGTGTAGAACCGCCAATGATGTGCTTTGGCTGCTCTGTATCCAATAACGGTAAATTGGCCGTTAAATTATTCAAAGCTTCGTAGCGCATACGTACACCGGGCGAAATGGCGCCTCCCAAATATTCATTTTCTGAGTTTATAAAATCGTAGGTAATGCAAGTTCCTGCATCGATAATCAGTACATCTTCATTTGGAAATTGCCCTGCAGCCCCGCTCACCAAAGCTATTCTGTCTACTCCCAACGTTTTTGGGGTTTGATACAGATTAGTGAATGGCAAATTGGTTTCTGAATTTAAAACCAGCACCCTGAAATGCTTGGCTATTTGCTCGGCATCATAAGCGTTGAGTTTACCAACGGAAGACACAATAGCACGCTTAATAGGAAAGTTTTGTTTCAATTCCTTTATTTCGTCTAATATCGTCTCTAATTCAACCGACTTTTTGAACTTTAAGGTATCACCCTGAAAAACGGCCAGCTTTACAAACGAATTCCCTACATCTATAATTAAGTTCATTTTAATTCTAAAAATCGGTAAATTTACAAAACAACCAACAATTTTTAGGTATATTCAATTTTTATTACACTAAACTTGAATAGGTTACCGAAACCTATTCAAAAAAATAGATTTTTTGAGATATTTTTTCTCAATTTATTTTGGGGAAAAGTAAAAATGATTTTATATTTGCAACCGCTTTGCGAGGTACCTTAGCTCAGTTGGTAGAGCAAAGGACTGAAAATCCTTGTGTCCCTGGTTCGATTCCTGGAGGTACCACAAAAAAATCCCGAAACATTTGTTTTGGGATTTTTTGTTTTTATACCTTTTGAAATGTCATTGCGAGCGCAGTGAAGCAGGATCAAGTACAAAAGTTGGGGACTAAGCATAAACTTGAGTTAATCTGAACAGGAAGAACTCTTTATTTCTTACACCTCTAAGTTGCATTCTAAACGCTTTAATTTTGGCATTAAAGGATTCCGCTG
>NZ_JAAVJS010000158.1:0-505 GCF_012037625.1 Tamlana crocina
TATTTAGCTGCGAGTGGGGAAGAAGCGCTAGACATTATAAGAGTCCAGCAGCTGGATATCGTGTTAATGGACGTGAACATGCCGGGAATGAATGGAATGGAAACAACCATGAAAATAAGAGAATTTGATGCACATCTTCCGGTGATTGCCTTAACGGCTGTTGAGGTAGGGGAGATGCGGGAAGAGATACTAAAAGCCGGAATGAACGATATTATTAATAAACCCTATGATATTCCGCAATTTTTCAACACGATCTTCAGGAATCTACTGCAGCCCGTATCGCCTACGGAGGCCTAAGGTTTAAAGTTCAAGGTACAAGGTTCAAGTTTGGGATTTAAGGATTCAGAATTTAAGGTTCAAAATTGGATCCCCGATATTTAAGTGGTAAGAATCAGAGTTAAACTTCTAACCTCTATTCGTATTTCTACCTTCGTATTTCTACTTTTGTATTTCTACATTCGTACTTCTAACTTATAAAAAAGCCGCTTCCCCGGTTGAGGGGAAG
>NZ_JAAVJS010000159.1:0-504 GCF_012037625.1 Tamlana crocina
ATATGAAGAGGCTATACCTTATTTAAAGGAATACCAGGGCGAGCGTGGAAAGTGGAACAATACCGATTATTATCAGCTCGGGTACGCTTACTTTCAGCAGGAAGATTATGAGGCTGCAATTTCAGAATTCAATAAGATCATTGGCGGTTCCAATGCGGTAGCACAAAATGCCTACTATCACCTTGCACAGTCATACCTCAAAACAGACAAAAAACAGCAGGCACTTAACGCTTTTAAGAATGCCAGTGAAATGGATTTCAATGCAGAAATTAAAGCCGATGCTGCTTTGAACTATGCAAAACTCAGTTATGAAATTGGAAACAGCTATGCCAGCACTCCGCAGGTGTTGATGGATTATTTAGAGGCATATCCCAATTCTCCGGCAAAAGATGAAATCAATGAACTGCTGGTCAATTCATTTATCACTTCCAAAAATTATGAGGAAGCCATGCGTTTGCTGAAGGGGAATAGAAACTTTCAAAATAATGTGGTTTACCAACAGGT
>NZ_JAAVJS010000160.1:0-503 GCF_012037625.1 Tamlana crocina
TACTTTGATAAGAGAAGCGCTTAGGGAAGAGTTCTATGAATCCTTCAGTTTTGAGCTGAGCCAGAAAAAGGATGTAATAAGGCTGGTAGATGGCTACGAGATTATGGAAGCTATTGAAGATTCCTACCGTAATCTCGGCCATGAAGATACTACTATTATAGTAAGGTCAAATAAAAGAGCAAATCTGTATAACCAACAGATAAGGAACCGCATCCTTTTTCAGGAAGAGGAGATCTCTTCCGGAGATTACCTTATGGTAGTCAAGAACAACTATTTTTGGGTAAAGCCAAATAGTGAAGCAGGATTTATTGCCAATGGAGATATTATTAAGGTATTGGAGATCTTTGCTATCAAAGAACTCTACGGTTTTAGGTTTGCCGAAATAAAGGCCCAAATGGTAGACTACCCAAATATGCAGCCCATCGAAACTGTTGTCTTGCTGGATACCTTGGAAAGCAATAATCCGTCCCTGACTTATGAGGAATCGAACCGCCTGTACCAGG
>NZ_JAAVJS010000161.1:0-503 GCF_012037625.1 Tamlana crocina
CTGTTCTTAAAAAATACCATGAAACCAAAGAATTTGATGCTGCGGAAATCTATCCTTACCGCATCGAAGGTCTTGGAAAAAACCTGATCCCTACTGCGACCGACTTTGAATCTATTGACAAGTTTGTGAAGGTAAGTGATGAGGATAGTGCTCATGCTGCCAGGCAGCTGGCATTAACCGAAGGTCTTTTTGTAGGTTACACCAGCGGAGCTGCACTACAGGGTACCCGTCAACTGGCCGAAGAAGGAGAATTTAACAAGAACAGCAAGGTGGTGGTTATCTTTCCCGATCATGGTTCCCGATATATGAGTAAGGTCTTTAGTGACGAATGGATGAATGAGCAGGGCTTTTTTGACAGTAAACACGAAAAGGCGGCCAACCAGATCGAATTCATTAAATAAAAAGTTTCACTCAATAAAACTTAAGAAGGTATAGAAATATACCTTCTTTTTTTTCGTTAAAGAGTTTAATGCACTTGAGCAGCAGCCCGTGTTAAATTATGT
>NZ_JAAVJS010000162.1:0-500 GCF_012037625.1 Tamlana crocina
GAAGAAGTCCCCTCAGATCCCATTGCCGGCACCTGGTATTACTAATTGAGGTCACCATAGCAGGAGAAAAATTTAATTGTACATTAAATTCATTTATTAAATTAAATTTGTCTCTAACCAGCAAGAGGAATTACCAAAAGGTGATCCGAAGAAGGAGAGCCTTGCATCCTTTAAATGCTTCAGGCTGCGCCTGTAAGCATTTTCTTTTAATTCAGGTTTTCAAACTCCGCTTGAACCTTCCTTAAAAACAAAATGCTTCCCAAAAAATGGGAAGCATTTAAAGTCTGCGGAGAAAGAGGGATTAACTGCGTTGATCCTAAGGGAGGAACCTGCAAAGAAAACCACGCCCTGCTATCGCAGTGCTGTTTTTGCATTTCATCCGTCTTTCGAAAGCGAGCTTTCTTAGACTTCTGAAATGCAAAAAACCCGCAACTTTCGTTGCGGGTTTTCTTTGCGGAGAAAGAGGGATTCGAACCCCCGGAGGTGTGACCCTCAACAGT
>NZ_JAAVJS010000163.1:0-500 GCF_012037625.1 Tamlana crocina
GTGATTTCATTGTCAACCATATCAAAGTTGAACATGGTAGTCCAGGTAAAATCTCTGGAAACAATATTTCTGGTTCTAATCATAAATTCCCATCCCTGGTTAGCAATACTACCAACGTTGGTGGTAATAGCATCGTTCCCGGTAGACATTGGAAGCGGTTGATCATACAGTAGATCTACAGATTCTTTATCAAACCATTCTACAGATCCTTCAATCCTGTTATTTAAAAAGGCAAAATCAAGACCTATGTTAGTTATCTGAGAAGTTTCCCAGGTTAAATTTGGATCTGTAACTCCTCCTAAAAGAACCCCTGTATTGGTTCCCTGGTTCCAACCGGTATTAAAGGCTTGAACATAAGGGAAGTAGCCTATCCCTCTGTTATTACCCAATTCTCCATAGGAGCCTTTAAGTTTAAGATAGGTAAGATACTCATTATCTTGAAGGAAAATTTCATCGGAAATGACCCACGAAGCTCCTACAGAAAAGAAATCTCCCCAACG
>NZ_JAAVJS010000164.1:0-499 GCF_012037625.1 Tamlana crocina
GTGGCTATTTCCCAGTCCCAAATCATCTCATTGGTTGCTTTCATGGCCATTCTGAAACGCTTGTTAGCAACTTTTAATGCCTCCCGCTTTTCGGTAAGTTCAGAGATGTCACTTGTAGCACCTATAAGGCGCTGAGCTTTTCCTGTGTGGTCACGCAAAATATAGCCTCTGTCCACCACCCGGGCATAGCTGCCGTCGGCTTTCTTAAAGCGATATTCGGTTTTAATAAAGTCTTCATGTGGATTGCCTATAGCATCTCTAAGTTTCTTTCTTTCAATAGGTTCGTCCTCTGGATGAATATTCTTCTTCCAAAAATCTTTTTTGTTGAGGACATCTGCAGGATAACCAAAGAGTTCTTTTAGGCCCCTGTGGAAGCGGGTTACTTCGTCACTCGTCAAATCCCAGTCGTAAATAAGATCCTGAGTTGCTGTAGCTGCAAGCTGGTATCTTTCATTGACTTGCTCAATTTCCCTTGCCTGTTCAATAACTGTAGTGATAT
>NZ_JAAVJS010000165.1:0-499 GCF_012037625.1 Tamlana crocina
AATATAAGTCTTTAAAAATGCCCTTTTTGAGCATTGTTAACTGGTAAAAAATCCGGAGGCCGAATCCCTGTTCTTAATTCTTTTAACAGGAACTAAGTACCTCATTTATAAACATCTAATCACGGAGTTTAACAAAAATTCAGCAACAAATTTTATTTGTCATGTTGAAAACTTTGTTGAAAAGCTTTCAGTCGCTGTAGGAGAAACTCTTACATAATTCCCAATATTTGTTAGAACCATTAACACCAACCAAACTACAAAGATTATGGCTCAGTTAGAACCCATTTTGCAGGAGAACAAGGACAGATTCGTGATCTTCCCCATTAAACATCACGACATCTGGGATTGGTACAAGAAAATGGAGGCAAGTTTCTGGACTGCAGAAGAAATTGACCTGCACCAGGACCTTACCGACTGGAACCATAAATTAACGTCTGATGAAAGATATTTCATCAAGCACATCCTTGCCTTTTTTGCCGCATCTGATGGGATCGTGAAT
>NZ_JAAVJS010000166.1:0-499 GCF_012037625.1 Tamlana crocina
GGCTTCGATCACTTCTTCCCTGGGAGGATCAATGATTCCAATAATCCCAAGAAAAATAAAATTTGGTTTATCAAGAGGTAATTCAATCGAATGTTCATCTTCTTCTGCAGGTCTAAAGGCAGCCCCCAGGATGCGTTGACCTTTAGAAGCTGTAGTATCCAGTTTTTCTTTCCACAAGGCTCTGTCTATTTCCTTTTTCCCTTCTGCGGTATATTGAAATGAACATTTTTCCAGAAGCCTTTCGGGAGCACCTGTCATACAGACCAGAGTATTATCATTTATTCGATCTAAGGTGGCCATAAATTTAGGTTCAGATTCAAAGGGAATAATGTCCAGGCGCTCGAATTTAAAATCCTTTAAGCCTGCTTTCATGCTTAAGCTGAGCAGGGCTGCCTCTGTGGGAGCTCCGGTCATCTCCCATTGTCCAGCTTCATTTTGGGAAATTTCAGAATTATTACATACGCGAAGACACTTCATCAATTTCTTTAGTACCCTGTCT
>NZ_JAAVJS010000167.1:0-498 GCF_012037625.1 Tamlana crocina
GCGCTACTTCATTTACCCTGAAATTATTTACTGCCTAAAACTAATACAATGAAAACACCTTATAAAAATATTTACGCCGTCCTTAGAATAAATAGGTTTATCGTCTTGGCCGTCATCATCTGTTCCTCATTATCCAGCTTCTTTGCCGTTTGGATGGCATATAACATTAATAAAAAGGCCTTGAACAATGCTTTTGCCATCAATACCGATGGAAGTATCATTCCATTAAAACTTGTTACTCAAAAGGAAAACTATAAAGTTGAAGCCTTGGCTCATTTACAGCTTTTTCACAATTATTTCTACAACATCGATGCAAGCAATTATGAAAAGAACTTGGAAAAGGCACTATGGCTCGGCAATAGCTCTGTGGACAACCTCTATCGACAAAAAAAGGCGGATGGTGTTTATAATCGCTTGTTGCAATATTCACTAGTTCAAAAGGTGCTTAGCATCGATTCCCAAATCGAAGAAAAACACGGGGCTTACAGTTTTAGAACG